>CAIUWO010000782.1 GCA_903902895.1 Candidatus Hydrogenedentota bacterium | reverse complement strand
GCCATGCGGATGCGAATGTTTCTCCCGGTGTCGATAGTCTTGGCCCTTCCGTGCATCTTCGTACCGGCGCAAACCATTGAGTGGACTTTTTCCACCAACGTGATGGCCGTCTCGCCCACGCTGTATCCCGATGCGGAGAGACCGGTCGGTGTCATCACGGCGGTCGGAAAGGAGGTGTTTCTGCTGGACGGCAAAGGACAGTCGTTGTGGACCGCGATGCTGCCCACCGCCGTGGCGCAGCCGCTGGCGGTGGCGGACATCGATGGCAAGGGAGACCCGGAAGTGCTGGCGGTGCTGGCAAATGGTGTCGTGGTCTGCCTGGACAGTACGGGGAAGACGCGCTGGACGGCCGATTTGCAGGCGAAGAAACAGGGACTGCAACTACCGGCGGTAAGCGATGCGCATCCCTCGCCGGGACTGGAAACCGTTGTCAGCCGGCTGGACGGCTGGGTCTTCTGTCTCGCCGCCGATGGTCGCGTGCTTTGGCGTTTCTTTGGCGACCGTTTTCGCGCGGGCATTCCGGCCATCGGCGACGCGGACGGCGACGGGTTTGCGGAGATTTTCTACGGCACGGACAATGGCAACGTGTACTGTCTTGACGGGTTCGGCGGGGTCAAATGGCGGTTCACGGACGAGATGATGCCCCATGGGCGGGCGGGGGTCAATCTGGCGGATCTGGACCACAACGGAAGCGTGGAGGTTCTGTTCACGCGCAGCCACACGGGCACCAGCACCTGCCTGACGGCGCTGGACGGGGGCACCGGAAAACTGCTGTGGCGAACAAAGGATGAAATGCAGAGTTATGTGTGCATTGCGACGGCCGACATGGACGGGAACGGCACCCAGGAAATCGTGCACGGTGACAAGGGCAACTTCCTTTACTGCAACAACCCGGACGGGTCGGAGCGCTGGCGGCGCGAACTGGCCGGGCGGGGCATCTTCTCGCCGCCGACTGTGGGCGATGTCGATGGAGACAACCATCCGGACATCTTGGTGGGTGTGCGCGACACGGATCCCGCCACCGGTGCAAGCCATTTCCTGGTGAGTGATGACGGCGCGAAGGTCACTCCGCTGAAACTCGGCGGCAACGGTCAGACCGCCACTGCGATGGGTGACCTTGACGGTGACGAAGTGCTGGAGGCGGTGGTCTGCCTGCCCAATGCAATCCAGTGCATCTCATGGGGCGGCAAGGGACGGGTTGCATGGCCCTCGCTGCGGGGCGATTCAGCGCTGACGGGGCGCGGCAATGCTGCGCCGGGGGCACCCGTTTCCGCGCCTGCAAAACCGGTCGGGGGAATGCATCTGGACATTGACGGGCCTGTTGTCGGCGACAACGAAGCCCACGCCGTTTGGACCACACCCGCGCCGGACAAGACCTTCATCGAGATTGCCGCCCGTCGAACCGATGCCCTGTCAGAAATCCGTGTTGTGCCCGTTGCGCCCGGCGCGACGGACGCGATGCTATCGTTTCGTGTGCCCCTGCCCGGTATGACCGTGCTGGGCACGCGATTGCTTGCCTCTGGCCTGGCCGCGCCGCTCGCCGGATTTGAGGGCGATATTGCCACTCCGTCGGCGGACGAATGCGCCATGGATGGCCTGTCCAGTGACTGCACCAACACCATTGCCGAGGGCAAAGGTGACGCGGTGGACGGTCTGGCGCTCGGCCTGACGCGGCTGACCGCGCATCGTGATCAGGTCCGCAAGCACGCGGAGAAAGACCCACTCGACGCGTCCCTTGCGGAGGAGGCCACAGCGCTGCGCCGAGAGGCGACAGGCCTTGCGCGCCTCGCCCAAGCTTTGGCCACGTTCTGGATGGAAGGCAACGGCGGCAGTTTCGTGTGCTGGCAGGACGACAACCCATGGAACACCTTTGCGCCCGACGAGACAACGGGACACCTTGCACCCGCCCCCCCCATCGTGCTCACCGCGTTTGGCGACGAGTTCGAGGATGTGGCGCTGAACCTGCTGAACGTGACCGGACGGGCGATCAATGTTCGGTGCGCGTTCAACAAACCGAAGGTGGCGGGCGGCGCGCCGGACAAGGACCCGGAACTTGCCGGGCACATCACACTGCGGCGCGGGGTGATGGTGGCTGCGCCGAACGGCGGGATGGTGCTGGACGCGCTGCCCGAACTGGACCTGTCGCGGACAATCACGCTGTCCCCGCTGGAGGCGTCGCAGTTGTGGCTGGTGGTGGACACGCACGGTCTTGAGGCGGGCACGCACACGCTGACGCTGTATCTGGGCTCGCTGGAGGAAAGCACCACGCTGCGGGAAATCCCGATCACCATCGAAGTGCTGCCGATACGGTTGCCCGAGGGCGTGTATGCGCAGATGAACTGGGTGGGCACGGACGTTGCGGAGACGTCGGACCAGCAGTTGAAGGACATGCTGGACCACGGCATCAGCGTTGCCTACGGGCCGCGCCTGCCCGTGGTGCCGGTGGACATGCGGGGCGCAGCGACCGAAGCGCCGGACTGGACCGGTTTCGACAAGTCCCTGACGCGCTTGCCCGGCTGGTTCCAACTGCTCTTTCCCGCCGTGCCAACAGTGCAATGGCCGGAGGGCAAGGCGCCCGCGGCGGACAGCGCCGAAGCGGCCCAGGGTTTTGCCACGGCGGTGCGCGCGCTGACCGCACACTTGGCGGAGAAGGGTTACGGATACGACCGTTGGGCATTTTATCCGTACGATGAGCCTTGGCTGACGGGGCAGACAGTCATTCCCGACCTGCGCCGCTTCTGCGAACGGGTGAAGTCGGTTGATCCCAAGGTGCGCAACTATACCGACCCGACGGGCCTGATGCGGGTGGAATACGTGGCGGAATTCAAGGACCTCATTGATGTTTGGCAGCCCGAGATCAACGTGCTCAAGCGCGACCCGGAACTGCTGCGCTGGTTCCAGCAGAACGCCAGGACCCTGTGGGCCTACGAGGCGACGGACCCGGGCAAGGAACTGCTGCCGCTGGGCTACTACCGGGCCCATGCGTGGACCGCGTGGAAACTGGGGCTGAAAGGGGCGGGTTTCTGGTGCTACAAATACAACGACACATGGTGGCCACTGGAGACGCCGGACTGGTCCGTGGTATACCAGACGGGCGACCAGGTGACGCCTTCGCGGCGCTGGGAAGCCTGCAGGGACGGGCAGGAGGACTACCGCGCGCTGTACGCCCTGCGCGCCGCGGCGGAAAAGGCGCGCGCGGCGGGCCAGAGTGCGGCGGCTGACCGGGCGCTGGCGGCCATTGACGAGATGGTGGAGCAGGTGGTGGGCTGGCAGGTCAAGAACATTGATGAAATCACGCGGCAGACGCGGGATTATGAGATAGACTACGGCCTCATCAAACAGCAGCGGGAGCGCATCGCCGCGGAAATCACGGCGCTTCAGGCAGAGGAGACAAAACAATGACCGCATGGGCAATTCTTGGGCTGGCACTGCTTCACGCAATGGAACTTCCGACGGGGCCCACCCCGGAACCGGTGCCCCTCCCCCACTTTCCCGACCGGCTGCACGCGTTCGTGTGGTTCAACTGGCCGCTGGTGCCGGTGGACCGCATGGCCAAGGTGGTGGGTGCGGAGCCGGGACAACTCACAGACCTTGCCAAGAGCATGGGTCTGCCGGAGCAGGCGCCCATTTCCGACGCGATACAGCAGCGCGCCTTCATCACCGTGATCCGGCGCAACTGGCACCTGCTGCCCTATGAGCAGTTGCTGGAGTTGCTGGAGTGGACACCGGACCAGCTTGCCTACACGCTGCGCGAGGATGATTTCCTGTACATCAAACTGGGCAGCCTGAAACCCAAGTGCGAAGCGCTGCGCTATTCGGCCCCCGAAGCGGCGGCAGCGCAACGCGCTACGGACATTGCAAAGCTGATGCAGGAGGAGTTCCCCGGCGGTCTTGGCGCGGCGAAGGAACCGCTGTTTGGATTCATCGACCGGCTGTCCGCGCCGCCAGCGCCGACGGAGGAGAAACCCGCGTCCAACATGTTCAGTCCGCGCTTCTGCTCGTCCTACTTTGCCATGTACGGCGACCCGCTGCTGGACGGCGCGCCGGAGTCCTTTCCCGACGGCTACCTCGACCAGCTTTCGCGCGCGGGCGTGGACGGTGTCTGGATGCAGGCCGTGCTGTACAAGCTGGCCGAGTTCCCCTGGGACCCGTCGATGAGCGAGCGCCGCGAGGAACGGCTCAAGAACCTGGCGAAGCTTGTGGAGCGGGCGCGCAGGCACGGCATCGGCGTCTATCTCTATCTGAATGAGCCGCGCGCCATGCCGCTGTCCTTCTTTGAAAAGCATCCGGAGTTAAAGGGCGTCGAGGAAAGCGGTTTTGCGACAGTATGCACGAGCGTACCCGAGGTGCGCGCCTACCTGCGCGACGGCGTGGCATCCATCTGCAAGTCCGTTCCCGACCTTGCCGGGTTCTTCACCATCAGCGCGTCGGAGAACCTGACCAACTGCTGGTCCCACTTTAACGGGTCCAAGTGCCCACGCTGCGCCAAACCGGGCGGTCCGGCGGTCATCGCCGACCTGCACACCGCGCTCCAGGAGGGCATTGACACTGGCGGCGGCAAGGCGCGTCTCATCGCATGGGACTGGGGCTGGGCAAACGACTGGCCCAAGATGATTTCGACCGCGCTGCCCAAGAGCGTCGCGCTCATGAGCGTGAGCGAGTGGAGCATCCCCATCACGCGGGGCGGCGTGGACAGCGTCATCGGCGAATACTCCCTGTCGACGCCCGGCCCGGGGCCGCGGGCCAAGAAGAGCTGGGCCGTGGCCAGGGAGGCCGGACTGAAGGTGCTGGCCAAGGTGCAGGCGAACGTGACCTGGGAACTGGCGGCGGTGCCCTACATCCCGGCGGTGGGCCTGGCGGCGCAGCACGCCTCGAACCTGCGCGGGGCGGGGATCGACGGAATGATGCTGGGCTGGACACTCGGCGGGTGCCCCTCGCCGAATCTTGAAGTGTTTGCGGAGATGGGCCGCGACGCCGCGCCCAGCGTGGACGACGCCCTGCGGAGCGTGGCGCAACGGCGCTTTGGCGGCGACCTGGCCCCGGTCGCCGTCGACGCGTGGAAAACGTGCAGCACGGCCTTCGCCGAATACCCCTACAACATCGGCACGGTATACTCCGGGCCGCAGCAGATGGGTCCGGCCAACCCGCTGTGGGGCGCGCCCACCGGCTACGCCGCGACGATGGTGGGCTTACCGTACGACGGGCTGGACGCCTGGCGCTCGGTGTATCCCGCGGACGTGTTCGCGGCGCAGTTCGGCAAGATGGCCGACGGGTTTGACCAGGCGGTGGCGGCCATGCGGGCCGCGGTGAAGGACAAGAACGCGGAAGAGGCGAACACGAAGACGTTTCTGGCGGAGACCGGCATCGCCGAGGCGTGCGCCATTCATTTCCGCAGCGTGGCCAACCAGTCCCAGTTCGTGGCGATTCGAAACGCGATGGGTTTGATAAAGACGCCGGAGGTGCGGACCGCGATGCTGGCCAAGGCGGAAGAGGCGCTGCGCAGCGAACTGGCGCTGGCAAAGCGGCTGTACGCGCTCCAGACCGAGGATTCGCGCATCGGCTACGAGGCGTCGAACCATTACTTCTACGTGCCGATAGACCTTGCGGCCAAGGTGATCAACGTCCGGTATCTGCTCGACACCTGGCTGCCCGCGCAAAAGAGGTAACAGATGAAAACCCGTGCGATCAGGGCGGGCTCCCGGGGACGGATGTATGGCCTGCTGGTTTCCTCGGCCGTCATGGCATGGTTTCTGTCCGTCCCTGCGGCCTTGGCCGAGCGGCCTGAACCGCCAACATACGCCGCGCTGGCCTCCGGTCCGGGCCGGTGCATTCCGTTGCAGAATCGGCCCTTCTGGTTCACCCTCGGCGGGGCCGGAGGCGCTGCCCATGTGAGCACACTGGAAGAGACACCCATCGCCGATGAGGAACCCGTCCAATGCGGCGTGGGCGAATGGGAATACTCTTTTCACAATCTCAAGAACGGGGAGGCAGACGGCGCCGGGTACAAGCACTTTGGCGGCTATCCGACACCGCCCCAGTCCCGCGCGGAGGCCCTCGACTGCGTGCGCCGTTATTACCGGCGCCTGCGGGAGGATGCGCTGGCCAAGGCGGGCGAGGACCAGCGCAAGTGCTTCGTCTCGGTCAACGGCCACTACTGCTATCAGCACTACGCCTGCGAATGGGGTTGTGACGTGGTGGGAAGCGAGGTGGGCGAGAACATCAACAGCATCCAGACGCACATTGCCTTCACCCGCGGCGCGGCCCGACAGTACGGCAAACCCTGGCTGATGGACTTTTCCTCCTGGTACGGCCCCTCCATGTTTGACGAGGACCCCAAACGAACCTGGGGCGACAATTCGGGGCCAACCCACGGGCACTCGCTCAGCCTGCACGCGCGGACCTATTACGTGTCGTACATGGCCGGAGCCAACGTGGTGGTCGCCGAAGGCGGCTGGCTGAACTGCTTCAAGTCCCAGGAGCCGGGACCGGACGGCACGCTGCCGATGTCATCACTGGGGGAAAAGGCGGCCGAATTCTACCGCTTCACGCGCCGCCATCCGGACCGGGGTGTCGCCTATGCACCGGTTGCCCTGCTGCTGCCCTTTGACCACGGGATCTACCCGGGTTTCGGCGGGAAACTGTCCTGGAACGTCTTCCCCTACACGCCGGGCGATCAGCGCATTTTGGACGCATTGAACGTCCTGTTTCCGGGCAGCCTGGGCGACCCCGAGCAGCCGGAACGGCCTGACCGCCAACCGGGAAATCCTGAGTGGAAAGACCCGGAGTACATGCACACGGAAGCACTTCGGCTGGTGGCCTCACCCTGCGGCGACATTGCGGACGTTTTGCTCGCCAACGCATCGAGCGAGGTGCTCCGCAGCTATCCGGTCCTTGTGCTGGCGGGGGAGTTTACGCCCGACTGCGATCTGGCCCGGCGACTGGACCAATACGTTTCCGACGGCGGCACACTGATACTCGATGAGGCGTACAAGGCCGTCGGTCTGCTTCCGAAGGAACTCGCCGAGAAGGTGGGCGCGCCGGATTCGAACAGCCAGATACGTGTTCAATACGGCCAAGGAGAAGTGGTTGTGCTGGCTTCGTCAAAACCGGATCAGCCCACCGCGGAACGCCCCCTGGCAAAAGCCCTGGCGGCAATCGCGCACGACCTGATCCCGTTCTCCGTCACGGGGCGCGTCGAAACCCTGTACAACCGCACGGAAACCGGGTGGGTGATTACGGTGGTGAACAATGAAGGCGTCGCCAAGACCTTCCGCGAGCCGCCGGTCATCAACGCGGCCGCTGAACAGACGGTAAGCATCGAAGGACGCGGCAGGCACAAAGTGGATCACGCCGTGCTTTGGGGCGCAGACGCCGACCAAGAACTGGACGCGGACGACATCACGTTTCGCGTGCCGCCGGGCGAGGTGCGGGTGGTAAGCCTGACAGTCAACACAGCAAGCGGCGCCGGCTGAAGAAATGAGGAAAGGTAGCGAAAGATGACCGACAAACAAATTGATGAAATGTCAAAAGCCCTGCATGCCGATTTGAAAAAGGCGACAAAACAAATGCTTCAAGGCCTGACGATTGAGGAGCAGGTGGTGGTTGCCGAGATCATTTCACTGCCGAACATCATTAAGGCGATCAAGCTGAAAGGCTCGTGAGAGAAAGGCTGGTAGCGACGGGCGCCATCTGTTTCTGGCAGCGCGGCCACCGGGGCAATATTCCTGTCGTTTGCAAATATATTGGCGCACGCGAAAAGGGATGCCAGCACAGAAGAATTCACCCGTTTTCGGCCCTGGAAGGGTCGCACAATAGTAGCCCCGGGTGACCTAAGGGAACCCGGGGTTGGGAGAATAGACGCGACGGTCCCCGAAGGGGGCGAACAGCTGGGGGAATGACGCGTTTCGCCGCCTTTCGCAGCATCCCCACCCCATGGTTCGCCCCCTTCGGGGACGTGAACATCTCGTACCTTTTCCACGGGTTCCGCTTCGCTTCACCCGTGGCTACTATTGTGTGGCCCCTCCGGGGCCGAAGGCGAATGAGATGGCCTGATGAGTGTGCTATGCTACGGCACGGCACATTCACAGCCCACGCATCTGGCTAGAAGGAGCATTGCATGTCCATACAGTTCAGCGCCGATGAGATACTGGCAACAGCAGAGCGCATCGAAGAGAACGGCGTGGCCTTTTACGCCGCCGGGTGCGACGCCGTTTCGGACCCGGAGGCGAAGACGCTGCTTCGTCGCCTTTCGTCGTGGGAAGTGGCCCACGTGGACATTTTCAAGGCGATGCGGCATGCGCTGACCGCCGAGGAACGGACGCCAACAGTGTTTGATCCGGATGACCAGATGGCGCTGTACCTGCAATCCATGGCGGACAGGACCGTATTCACGGCGAAAATGAATCCCGGCGAGATGTTCGGG
>CAIUWO010000781.1 GCA_903902895.1 Candidatus Hydrogenedentota bacterium | reverse complement strand
GTGTTCTTGCGGATAAGCACATCGCGCACCGCACCCGATTCGTACCAGTAATTGGAATCGCCGGCGACGAGGATTGCCGAGCCGCTGGAGGTGAACTCATTGTCCTCTATGACCACTTTGCCGGGCGTGGAAATGAGCACGCCCCGGGCGCGGCAACTGTCAAAATGGTTGCCGCGCAGCAGCACGTCGGGGACCCAGGTCAGGTTTTCCAGCGCATCGCCTTCTTGCATTTCGGCCGGGACGGGTTCGGTGAAGGTCACCTCAAACTCGGTGAGACTGGACGGGGTGAACGCGGCCAGCGTTCCGGTACCGACGGTGGACATGCCCTCGTGCTCGATGAATCCGATGGACTCGCCGGGACGTCCCCAATCCAGACCGACGGACTGCGCGTGCATGAAACGGCACAGCAGCGCTTTTTCGCCGCGCTTCTCAATGATGCGCACGCTGGTGCCGTGCACGTTGATGGGGTCGTCCATCAGGCCGGCAAAACGACAGTTCTCCACGATGATCTGGCCCCGGCAGTTGGAGAAATGGGCACCGTCATCATGGCCACTGAGATAGCGGCCCTTGGCCGCGTTGGGGATGACGTTGGTATTGTCCAGGTGGATGTTCTCGGTGAACTGGCTCAGCACGCCAAGACCTCCGGTGTTGTACAGATTCACGTTGCGCACCCGCACATCCCTGCTGTGAAACAGGAAGATGCCGGCGTGGATGCGCTCGTTGTGGCGCAGCACGAGGAAGTTGCCCTTCTTGGGCATGTTCCGTATGCGTTTGTTGATGCGGACCAGGTCGTCGCCGATCTTCTCCGCCTTGTACATGTTGCCCAAGCCGCCGCCCAGCGTCTCGTCGCCCGTACCCGGCGGGATAATGTGGCTGTCCCGGTCAAACTCCATCACGCCCCCCCACGGACTTTTCCAGTCTTCGCCGGTGAAGATCAATTTCCCGTTTTCTATGGCAAAGGGATGCTGAACGGGGTCGATGCGGAGGTCAACGTGGTCCTTTTCGGATGCGACCACCTCGCCCTGCGCGGTCAGCGGGATATCCCAGTCGACATTGACGTTCTGGAGAAGAACCTTCTCGCTGTGGTCGACGGTAAACGGCTGCATCTGGCCGTGAAAGATGAAGTCGCTCCCCGACCCGTCGATGGTGATGCCCTTCAGGTTTTCGAGCAAAATGGGGCAGACTTTCGGATTTGTGTCGGTGGTGTTGGATTCATGGTAGATCTTCTCGGGGCAGTCCTGCCTGAAGAAATCATAGCGGCCTTTGGGAAAGACCAGTGTCATGTCGGACTTGCCCGCACAGGCCGCCAGTGCCTGCTTCACGGCCGGCACGGCATTTTCGCGGGTGTCGGGTTTTAGGCCGAAGTCACTTATGGACAGGGTCTCCGAAACGGCCACCGGCGCGAAACCGGCCAGCAGGAGCAGCAGGCAGAGGACGCCATTGTGTCTGCGAAACAGAAGATGAAGATGGTATTTCATGACTGATTTTCCCGGCCCAAAAAGGGCATTACCCACAATTCGGAAACAACATTCTTTTCTGTGTTCTTTGCGATCTTTGCGGTAAAACATCTCTTCAATCAAACCACAGAGAACACAGAGATCACAAACCCGAAGGACCCCGCATCATCCTTTGCCGAGCTCGACCTCGAAAACGTGTATCGAGGACTTTCCGTCCTCGGGAACGAAGAAGAAGCGCAGTCCCGATTCAGAGAGTTCCACGTAGAATGGGTTCTGTGTCCAGGCCGGTCCAACGGCGGGGCGCAACGGCACCGGCGTCTGGTGGTGGACAAGGAGTTGCTCCACGTGCACCATGTCTATCCCGCCCAGCTTCATGGCGGCAACACGGGATTGTTCGACCGAATAGCTCTGTAGTCCGCTGCAGAGCAGCCAGGGCGTTCCGGGAATCCGCTGCACATCCTGATAGTCGACGTAGTGGCTTCCATTGGGCACCCTATCCGGATGCTCCGGATCGGGAACGGTCCATTCCCCCCCGCTCTCCACCGTCTTCCACCGGTAGAAACGCCGCGAGCCCCAACTCGCCGCGACCAGAATGTTCTTGTCCGGGAAGTGGGATATGGCGCCCAGATGGTCCTTGAACCGGAACACCTCGCGCGACTGGAGCGTTTCGGGGTCCACCGTGTACACAATGGATGCACTGTCGGGTCGGTATTCCGCCATGGGAACCCAGATGCGTTTGCCGTCAAAGTCGATACCGCCGGGATGGTATACCGCCCCCTCGCCCAGCGTCGTTTCCCGCAACAACGCCCCCTGCCGGCTCATTTCAAACAGATGCCCGACGCCCTTGTCCGCCTTGCGGTCGACCACCTCCACCGACGACAGAAAGAACCGGTCGCCCACGGCGGTCATACCCTGCGGATGAAAGGTGGGAAAGCCGATCTCCCGGGTGTCCACCTCCCGCCAGGCAACGTCCTTCGTCATCTGACGAAACCGCGCCTCCAGCGCGGCCCCGTCCGGAGAAGCACCGGAACCCTCCGCAACCGCCGCGGTAGCCATCAAGCAGAGTCCCAAAGCGCAAAACGGCCAGTGGTTCATGATAGTGGGCCTCCATGGGGTTGCCATGTCGGGGCCGAAATTGGCCCCGTCCGGTCTTTAAGGTCACATATTGTGACCTTAAACATCAAGAGGTGCATCTTTCGAGCTTTCCCAAGAAGTCTGCAACCAGGGCGATCGCATTAAATTCGGCCTTGCCTCAAACCCGGACTATACACATAAGCCCAAACATGGCGTGGTCTTAAGTCCCCCTTTGAAGACAGGGAAGACTGAAATCGGTTTGAGGAGAGACTATCAATCCGGAGGACTGAAAGGCCTCGTTTTTCCACCTATGCCTTTGAGCGCGCCTGTTTTGTCAGTCGGCTG
>CAIUWO010000780.1 GCA_903902895.1 Candidatus Hydrogenedentota bacterium | reverse complement strand
GCCCATGGCCGAGGCGAGATGGGTCGGTCCCGTGTCGCCGCCGATAAAGCAGTCGCACAGGGACAGCAGCCAGGCCAGATGCTTGAGCGTCGGCGTTTCGGGGGCGATCTCCGGCTTGCCCTTGGACAGGCGGCGGACCTCGGCCGCGATTTCGCGCTGGTCCGGCCCCCAGGTGAGCAGCACCTCAAAGCGGCCGTCGGCGAGCAGCAGGTCGCAAAGTTCGGCGAAACGGCGGAGCGGCCACTGCTTCTCCGGCCGTTCCACCATGGCATGCACGGCGATGAAGCGCTTGCCGGCGTGAAACTTGTCCGCAATCCAGGCCTCAACGGTGTCCTGCACATCCTCCGCGACGGGGATGTGAATGTCGAGGTTGAGCCGCTTGGCGCCCAGCACCTTCACCAGCTCAAGGTTTTCCTCGATGCGGTTCATGCGGTCGGCGGGCAGGCGCACGCGCTCGGTGGCGAACAGGGGCGAAAGCTCCTGGCCGCGGGGCCCGGCAAAGGCGATGCGCCGGGCAGCGCGCGAGGCGGCCATGACGAGCCCGCTCTTGAGGATGCCGTGGAAGTCGAGAATCATGTCGTAGTGCGCGGCGCGCACCTGGCGGCAAAACTGGACAAAGGCGCGCGCGCCAGCCTGGCGGTCAAAGAGCACCACGTTGTCCAAGGCCGGGTGGTCCTCCAGAATGTCCGCACTCTTGGGCTCCACGGCCCAGTCAATCTGCGCATGGGGATACAGGTCGCGCAGGGCATGCAGGGCGGGAATTACGCGAATGACATCCCCGATGGCGCTGAATCGAATGATCAGAATGCGGGGAAGTCCGTTTTGCATCGTATACGGGCCATTTCCTGGTGCCCGGGCGGGCCGGGCTCGTTGTCCCCAGGCCGCGCCTCCCGCCGTAACAGCGGGGGATGCGGAAAGCGCTGTGCGCGAGGGAGTTACAAATGGCGGAGAGAGAGGGATTCGAACCCTCGGTACCCTTTTGGGGTACACACGCTTTCCAAGCGTGCACCTTCAACCACTCGGACATCTCTCCGTACAACCCAATTATAGGGGTTTGACGGGGAATATGTCAAAGGCGTGGGGAATGGCGCGGGGAATGGCGGCGTTTGCCGCCGGTGTTCCGTTAAAAGTGTGGGCGTGTTTGCCCCGGGCTTGGGGTCGTGCCTATAATCAAAGTCTGCCTGCGGGACGGTGCCCCGCTGGTGTTACGGCCACATTCTTAAGGAGAACTTTTAAATGAGCAATGCCAAGGCGATTGACGAACAGAGTTTCACGCAGGAAACGGCCAGCGGCGTGTCGCTGGTGGATTTCTGGGCGGAGTGGTGCGGCCCGTGCCGGATGATGGGCCCCGCCATCGACCAGGTGGCCGCGGATTACGAGGGCAAGGCCCTTGTGGCGAAGGTGGACGTGGACGCCTGCCAGAACCTGGCGGTGAAACTGGGTGTGAACAGCATTCCGACACTGATTATTTTCAAGGACGGCGCCGAGGTGAAGCGCTTCGTGGGCGTGACAAGCAAGGGCGACCTGGGCAAGGCGCTCGACGCGGCCATCGGCTGACCCAGCCTTTCCA
The DNA here is from genome assembly GCA_903902895.1 of Candidatus Hydrogenedentota bacterium. Taxonomy (GTDB): domain Bacteria; phylum Hydrogenedentota; class Hydrogenedentia; order Hydrogenedentales; family CAITNO01; genus CAITNO01. Next base: position 1,688 of record CAIUWO010000780.1, on the reverse strand, counting down.
ATCCGAAACGTATCCCGGTGAAACATCATGACGGTGTTTCGCCGGGATTGTTATTTGGCGGCCAGTTTCTTTTCGACGGTTTCCCGCAGGGCGTCAAACACAATGCGGGCTTTGCGCTCGATGCCCCGGGGCCGCAGATGGCATATGTCGGTGAAAGATTCCGTGCCGCCCCCGAGCGACTCGGCAACGGGTATGACGCGCAGGCCGCGTTCGGCGCAGAAGGCGCGCACGCGGGTGTTGTAGCGGTCAAGCAGGCGCAGATAGGACGCCATGTTCATCAGCCGCCCCCAGAGCATGGTGTTCATGCGGTCGTCAAAATAGGCGCGCTGCGCCCGGTCGAGCGCGGCGTAGTCCGGCGCGGCGAAGGTGCACACGGCCAGTTCGACCCCCTGTCGCGGCAGGCGTCGGCAAGCAGCGCCAGGTTGGCGAGCACCGCCTCGTCCATGGCGCGGTCGATTACCGTGTTGCCGGGCATGAGGAACGGGTTCAGGTAGTCATAGACAAAGCGTGACCGCAGCAGCAGGGCGCGCAGCCTGTTTGGGGTTGTCCCGGCGTGCATCCAGCGCCCGGTAACGGCGGGCACGTCGTTCACGAAGTTGTAGTGCACCACCAGGTCCGGCTCGAGCGCGAGATAGTCGGGGATGTGGTCCACCTCGCCGTAGCTGGTGAGCGCAAAGATGCCCGCATTGACCACATCCACCCGCCCCGGGCCCAGGGCCCGCGCAAACTGCGCCTCGAGCATGTTGGGATAGGTGAGCGCGCCCGAACGCCCCTCGGCGGTGGTCGAGCCGCCGACGCAGACGACCCGGCACACGCCGGCCGGCCTGGGCAGCACGACCTCGTCGTCGCGGAAGCCCCGGGCGTTGATGCGCAGGTCCATCGCGTCGCACTGGCGCGTTCCGGGGCGCAGCGCCTGCCAGAGTTTCTTCCACATGGAAGGCCGCACAAAAACCGCCAGGCTGCTTTTGTCGGCCGCGGCCTCCCAGGCGAACTGCATGACATAAGGTTGCGCGCCGCCGGCTTGGGGGATGGGATACTCGCGCAGCGGCCGCCCGCCCGACAACGCCTCGGCGACCGCACCCCGGGCATCGGCGGAGAACTCCGCCGGGAGCGCGTCGAACAGGGAGACGCCCGACTTCAGACTGCCGCCAAAGCGGATGATTTCGGGCGCGGCGGCGCCATCGGGGGGGGCGTAGATTTGCCGCAGGACGCCGTCGGGCCCGAACAGGGCCACGACTTCGCCCCGCCCGGCCGCATGGGCGGAGCGGTCCCCCTCGTTGAGGGTGAAAAAGGCGCGGCGCGCCTCAAAATCCGTGCCGATTACCGGGGGCTCGGCCGCGTACTCGCGGACAACGGCCTCATCGGGTTCGCAGACCCTGGCATCGTACAGCCCGGCCTCCACCTGGCGGGCGAGCCGGCCATTGGCGCGGTCCCGCGCCGCGGCGAACAGTTCCAGCCCCGCCGCCACAACGGCCAGCCAGAACAGGACGCCCACCGCATAGAAAACACGCCGGGGCCAGGGGTTGCCGGGGGGCATGGGGGTTTCACCGGGGCCGGTCACGGGATCAACTGGCGCCGCCAAAGAGACTGATGAAGACGCGGTACAGCGCCTCGAAAACGGCGACGAGTTGGAGCAGGAAGCTGATGACACCCTCGATGCTCTGCGCGGGTGCCGGGCGGCGGAGAAT
>CAIUWO010000779.1 GCA_903902895.1 Candidatus Hydrogenedentota bacterium | reverse complement strand
GCTCCCTCCTCCACGGTCCAGAAACTCATGTCCGCCGCCGCCCACCCTTCCAGTGACTTTCCGTCAAATACAGACACAAACCCAGGTTCGTCGGTCAGTAACGGCAGGGGGTCAAAGGCCACCATAGTCTCCGTTTGGTCAGGCTTTTTTGCGACCTCGCCCGCAGGCAATTTCGGTTCTGTGCTGCAGGCCGACAGAGACATAACAACACAAGACACCATAAACACGCGAATAAACATTATTGTCATTGCATTATCACTCCGTTCAAAAGGCTTTTCAGACAGCGGACTTGCCATTCCCTTACACGTCATTCGGGAAGGACGGCAGTTGTACCGTCCTTCCCGTGGAGGTGTGGATCTGCTTCTGTCAACCAGTTGCGCCTACGCGCGAAGCCATGGCCGCACTTTCTCGGGGATACCGTCAGAAAATGGAAGTCTACGCTTCGTAAACCATCTTGTAGCCCATGGCATCGGCCAGCGCAACCACCGGTTCCTTCAGGTCGCCATAGGCGGTGACGCGATGCCAACTGAAAAGGTCCCACTGGGTGAAGAGCTTCTCGATATCGCCCATGGGTTCAGTGCCCAGTTTTGTCCGGCAGGCCCGGTCGTCCGGGTCATTGGCGACCGCCTTGCCCTGGTGGAAGAGAATCTCCTTGCGTCCGGAGTCTGCGCTGATCGTGGTAGTCATGTAGCCCAAGGGCAGGATGGACCGCACAGACGCTCCCTGCCGGTCCTCCGAATGCGTGAGAATCTCGAAGGGATTCGCCTCGCCCTGCGGTCCAAAGGCGCGATTGGGAGCGACGCAGTGGGCGTAGACGATTTGCCGCTTGGAGGTGTCAATAATCGGGTCGGAGATGAATCCGGTGCGGCCTCCGGTCATGGCGGAGTAAAGCAGCATGCTGGCGGTGGCGCGCACATCGCATTCGCATGCACCGACCAGGCCCTCGTTGCACAGCTCGTGGAAGCCAAGGCAGGGATAGGCGTGAATGTGGCCACCGTAGAATCCCCCTAGACAGTTTACCGTGATGGCGTTGGCGCCGTGCTTCTGGAGCACGTCCTTCATGCCCAGGTACATGGCGGCGGAGGTCAGCAGCGTCTCATCGGAAACGCCGTCAACCACGGCGGCCGCCTTTTTCCAGCGGTCGGCAACGGCCTGCGCGGCCTCCTTATCGGCGTTCTTCCAAGCATCGTTCAACTCGGCGAAGGCGACCTTCACGACCGGTATTCCGTTGTACGGCTCATCGTCCCCCGATGTCTGGTCGCGCACGGCGAGAATCTTGGAGGCCTTCATCAGGCGCATTGTCTCCTCGGTGGAGTTGACTTTGAGCGTGCTGTCGGGCGTGCAGGCGGAATCGCCGGGCTTGGGCGTGGTGCCGATGCGGGCCTTGGCCGTGGCCATGGCGAATTCGGCGGCGGAACCGCCCTTCTTTATGATTTCAAAGCATTTGACCGCCGCCACAAGGTCATCGGGGTTGGACGAGGCCACGAAACCGACGTTCGGCGACTTGTCGCGCAGAAACTTGGCCATGTAGACCAGGAACCCGCCACTGCCGCCGTACTGGAAATCGGCATAGAGCACCGGCTTGCCGGTCTTCGCGATGGTCTGGATGACCTGGTTCCAGCAGTTCATCTGATAAACGATGTAGCCGTCGACCTTCTTGGCATCGTCCGCCTTGACGATCTTTTTGGCCTCGTCCTCTCCTGTGGCCAGAAGCGGGATGAATTCAAAGTCCGGGCAGGCACTGGCCAGCGTGGCATTGATTCGGTCCATAACCGGGCGGAAATCGAAGCCCACATTGGGCCAGTCGGGAGCGGGCTGTTTCTCGGCGTGCAGCGAATAGATAATCTTAATCTTCATCTTGGCGCTGTCCTGCGCGGCACGGGCCGTGCCCGGGAGCGTCAGCAGGCCCGCGGCGCCCGCGCAGGCCGCGCAGCCCGCCGCAAGAAACTGCCGACGATTAATACCGCAACATGCACAACCTGTCTTCTGATCCGCAAGCTTCATGACCGAACCCTCTCTGGTGGAAGTTTTCCTTGACAACAACGGTCTACTTTACTCCAGCCATCTCGATTTGTCCATGCTCTATTTTGGCCATCTATCTGGACAGAGCAAAGCGGAATTCTCCGGAATCCAGCGCTATTTCTGCCATGCCTGACTCGTGTTTGACCAACCGGACGTTCTGTGCTTCGGCAACAGGGAGCGCGCCTTCTGTGATGCTTTTTGGGTCGGCAACGGGTATGCGCAACAATGCGGTGGTGTTCGCGGGAATCGCTATGCTGAATTCCAGCTTTTTATCGTCCTGCCGCCATTCGCTCTTCACCACGCCACGAATGGTGTCGTAGGAGGCCTTGGCCCACGTGACTCCGTCCACGGGACGCGG
>CAIUWO010000778.1 GCA_903902895.1 Candidatus Hydrogenedentota bacterium | reverse complement strand
GTTCACCCCGGCCATGGTGCCGCTGGATGAGAGCACGTTGCCATAGCTGTCGTAGCGGTAACTGGCACTCAAAGCCTGTGCGCTGTCCGTCATCGAGGTGATATTCCCATTCCCATCGGCATAGTAAAAATGATGCGTGTTCCATGTTCCGCCCGAATAGCCATGCGAACGGGCCAGCAAGCCGCCGATGCCGCCAGCTCCTTCAAGACTGCCGCTCAGGTCTTTACCCAATGTATAGGCAACCAGCGGAGTGTTGCTATTATTGCGTTCTTGGATCAGGCGCATGCCGGCGTAAATATAGCAGGTGTCCGACAGGAAGCTCCAGGAACCGCCACTCAGAAAATACTCGGTCCGCTTGCGCAGCCGGTGCCTGGCGTCATAGGTCAAATCGGTCCGATATGAACCGGAGCCCCAGATTATCTGGGTCAACTGGTTCTCGTCGTCATAGCTGAAGGAGCGGCTTCCGTCGCTGGTCAGATTGCCGTTGCTGTCATAATAACAGGTGCCGCTCGGAATGGTGGTCAGCTGGTTCAGGCTGTTCACGCTGAAAGAGCTCGCCGTTCCGTTGTTGGTCCGGCTGCTTAGGTTCCAGCCTGAGTCATAGGCATAGCCCTTTTGCTCGGTCGCAATAGGCGTCCCGCCCGATATGTAACCGAAGGCGCTCTCCAACTGCCCGTCGCTGTCGTAGGTGCAGTTGACATAACTGTCGTCTCCTCGAGTTTGGCGGTATCGCTGCCCGCCGAGGTTGTAAAGATAAACGTGCTTGTTCAGAACGGTTCCCGAGCTGGTCCTGAGCCACGTTCCCGCCAATCGAGCCACGCTGTCAAAGTCGTTGGTGATCGAAGCGCTATTGGGCAGTGCCAAATTGGTCCAGAGAGTCAACTCTCCTTTATAAGCGTAGGTGAATGTTCCGGCAGGCGAAACCACTGTTTGTATCCTTCCGGCGGTGTCATACCCGTTTGTTTGCGTCCAACTGCCTGAGGGTTGCTGAAGTGTAAGCCCGGTCAATCGGTGGGGGATGGTTGGGTGATAGTCGTAGGTGATCGTGTCGCTGGTCCAAGGGCTGTCTTCGCTCCTCAGTTGGCCCAAGGCATTGTAGGTGTAGCGCGTGGTTCCGGCGGTGTCCACCTGATTTGTCACCCGCTCCAGGGCGTCACGTTGCAGCACAATATCGGTGCTGGTTGGATAGTTGATGTTGGTCAAGCTTCCGTTCTTGTTGTAATCGTACTGGGTCAGTCCTTTGGCAGGTGACCATCGCTTGGCAAGCCATCCGTTGGCATTGTAGGAGTTGGTTTGAACCTTCGTCTGATTATGGTCCTTTTTGACCAACAGACGACCTTCCGTGTCATACTCCCATCGGGTGTAATTGGATCGGCCATCTCGAAGGGTCAGCAATTGTCCGGCGGCGTTGTATGAATACTGGATCGATTCGGATTTGGCGGTGACTTCGTTGGTTTTGCGTCCGGCGGCGTCGAACTGATATTGCATCACTTTGTTCAAGGCGTTGGTATAATACGCCAGGCCGCGCGAGTCATAAGCATAAGATTCCGAGCCCGAATCGGGATAAGTTCTGCGGACGATTCTGCCGAGATTATCATAAACGTTGGTAATAGTCACTCCATCGGCCCCTCGGACGCTCGCAGACCGATCATCGATGTCGTAAATAATCTGTCGCTCAAGCCCATATGCGTTTGAAACCACTGTCAGAAGCCCCTGGTTGTTGTAACCGAAGGTCTGCTCGGCAGTCGAACCTGTCCTGTGCCGGATCAACTGTCCCAGGGAATTGTATTCGAAGGATTCGAGTTTGTCGCCGGGATTGAACGAATCGTCTGGGTACTGTACGAACGTCTTCCGGCCTGAGTCGTCATAGTAGTAGGTGGTCACTTGCTGCAGCGCATTGGTCACATTCTCCAACGGGCCGCAGGGACAATAACCGTAGTAGGCCGCCTGGTTCTGGGCGTTGGTTTCAGCCACTCGCTGGCGGCGGCTGTTATAGCCAAAGGTTGCGGTGTATCCCATTCGATCGCGTTGGGATGCCAAATCCAGCCGGTTGTAGGTGTATTCCAGGTATGTTCCATCGGGATACGTCACGCGTGTGGGCCGTAATAAGTTATCCCAATCATGCGTCGTCGTTAATCCCAGATTATCGGTCTTGGTGCGCATGAGCCCATACTGCCAGGTGTAGTATTGGGTGCGGCCCGTCGGTTGATCCGATATCGAGTAGAGGTAATAGTCGGTGGTGCTATAGGTGTAGGTGGTAACCAGACTGCCTGGGGTGGTCGTTGTCGAGAGACGATGGTTACTGTCGTATGTGATGTAGGTTATTTCATTCAACGCGTTGGTTTCGCGAACTGGTTGATGCGGATGATTGGCATCATAGCCGTAGCCAACGACCAAATTGCCGTCCGCGCCAATTTGCGCCAGCAGATCGATGCCGCTGGAATCAAAAACATACCGGTTGGTTCGAGTGCCGACAGACCCATTGGCCAGAGTATAGGTATCGATCACGTTAGTGGCTTTTCCCCACTGGTTGCGCTGGAAATATTCATACCGGGTTGTCTTGGATGAAACATTGGGCAGGACCCAGGCGACCACGGATGGCATGACTTGATTGCCTCGAAATCGGGGAAGGACATTGTCATTATCATCGAGTGGTTTGCCGGCGTAGTCATACCAGGTCAACTGGCCAGGAGTAGGCTGGGATTGGGTCGAACCGTCCGGGCTGGAGCTTCGCTCGAAGGACAGCGTGCGGTCGGCAACATCGTCATATACCGTGCTGCCGCTGAGCCAATGGCGCATCCGAGCCATCATGAACTGCTCCGGGGTCAGGTCGGAGAGCGATGTGGGCAAACTCTGCGATTGTTTGGGTCCCCAGTAAAAACTGTTTCGAACCTGAGGCGTATTGTCCAAACTCCCGACATAGGGGACATCGGGCACTAAGGCCGAGTCATACTCTGTTGGCATCCAGTCCTGGCCAGCCGTGTATCTGCAATCGCCGGCATAGATGTAAACATGCCGCTCTGAATCGGGTTCGGTGACGACAACAGCCCGCTGATAGACGTTCTGAGGAAAGTCGAATGCTGTTGTTCCATAAGGAGTTGTCAGTGTTGTAGGAAAATGATTTGCATCGTATTGAATGCCGCTGCTCATTTGAATTGTATCGCTGATATTGGTCAGGTTGCCTGATGAATCGTACTGCATGGCCGCCTGGCGGTTATAGGGATCGGTCACCCGGCTGACCAAGTTCGTATAGTTCTGGATATTTGCGTTGTATTCCAGGTTGATTTCATGCCCATCGGCATCGGTAATCTTCCACAATCGCACTGTTTGGGTGGCGGGATTGTAGGGATGCTGCGTTGTGGAATAGGTGAATTGAGTCTCATGGCCTTGCGGATCGCGTTTGCGCGTCAGAAACACGCTGCTCCAACGGCCATTGCTGTCCGTTCGAAAGAATTCGTAAAAATACTTGGTTCCATCCGGATAGGTGAGCTCATATCCAGTGACATTATTGCCACTGTCGACATGAACCTCTAGGCTGCTGTTGTTGTTGTAATTGGTGCCGACATTATTTGAGAAGTCATACCGCACGTTGCCTTCTCCAGGCAGGATCACATCGGCGCATACCCGCGGATAATACGTGTTCACGAATGAAAGCCAGGGCACATGCCAGCCGGCTCCAAATCCGAACATGTTTGCATCCAGTCCCGTGGTTTCATCCCGCTGCTTATAGGAAAGCTCCAAGGCCACTCGATCCCCAAGGGCGGGCTGGTAACTCAATGGCACATCGTAAAGCCACAAGTTGATGTGTGGTTCGGATACTTCCCACACCGGCATGCCGACACCCTTGATTGGCCCATTGCCGCAACTCCGACACCCCTCACTCGGGCCACTGCCGCGAGATTCGCTGCTGTTAGATCCCGAACCGCCATGCGACCCTGGCGGGCATTCACACGAGTATGACGAATTACATTTCAGGTCGTCCTTGTCGATGCATGGGCTATGGCATCTGCCCAGGACTTGATCTGCCTCGGATTCCGGAAGCACTCGCCAACCGGCCCCAGTCTGGTTTAGAGCTGCGAGAAATTTGCCGCTGGCCTCGCTGTCGATATCCTCCGCTGTTCGGTACTGCAATTCCGGAAAAGCCGGATCCTCAACCAGATAGTAATCACCGCTTCTGCCAACCACAGCCACATAATGATTCTGACGGCAATGAACGACGGACGGAATAGGAATCACGCTCGAATTGACCCTCTCTACCGCCGTCAAATTCAACCGCAACTCATCCGATAGGCGCGTCAATCCTTTAAGAGAGCAGCCCGCCTCAGGATATTTCCCGATGCCATTGGCAACACGATTACCGCCGCGGATCGCTTTGTTCATGGCGTTGATGGATACAACCCCGCATTTGTAAGCGTCATCGGGATTGCTCCAAGCGCGGCGAACCGCCTCACGGGTTAGCCAGTCCATCTGTGCCAGCGCAGGGTTTTGAAAACGCATCCCATCTGTCTCCGCGTAAACAACTCGCAATTGGTCATACCGGCCCATCGAGGCCAGATACCGGGTCCAATGCGCAAAGGCGAATTCAACCACCCGTCGGCTGTTTCCTTTCAAAACCCTTTGAGACGCCTCCCAAGCCGATTCCATATGTGCCAATGCCGGTGTGTAACGACCTCTCCCCCAATAATACTTGCCTAAATTACACTCAATCGAAGGGGTCCACGGCGATTTCGGGTAAGATTCTACATACGCTTCCAACACTTCCACTTGTGTCTTTTCGTCCCATCCAGCAGCCAAACCATGGACCAAATCCTGTGTTTGCTCGACGGAAGAAGCCACATCACCGCACGGTATCAAAGGCAGGCGAAACCATGATGGCTGTCCCGGCACAGTCACGGTCTCATTCAAAGACGAAACAACACCTAACTGTTCACCGTTCCCGGTGTCCTGAGCTGTTACGCGCCAGGCGATAAACGCCACCGCCGAAATAATGGTCAGTGAAATAAAAACACAAAAACGCATCCTTCGAGACAACTCGCTCTTTATTTTATTAATACCCATGATGAAACCCTACCCAAATTTGTTTTCCCATCAAGGGTACTAAATAGTACCCCCCCTCATCATTGCGGAATAAGTTCTTCATGTTGTCGTTTCATATGTGAAACCTCTCATTCTCTTTTTTCACCCTGATCGCCCACCCCAGCACGCAACGGCTTCCCGGCCAGAATGAACGCCCATTTTAGTGTAGAGGATATGGATCCATTTATGAATTGTGGGTTTGCTCACTTGATAGGCTTGGGCCATATCCTTGTAAGTTTTGCCTTGAGCCAACATTTCGAGCAATGTCTTCTGTCGCAGAGAGATATTGCAATCGAAAGCCAAATTACCCGATGAACCGCAGAACTGTTTCCCCCAATGCATCTTAGCCGATGAGGATACAACGCGACATCCATTCGATACCGCTCGTAACAAGCATTTGCACTCCTGCACGCGAAATGGTTTTGCCAGGAAACCAGCAATTCCGACTTCCATGGCGGCATTAAAGTCTTCGGTATCATGCTTATCCGCCAGAAGAATCGTTTTGATCATAGGCATGCTTCGGCGCAAAACTAGCGCCAGCTCG
>CAIUWO010000777.1 GCA_903902895.1 Candidatus Hydrogenedentota bacterium | reverse complement strand
CGGAGATCAGCAGTGACAGGGTGCCGTCGGCCACGGCGAGCATGGCGTTGAGCTGGCGCAGGTACTTGTCGGTGCGCCACTCTTTGGCGAGTTCGACGGCGGCGCGCAGCAGGTTCTTGTTGTGCTCCTTGAGCTTGCCCTCGAAGCGGTCAAACAGCGCGAAGGCGTCGGCCACGGCGCCGGCAAACCCGGCCAGCACCGCGCCGTCCGCGAGACGGCGCACCTTGCTTGCGTTGCCCTTCATCACAGTCTCGCCCAGCGTCACCTGGCCGTCGCCGCCCATGGCGACCACGCCGTTGCGGCGCACGGCGATGACCGTGGTGGCATGAAACTCTTGGACGTTCACAGTGGTTTCCTCCGGGCAGGGTTCAGTCGATGCGGAACACTTCGTCCAGCGGCCTGGCCACGGGCGAATTGTCCGGATTGCATTCCATGATGTCCTGCATGTACGCCCACCACCGTTTCACGACCTCCGTATTGGGCAGGTCGGCGGCGGTGTTGCCGTCCGTGAGCTTTTGCACCGCGAAGAGCGTCAGCGTTTCCGGATCAAGGAAGATGGAATAGTCGGATATGCCGGCGTCATGAAGCTCTTTGAGCATGTCCGGCCACAGCACATCATGGCGGCGCTTGTACTCCTCCTCGAATCCCGGCTTGAGTTGCATCTTGAACGCATTGCGAATCATGGCCTGAACTCCTTCCATTTTGTTGTCCGCCGCCGCGGCGACGCACTTTTTGTCACTATAGCACAGCCCCAGGGGCCTGATGCATCCTGCCTGGGACCCCCATTTTGCAGGTCGATTTTTTTGCATAAACCACTGGTTCGTCAAGAGTTGTTACCCATGGAGGCGGGGTTTATTCCCGAAGGGTGGGAGAAAGCAAAAAAAGTGCTGGACTTTTTGTCCCGCATCGGATACAATTCACCTGAGGCGATGAATCAATTGTATGTCGTTTCAGTGACGATTGGACTCTTAACCGATGGAGGTTACATCAGTGAGCATTATGAAGATCATGCGGCGGAACTCGGCCCTGTGCGCGGCCATTCTTGTGGGCGTTCTGATTCTGTCGGCGGGTGTTGCACTCGCTGCGGACAGTGCAGCTTCCACCGGTACCTCGATCGATGCCAGCCAGTTGAAGGCTGTTAGCACGACGAGCGGTGGCGCGGGCGGCGCGGGCGGTGCGGCCAGTGGTGCCGGCGGCGGCGCGACCGGCGGCGGCGGTGCTGATGTGAAGGTGGCCCAGTACTAAGCCTTCCCGTCCCACAAGCCTAATCAGTCTTAAGAATAAAGGTGCTCCCCGTGTCTTCAGGGGGTGCTTTTTTTCTTTTTTTGGACGCTGTTCGTCATCGTTGGCCGGGGTTGTCCATGTCATGGGCCTGGCTAATGGTCTGAGGCGTTGCTTGTGTTATTGCGCGCATCTTTAGCCGCCGCTCATGCGCACCACACCTTGAAAAACACGTTGTCCCAGTCGTTCTTCTGGGTGATGGCGAGCACGGCGTGCTCCGACCCGGCGAACACCAGCCGGTCAATCCCCGGCGTGACCTGGTCCAGCAACATCACCGTTGCCGAGCTGACCGCCTGTTCGCCCGTGGAATTGCGCACCGACCGCATCCCGTAAACCACCCGCCCCAGCACCACCTCCGGCGTGACAGCCTCCTCCGGAAGAATCGGTTCCCCGAATTCGTCCCGCTCAGGGGTTCGCACAATCGTGATGCTGTCTGTGAGGTGGTCGGCGACCATTCCCCCATGATTTCAACCATACCCCAAACCTGTAAAGGTGGCGCCCACTGTGAGGCAGACAATCCTGTCTGTCTCACAGTGGGCGTTAGGAGCGGGAAGGGGAGAAGACGGTTTATGCAGGAGAGACAACCGGTTCCGCAGCGAACATGGCTGCCTGTATTGCGGAGAAGTCTGCGTCCTTGGGTTTGAAAAGAAGGCCGTGGTCGCCTGAAGCAGGAAGAGTGTGAACCCGTTGGTTCATGGAAATACCAACCGGAATTCCATCAGGATACGCCTCGCAGCGGTTTTCACTTGCCCCGCGCCGCTGGCATATTTCACATTGTGACGGAAAGCACATTTCCAACTTCTCAAAAGAGATTATTTCATGGTTTGCTCCGGGGAATGTTGCGCGCGTCTCCTGCGCTCCCCTAGCCTTCAGGCTTGCGGACGCCATCTTCCTTATCTTTTCATGGCGGTGCTTTCT
>CAIUWO010000776.1 GCA_903902895.1 Candidatus Hydrogenedentota bacterium | reverse complement strand
TGAACTGCCGATTCAGGTTTAACCCGTTCCCAATCCAAAGTCTTTGGGCAGTGCTTATCAATATAGCGAGAATCTATCATCTGAAAACTCCGATGGATTATTGATGATATACTGTCCCGTGGCGTTCGTGCCCAGGTTCGACCCTGCGTTTGGGTTCCAATTCGACCCGACCCGGTTCACCAGTTTGCAGCCGGTAAAGCTCAGCGGACCGTAGCTGTAAGATCCGGCCTGTTGAATGACAAATGGATTGTTTCCATATTTAAAAGTCGAACCTGTCACCGTAACACCGTTATTGGCGAAGGTGGACATGGCACAGAATGGGATCCAGCTGTCGCCGCCAATACTTTCGCTGCTGACGAGATAGTAGGACGTGTTCGCCAATAAAATAACCTGGCTGCCGCCCGCCAATTCCGCATACGCGAACCTGCCGGGAGGCTGGCCCGCAGTGTTGACGGACGCGGAGGCGATATCGGCGCCATCCGACGCCCGGACTATCTTCACCGTATGAATATTCGTGCTTCCGCTGATCACCCAGCGGCCGAGACAATTGACCATCAGATCGCTATTGGACACAGTGAATGCCATGCCGAGCCATCCACTAAAACTATTGTACATAGCGGCACTGGTTGTCACCCCATCGGCCAGCGGGCACTTGCCATTCCACCAGAATTGGTTGCCTTGCAACCAGTTGGTGGGTTTGACTGCCGGGTTGCTCGGCACCCCCAGGTTGAGATGTCCATAGCCGCTGCCGCCCAATTTGTTGGCGGTGAACCAGGCCCGCCGCATCCGATTGGGGTTGTCCTGAAGCAGAAAGGACGATCCGGTGATCATCGAAAAATCGTTGCACAGCACCCTCAAATCGAATGTGGAGGAGGAATTGGGGTCGGTGTCGTAATGGGAATAAAAAAAGCCGTACCCGCCGCTGTCCACCTTGTTGCCCGAGGCTGTAACCGCTTGAATATAGGCCATCTGCATGCACGTAGTTGCGTAGATGTTTGTCCCCACCGTAATGGGACCAGGCAAATCGAATCGATTGGCGCTCAGAACCAGGTTGTAGGGGCTGCGGCCGAAATCGCTTCGGCCTGGCACAGGCCCCGTTACACCACCAGCGCCACCGGTGACAGTATTGTTGGCGTAACAGCCTACTGAATATATACTACATGGTGTTATTAATGACAGTAAGTTGTTTGTCGAAGAGTCAGTATAATCACTAACTGAAAGAAGGGAAGTGGATGATGGGCGGTTGGCGGTTTCAAATGTATTCCCACTCACTGTAAAAGGCCCTGCATTGAATTGAACTGCCTCCAGGCCATAATTCCTTATTTGACAACCGTCGACAATCCATTTTCCTCCGCTTTGCAGCCACACTAAACCGTCGGTTGCATAATCTGTTGAATTGGTTGACTGCACGTTCCCGTTAAAATGGCAATTGAGAACAGCCACATCCTGAACACTCGCCGACTGCGACAAGATCCCGCACCAACCCTGCAACGATTTTGCCAAGGCAACATCGATGCCGTTGAAATAACTAAACGAACAGTTGGTAACCAAAACATCCTTGGCATACGACAGGTATATTCCAATGCTGGACGGATTGTAGAAGAGGCAGTCTCTGACAACCAGATTAAGCGAATTGGTAATTGATCCATTGGTTGCTCCTCGTGCGCCTCCTAATGCCAACAACGATCCGATATTGCCGACACCGCAGTCTTCGGTGACAATCCCCTTGGGATTTGTTGCGCCGGTATAGTCGACTGTTGGTTTGCCTTCGAACTTGAGGTTTTGCACCAGGATATTTGTCACCGCTCTCGAGCCATTGGGCGCTCCCGCTCCATTGCTGCCGAAGAATAGGATGGTGGTGTCTCGATTATACGCGGCGAGCGTTGTTCCCCCGACCTCGTTGGTGCCCTTCCCCTGAATGGTCAGATCACTGTTATTCACCCACATAGCATAATTTTGAACCGCCGAGGAGGCGTTTGCCCTGTAATGGAGGTCGACCGGAACGAAACTCGAGTTGGTCGAAAATATTACATATTCCGGCCCCTCTTTGACAGCCTGGACGTTGAGCGCGATATCGTGCGAGGCAATGGTGGCGTTGTTGTGCCAATAATCCCCCCCTCCTTCCTCATAGCTCAAGATGGCATAGGTGTTATTGGCTTGGAGAATTATGCTATTGGTTAATGTTCCATAGGCAAATTCACCCGCAGGCTTGTTGGCAGTCTCGACAGTTGCCCATGCCAAATTCGTCATCAATGTCGAATCTGTAATTATTACCAGATGACTGCGGATGTTCCCGCTCACCACCCAGCGGCCCAAAGAGGTCACGGTTAGGGGCGTGCTTCCGACTGTAAATCTGAAGCCCAGCCAGTTGCTCAAATCGTTCCTGAGCGTCGAGTCGGTCAGCGCCGGTTTCACCAGTGGCAACCGAATCGCACCCATTCCATCCGGCCCGTTTTCGATCGAGCTCTGTTGACTAAAAAAGTATTTTCCCGACGGAATGCTCACGGTTCCCCCATTAGTAAGACTGTTAACGGCCGCCTACAAATTGCCCGCGCTATCCAACGCTGTCTGCCTGTCATAGCCAGTCACAAGATTGGTCAAAGTCAATGTTGTGCCCTGGCCCGATATCGCTGGCGGTGTTTTGTATACCGTGATAGAATCGAACAATGCGCCGCATCCATGACCATCATAGGC
>CAIUWO010000775.1 GCA_903902895.1 Candidatus Hydrogenedentota bacterium | reverse complement strand
TCAAGCCCTTCATGAAGCCGGCGTGACGGAGATGGGGGAGAACCGGGTGGAGGTGGCCGTGCCCAAGATCGCGGCGGGGCTGAAGGGTCTCGTCTGGCACATGATTGGACCGCTCCAGACCCGCAAGGCGTCGGAGGTGGTAGCCGCTTTTTCGCATTTCGACGCCATAGACCGGATCCGCGCCGCCGAGGCCCTGCAAAGCCGATGTGAGGAACAGGACCGCACACTGCGCGTGCTGGTGGAGGTCAATGTGTCCGGAGAGGCGTCGAAACACGGTTTTGAGCCGGACGATCTGCCCCGGGTTCTTGCTGATTTGCGCAGTTTTGACCGGTTGCGACTGGACGGACTGATGACCATGGCCCCCTATGGCGCCGAGGACCCGTTTTTGCGGAAATGTTTCCGGACCCTGAAGCACCTTGCCGATACCCTGGGGCTTGCCGAGTTGTCCATGGGAATGACCGACGATTTTGAGATAGCCATCGAGGAGGGTGCCACCCAGGTGCGCGTTGGCCGGGCCCTGTTTCAATAGGGCTTCCGGACTTATGCCGTTGGTGGTGTCCATTTCATAAGCACAAAGGAATGAATGGGTTATGAAAGAAAAGATTACGGCCATGGAACAGGAGGCGCTGGCCGCTGTGGCCGCATGCGCCGACTTGAAGGCCCTTGAGGACATGCGCGTGCGGTTTCTCGGGCGCAAGGGTCTGCTGACGGATATTCTGCGCGGACTGGCCACGGTCTCCGCCGAGGACCGGCCGGCCGTTGGGCAGGCCGCCAACCAGGTCAAGGAGACGATTACGGCGGTCCTTGACGCGCGCAAAGCCCTGCTGGAGAGCGCGTTGGACGAGAAACAGGCGGTGGACGAGGCCTGCGATTGGACCCTGCCGGGCCGTCGCGCCCCGCTCGGCCACATGCATGTGATCAATCAGGTAGCCAAGGAAATCATCGATATTTTCGGCCAGATGGGCTTCCAGGTGGCGCAGGGACCGGACGTGGAGACGGAATACTACAATTTCGACGCGCTGAACACGCCGTCCGACCATCCGGCCCGTGATTCGCACGACACCTTCTTCGTGAAACCCGGCGTGGTGCTGCGCACCCACACCTCGCCGGTCCAGATTCGCGTCATGGAGCAGGCCAAGCCCCCCGTGGCCGTGATCATTCCCGGCCGGGTGTACCGCGTTGATTACGATGCCACGCACAGCCCCATGTTCTTCCAGGTCGAGGGCCTGCTCGTCGACGAGGGGGTCACCTTCGCCGACCTGAAGGGCACGCTGATGCACTTCATCCACACCTTCTTCGGCCCCAACACGCAGGTGCGCTTCCGTCCCCATTTCTTCCCGTTTACGGAGCCTTCCGCCGAGGTGGACATCCTTTGGACCGCCGACGACCGCCATGGCGGCGGCACCAAGAGCCGCTGGCTGGAGGTGCTCGGCTGCGGCATGGTCCATCCGGAGGTGTTCCGCAACGTCAACTATGACTACGAAAAGTACGCCGGTTTCGCCTTCGGGTTCGGCGTGGACCGCATGGCCATGGTGCGCCATGGCATCAGCAGCATTTCCCATGTGTATGAAAACGACCTTCGCTTTGTGGAGCAATTCTAGCCATGCAAATCTCTCTGAACTGGCTTAAGGAATACGTGGACCTGGACCTGACGGTCGATGAGCTGTCCCAGCTCCTGACCATGCTCGGTCTGGAAATCGAGAAGATTGTCGAGCCCGGCAAGGAGATACAAAATGTCTTCATCGGCAGGATTCTCGACATAGCCCCCCATCCTGATGCGGACAAGCTGGTGGTTTGCCACACCGATGTGGGACAGGTGGAGCCCCTGCAAATTGTCTGCGGCGCGAAGAACATGAAAGCCGGGGACAAGGTTCCGGCCGCCGTTATCGGCGCCACCCTGCCCGGCGGCTTTGAAATTGGCCGGCGCAAGATGCGCGGCATTGAGTCCCAGGGCATGATGTGCTCCGCCCGCGAACTCGGCATGGGGGAGGACCACGCGGGCCTCATGATTCTTCCCGAAGACGCCCCCATTGGCGCGGACGCCAAGAAGTATCTGGGACTGGATGACGTGGTCTTTGAAATTGAAGTCACGCCAAACCGCGGCGACTGGGCCAGCATGATTGGCGTTGCCCGGGAACTGGCCGCCTACTTTGGCAAAGAACTGCGTATTCCGGAGATCAAACTGACAGAAGCGGGGGAGGGGGCCGACAAACTCTCTTCCGTCACGATTGACGACCCCGAACTGTGCCCCCGCTACATCGGCCGCGTGTTGACCGGCGTCACGGTGGCCCCGTCGCCGCTCTGGCTGTGCCAGCGCCTGATTGCCGCGGGACAGCGCCCCATCAATAATATTGTCGACATCACGAACTACGTGCTGCTGGAGACCGGCCATCCGCTCCATGCCTTTGACTATGACCTGCTGGCCGAGAAGCGGATTGTCGTGCGCCGCGCCCGTCCCAGTGAGGGCATCACCACCCTGGACGGGGAAAAGCGCGCCCTGGAAGAGGCGATGCTGGTCATCGCCGACGCCAATCAGCCCCAGGCCGTGGCGGGCGTCATGGGCGGGGCCGACAGCGAAGTGGGGGAGAAGACCACCCGGATTTTCCTGGAAAGCGCGGTCTTCGCGCCCTCTTCGGTGCGGCGAACGGCCCGCAGGCTCAATCTGCTCACCGAAGCCGCCCAGCATTTCCAGCGCGGCGCGGACCCCAACATGGCCGTCTATGCCATCAATCGTGCGGCCATGCTCATGCAGGAAGTCGCCGGCGCCCAAGTCGCTCCCGGTCTGCTCGATGCCCATCCCCGGCCGCAGGTGCAAAAGACAGTGGCCCTGCGCTTTGCCCGCACTAAGGCCTTTCTCGGTGCCCATATCCCAACGGACCGGCAGTGTTCTATTCTGGAGCAGCTCGGTTTTGTGGCGGAAAAGCAGTCCGCCGATGGTGCAACGTTCACGGTGCCCTCGTGGCGGCATGATGTGTCCATGGAGTCGGACCTGATTGAGGAATTGGCCCGTTTCTACGGCTATGACAACATTCCCGCGACCGTGCCCAGGGTGCGGCAAAGTGAAAAGGTGTTCTCACCCCATGAGAAACGGATCCGTGAACTGCGTGAACTCCTTGTAAAACAGGGACTTAGCGAGATATTCAGTTGGACCTTCAGCAGTGTGGAACAGGTGCGCAGAACCGGATTGTCCTCGGACCATGAGAGCATGGTGTTCCTGCAGAACCCGCTCACGGAAAACCTCACCGCGATGCGCACCAGCCTCATCCCGGGCCTGCTGGCCAATGCGGAGTACAACGTGAAGCGCGGCAACAGCCGCATCTCCACCTTCGAAATGGGACCGGTCTATCTGCCCGTGCCTGATGCGGTACAGCCCGAAGAGCCTGCTCACCTGGCCATTTTGCTCATGGGTGCGGCCGGTCGCCAGCATTGGGGCCAAGCCGAGCACATGACGGACTTGTACGACCTCAAGGGCTGGATGGAGGCGGTCTGCGAGTTCTTCGGCGCGGTGCCAACGCTGCAACCGGGCAGTCTGGACCTGTTCCAAAAAGGGGGCGGCGCGGATATTGTGCTCGATGGACAGCGCATTGGCTGCCTCGGAAAGGTGTCCCGTACCGTTCAGAAGAACCACGACCTCCCGGCGGAGGTGTTCCTGCTGGAGCTTAATCTCCAACCCCTGCTTTCCAGGCATCCCATAAACGCCGCATTCCAGGCATTGCCCACCTATCCGCCTTCACTGCGCGACCTCGCCGTGGTGGTGGACCGGAACGTTCATGCCGGGGCACTGTTGGAAACCATACAAAAGAGTGGGGGAGAGCTGCTCCGGGAAGTCCGCATTTTCGACGTGTATGCCGGCAAGCAGCTGTCGGCGGACAAGAAGAGCATTGCCTTCAGTCTGGTCTTTCAGGCGTCCGACCGCACCCTGACCGATGGCGACACCCAAAACGCCTTTGACCGGATTTTGCACCGCTTGGAACAGGCGCACGGCGCCGCGCTGCGGTAGCCCAGGATGAACCCGCTGGTGCGAAACCATCTGGACCAACTGGCCGCGTCCGTCCGTCAGGTGGCGGAACTGGTCGAAAATGAGCATGCACAGCTCCAGGACCACGCCGCGGAAAAGGAGCGGGCCACGCGGGAAACCTGGAACAAGGACCGCAAGGTGGCCATTCTGGAGGAAAACGTCACCCGGCTGAATGAGGTGCTGGAGGAGAACCGGCGGCTTCGGGAGAAGCACAGCCAGGCCATGGAACATGCCGCCAAACTCCTGGCGCATGTCCGCGAACTCCAGGGAAAATTCACCCCATGAAAGCGCCGGAAACGGTTCCCGTCAAAATCGGCACGTACCGCACAACCCTGCCGGTCTTCGGGGACCGGCTGACCAGTGAAAAAATTGTGGCCCGACTGGAGGCGTGCCACCTGGCCGTGCGGGAAAAGATTTCGGCCGACACGGTGGCGGAGGTGATCCGGGTGGCCTATGAATTCGCCTGCGAGGCGCACCAGCTAAAAGAAGAACAGGAGGAGCAGGACAAGGAACTGCTTCGCAACCTCAGCGACATCCTAGGACAGGTCCGTAGCGTCCTCAAGACCCACACGCCCGCAGCGGGGCAATAGTCAATCCGCCTGCGTTCGGCACAAGCATCCGAACGCCCCGTCATGGCGCAAAGCAGATGGATTCATTCGTTTGCAGATGGGTGTATTTATCTATGCCGTTTTACGTCTGATAATATATATTATGGTGTTTTTGTATCGCATTACAGGCAGGCTTGGGGCTGTTTCTTTTTGAAGCATGATCTAAACGAAGGCGCACAGTCGTTCCT
>CAIUWO010000774.1 GCA_903902895.1 Candidatus Hydrogenedentota bacterium | reverse complement strand
GCCGAACCCGCCAAACCCGCCGATGCATGGCAACCGCACAGCGTGCGCCTGCTGAACGGTGACAAGCCGGTTCAAGTGCCCGCCCAGCTGCAAATCGTGACGGAACACTGGGACCGCGTTGTGGCCGTCCCCTACATCGTGTACATGCCCGAAAAGGACCGCCTGTTGATGCTCGTGGGCTG
This sequence comes from Candidatus Hydrogenedentota bacterium, assembly GCA_903902895.1. GTDB lineage: Bacteria > Hydrogenedentota > Hydrogenedentia > Hydrogenedentales > CAITNO01 > CAITNO01. Next base: position 4,035 of record CAIUWO010000774.1, on the reverse strand, counting down.
CGACTACCCGCATCACGCCATGGTCCTGACCAGCGATGACCGCGGCGCCACGTGGACCGAGCCGCGCCCCGTCGCGCTCGACAAGGACGGCAACACCTTTCCGGGACTGGGGACGAGCCTGAGCTATATCGGCAACGGGAAACTGCTGCTCGTAACCGACCGGCTTTGGTTCAGTGCCGACTATGGCGCAACCTGGGGCGGACCCGAGCCCAAAACGGAACCGTTGCCCGTCCCGCCCGCGCCCAACGGCAAGACATGGAACATGTGGGACCCCATGCTCGTCGAGAAGAAAGACGGCGGTGCGGTCCGGCTTGTCCAGACCGGCTACGCCATGGACACGGACTGGTACAGCGCCGCCAAGGGGCCCGGTTACTCAACGGGCCACATCCGCTTCTCCGCCGACGAGGGCCGGACCTGGACCGGCGATGCCGCCGTGCCCCAATGGAAGGGTGTCAGCGAGGTCGCCCTCGTCCGCGCGGCGAACGGCAGCCTCGTGGCCGCGTGCCGCACCGACATCCCGGCCCGTTTCAAGGATACGCTGGACCACTTCGAGGGACTCGCCGTGTCCCTGTCCAAGGATGACGGCCTGACCTGGTCGGACCTGAAGCCCCTCTACGACTGGGGACGGCACCACCCCTGCATGGTCACCATGCCCAACGGCGACATCGTGATGACCTATGTCGCCCGCAAGGGATACGCGGAAGACGCTGACGGCTTTGCGCGCTTCGGCATCGAGGCCATTGTCAGCCGCGACAACGGCCAGTCCTGGGACCTGGACCACCGCTACATCCTCCACGCATGGACCGGCAACCGCAAGGGCCCCGAGTACTGGTGGGCCAGCAGCCAGGCCACCTCCACCGTGCTGCTGCCGGACGGTTCCCTCCTCACGGCTTTCGGCACAGGCTACCGCAGCCAGCCCGGCCCCAAGGGGCCCGGGCCGCGCGATGCCGGCCTCGTCCACTGGCACCTCAGCGCCGCGCCCCTGAACGCCGACCGCGCCATCACCGACGCGGCCCCCGATTCAGAGCTGCGCAATGTCTTCGATCCCGGCAAATGAACACCTGCGAGGACACCTTCCCATGAGAACTCTTGCGTTGATCCTGCTCGTGACCCTGTCGTCCGCCGCCGCGTGGCCCGTGGAGCCGGGAAATGCGATTCGGGGCGACGCGCTCAAGCCCCGCGGGGAACGCTATGAGGCGACGGTGCCCGACACGCTCGACCTGGCGGAACGGGGGCGGCTTGCGGTGCATGGGCTGACCAGTTTCCTCAATCCGGCGGCGGACTATGCGCCCTATGGCCATGTCTATTTCAACGGCAACCCCGCCTACATGAGCGACATGCCGGGCGGCCCGCCGAACTGGGGCAAGATTGCCGAGGCGCTGCTCATGGCGCGGGTGATGTCGGGCAGCGAGGAGAACGGCGGCGTTGACGAGAAGACCTTCAAGGGCATGCTCGCCTCCCCGTGGATGACGGTAAACCCGGCCGCGCCGACCCCCGTGTCGGTGGCCATGCTGGCGCTGATGACGGCCTGGCAGTTGGACCCGAACGCCGACCTGAAACGCATCATCGACGAGGTCGCGGAAACGCACGTGCGGGTGGCGCAGTCGGGCGAGCTGGATTCCAAGCCCTGCGCCTGGTACTACGACGGGCCTTCGGACGACAAGGCCACCGCGCTCGGGGTGAACGGGCTCTGGCTGTCGGTGTTCATTCAGGGACGGGCCATCCGCCCGCTGGTCGAGTGGTCGACGCTGGGCGGGGACCGCAAGTATGCGGACTTTTCCGAAAGGCTGACACGCTTTCTTGTGCAGCCGAAGTTCTGGACACCCGAGGCGGCGCCCAAGGTGGTGTGCGGGTCGGACCACGGCCAGTTCTGCGGCCATCACCATTCCTACACGCAGGCGCTGCTGGGGCTGCTTTGGCAGGCCGACGCGGTGAACGACGCCCGGCTGAAGGCCTTTGTGCGGGACAGCTACGAGTACATGCGGACCTTCGGCATCGCGCGCATCGGCCTGTTCGGCGAGGGCTGCACCACGGGCGACATGACGCTCCTCGCGATAAAGCTGAGCGATGCGGGCGTCGGCGACTATTGGGAGGACGCGGACCAGTACGCGCGCAACCACCTTGCCGAACTGCAAATCACCGATGCCGACGCAATGAAGAAGGCCGTGGCGCAAATGCCCGACGGCCGGGGCAAGAACGACACCACGCAGGGGGCCTTCGACCCAAAGAACGAGTCGCAGGACAACGTGATTGAGCGCAACCTCGGCACCTTCCTTTCCGATTCAACCCATCCGGCGCTGATTCCGGAATCCAATTTCCTGTACACCATCTGCTGCACCGGAAACTGCACGCGCGCGCTCTATGCCGCATGGGAGTCGATCATTCGCTGCACCGATGGCGCGGCGCAGGTGAACCTGCTGCTCAACCGCGCGTCGGCCTGGGTCGATGTGGACAGTTGCCTGCCCCACGAGGGAAAGGTGGTGCTGCGGAACAAGACGGCGCGAAAGCTCTCCGTGCGCATGCCGCGCTGGGTGGACAAGAAGGCGCTGCTAGCAACGGTGAACGGACAGCCCGCCCCGGCCTGCTGGGTCGGCCAATACCTGGTCTTTGACGCGCTGAACGCCAAGGACGAAATCGTCCTCACTTTTCCGGTGGTCGAGTCGACCGAAACCTACACGCTGAAATGGAAGCAGACGGAGTTCTGGAAGGAGTCCACCTATCCCGGCCCCTCCTGGGAACCGTTGCCGGAACCGGCGCGCTACACCTGCCAGTTCCGGGGCAACACCCTGGTGGACATTTCCCCGCGGGACGAGGGCGTCGGGCTGCCCCTGTATCAGCGCGACAGCCTGAAAGCGCCAACGGCGCCCATGCGCGGCGTGACGCGCTTCGTTGCGGCGACAGTCCCGCAATGGTGACGCCCCCCGCACGGGTGGGGATGCGTTGGGTTCGACGCATCCCTTCTGTCAAAACCTGACCGCGCGCCTGTCCCAAGTCGCCCATCGAGGGGGGTGGCCCGAAGGACCGGGGGGTGTGGATCACCGCGCCAAAGCCCAACCGCGACTTTTGTCCCTGCCGTCTTCGAAGACGGGGGGGGCAGAAGTCGGCAATACCTCCTATCAGCCCGCTTCAGCGGGCTCCTCTTTGCACCCGGCTTCAGCCGGGGTGTAAAAAAGGGCGACGGTTACGGAAATAGCACGCTTTAGCGCGCTTTCAGGAGGCTTTAGCCGTGTGTCGGCGGGAAGAAGGGCTGAAGCCTTGAAAAAGCACGCTGAAGCGCGCTGAAAAACCGGGAAAGCAGGCGGCTTCTCGCCCCCCGGCTGAAGCCGGGGGCAAAGAGGAGCCGGCTGAAGCCGGCTGACAAGGCAGGCAAGAACAGACTCATGTGTGAAAGAACAGGTTCTCTTAACTTCTTGGCGCGGGAATGGCAACTCCCATAAAACCGACTTTCGTCCTCTCTGTTCTCGAAGGGGTATTAGGGGGAGGTTTCTCTTGTGATGTCTCCATCCCGCGCGCGTTTTATTGCCCCTGCGGCGCGGGTATACTATGGGCCGCGCAGGACCTGCGCGCAACGGGAATCATCAGCATGAGCATGGTCAGTGTCGGCGTTTTCACATCGGAGTTTGAGGCGCAGGCGGTGTGCAACCGGCTGGAGGCCGAGGACATTGCCGCACGGATGAACCGGCAGGGCCGCTACCACGGCTTCACCGGTGCCATCGCGGTGGAGGTGGACGAGGCGGACGCGGCGAAGGCCCGCGAGATTCTGGGCGACGCGGACGCGCCGGTGGACATGGATGAATATGTCGCGCCCGGCGACAGGAAGTACCGCCACTGCCCCGCCTGCCACACCGCAAACGTGGAAATGGCCCCATTGACCGAGGGGAAGGTCTGGCTGACCATGCTCAGTTTCGGCCTCGCCGCGCTGTTCATGAAACGCGACTGCCGCTGCCGCAAGTGCGGCCACGCATGGCGCGGGTAAAAACCATGACGGGGCTGCTGCTGATCGCAGGCGTAATGCTCGGCGCCATGGACGCCCCG
>CAIUWO010000773.1 GCA_903902895.1 Candidatus Hydrogenedentota bacterium | reverse complement strand
AGCGTCCAAGTCCCCTGGGCAGCATACAGCGCGCCGCCGTCCCCGGCAGCGTTCCGCACAAAGGCGCAACCGTCCACCGTCATGGTGCAGCTTGCACCCGCCATCGCGCCCGCGCTATCCGTCGCCGAATTTCCTGAAAAGCCACAATCGCGCACCGTCAGCCTGGACGAGAAGGCCGTCAGCCCGCCGCCGAAAAGAGCGGAGTTTCCAGCGACCAGGCACTCAGTCAGCGCCATGGACCCGCCGCCGCAGAAGATGCCGCCGCCGTAGCCGGAACCGGAGGGATTGGGGGCCGTGTTTTGCGAAAACACACAGCGTTTCAGCACGGGGCCCCCCGTGCTGAACAGCCCCCCGCCCATGCCCTGGGAGGTGTTTCCCTGGAAGACACAGTCCTCGACCAGCGGCGAACCCCCAAAATTGGCGAGGCCGCCGCCGTTGGTGGCGGCAAAGTTCCCGGCAAAGACGCAGCGCGCAATCACGGGGGAAGCGTTGTTGTTAAACATGCCGCCGCCGCTGTCCGCATGGCCGCGCGTGACAGTGAACCCGTCCAGGGCGGCGTAGTCCGCGCCGAAAACACAGCGGCGGGCCTCCTGGCCGTCGATGACGCTCTTGTGCGCGTTCCAGTCACGCTGGTCACGGTAGACCTCGGTGCCCGCGAAGCCGCCGTAGAGCAACACTGCGGCGCGCATGCTCAGCACCGTATCGGCGATGGAGGTGTAGGTGCCTTCGGCAACCCACACCTGGGCGTTGAAGGGGGCCGCGTCCACACCGGTCTGGAGATCGGGATAGGCGGTTTCCCAGGAAACCCCGTCCGGCGCGGCGGCGGTGCTGTCCGCATCGACGTGCACAATAATCCCGACCCCAAATTCAGCCGTCACGGCGATGTCGCCGGTCACGCCGGTGTCCGTGCGGCCTGGGGTGCTGACACCATCGCTCCACTGCACGAAGTGGCAGCCCTCCTCGGGAACCGCGGTGACCGCCTTTCCGTCCGCGCCGTGGCTTACCGTCTGGGCTGTTTCTCCCGTCAGGGTCCCGTGTTCGCCCGCCGAGTAGCCCAGCGAGTAGACGTTTAACTCAAAACTAGCCGTGACGTTGAGGTTCTGCGTCACATTCAAGTCGGTGCGCGCTGGCGTGGTCACGCCGTCGCTCCACTGCGTAAAGTGGTAGCCCGTGTCGGGGAGAGCGGTCACTTCGGCGCCGCTTGCGCCATAGTCCACCGTCTGCGGTGTCGGGCCTGCGAGAACGCCGTGTTCACTGGCGGCGTAGTTCAAGGTGCGCGTGTCGAGGGCACAAATCGCCGTGACGCCGAGGTCGGCCATGATGTTCGTGTCGGTGCGCGCGGCGGTGTTCACGCCGTCGCTCCACTGCACGAAATGACAGTTCGCATCGGGCACGGCGATCACCTCCGCGCCGTCCGTGCCGTGGTCCACCGTCTGCGGAGTCGGGCCCGTGACCGTGCCGTGCTCCCCGGCGGCATAGGCCAGGGTGAAGGCGTCAATGGCAAACTCGGCCGCGACGCCAAGGTCAGCCGTGACATTGGTGTCGGTGCGCGGGTTCTGCGTGGAGCCGTCGCTCCAGCGCGCAAAGTGCCAGCCCGTGGCGGCCGAAGCCGTGACAGCTGTGCCGTCCGCGCCATGGTTGACCGTCTGCGGGGTTTCCCCGTCCACTGTTCCGTTTGCACCCGCCGTATAGGCGAGCGTGTAGGTGTTGACGGCAAATTCGGCATAGACGCTGAGGTCGGCCGTCACGTTGGCGTCGGCGCGCGGATTGTCTGTGGAACCGTCGCTCCAGCGCACAAAGTGCAGGCCTGTACCGGTCACGGCCGAAACGGCCGTTCCGCTGCCGCCATGCAGGACGGTCTGCGGCGTCTCGCCCGAAATGCCGCCGCCGAAGGGGGCGGCATAGGACAGCGTGTAGCTGTTGGGGGCAAACACGGCCGTGATGGACAGGTCGGCCTCGACCGTGACCGTGGCGGGATTGGCGCCGCCCGTCAGGCCGCCCGACCAGTGGTCAAAATGCGCGCCCGGCGAGGCCGTCGCGGTGAGGGTGACCACCGTCCCCGGCGCAAGCGCGGCACCCGGCGGATCCAGCACGACGCACCCCTGGCCCTCGGTCTGCGCCGCAAGCGCAACGGTCTTCGGCGCGGGCTTGTGGCAGCCGTTCAGCAGCATGGAAGCCCCGCACAGGGCCATAAGGATCATTGCCCACTTCTCTTTGCGCATGTCCACCTCCTTTTACGGGCACACTGTGCCCTTAAAAAGAATACAACAAACACCATGGCATGGCAACAAGAAATACAGGGGCTCCCCATGGCAAGGGGCGCTGGACCACTTCGGCGCAGCGGTTGGCGGAGGTCAGACGCCGGTGTGGCCGAAGCCCCCGTCGCCGCGCCGCGTGTCGGAAAGGCGGTCAACGCCCGCCCAGCGGACGCGCGCCACGGGCGCCACAATGAGCTGCGCGATGCGGTCGCCCCGCTGGATGCTGAAGGGTTCGTCACCGAGGTTGAGCAGGATGACCCGGATTTCACCGCGATAGTCGGCGTCGATGGTGCCGGGGGTGTTGGGCAGGGTGATGCCGTGCTTGAGGGCCAGCCCGCTGCGCGGGCGAATCTGCGCCTCATGGCCCGGGGGCACGGCAATGCGCAGCCCCGTGGGAATGAGGGCGCGGCCACCGGCGGGAACGACGACGGGGTCGGTCACCGCGGCGCGCAGGTCCATGCCTGCGGCGTGTTCGGTCTCGTAGGCCGGCAGCGGCAGGTCCTCCGTGCCGGGCTCGCGGGTGATTTCTATGTCCAGCGGCTCAGAAAAGCTCATGGCAGGGCGGGTTCTCCCGGTGCGGGCATGTCTTCTGGGCCCAGCACGAGCGACGCGCAGCATTCGGCCCGGAAGGTCCGCCGCGCGAACTGGCGCACCTCGTCCGCCGTGACAGCGTCGAGTTTTGCGGTCACCTCCTCGATGGGCACCACGCGCCCGTGGACCAGCAGGTTGGTGGCCATGCGCGAGGCGCGCGACCCGGGGTTCTCCAGCGACATGAGCATGGAGCCCTTGATCTGCT
>CAIUWO010000772.1 GCA_903902895.1 Candidatus Hydrogenedentota bacterium | reverse complement strand
TCTTGAAAACTGGTTCAGAGGACGGTCATGGACGCCCAGGAAAAACGCCCCCATCCTTTTCATGTAATGGCCAAGCCCGCCGGGCCGCGCTGCAATCTGGCCTGCCAGTACTGCTTTTATCTTGAAAAGGAGACGCTTTTTTCGGAGTCGCCGGTGGCGGCGATGTCGGACGAGGTGCTGGAGAGCTACATCCGCCAGTACATTGAATCGCAGGACGCGCCGGAGGTGACCTTTGCCTGGCAGGGCGGCGAGCCGACGCTGATGGGGCTCGATTTTTTCCGCCGTGCCGTGGCGCTGCAGCAGCGGCACGCCCACGGCAAGCGCGTGGCGAACTCATTTCAAACGAACGGCATTCTGGTCGACGATGACTGGGCGGCTTTCTTCGCGGAACATGGGGTGCTGGTGGGACTGTCCATCGACGGCCCCAAGGAACTGCACGACGCGCGCCGCACCGACAAGGGCGGGCACGGCACCTTTGACCGGGTCATGCGCGGCATGGCATGCCTGAAGCGTCACGGGGTCGAGTTCAACACGCTCAGCTGCGTGCATCGCGCCAACGCGGACCATCCCAAAGAGGTGTACCGCTTCCTGCGCGAACATGGCAGCGGCTACCTGCAGTTCATTCCCGTGGTCGAGCGGGCCGCGGCCGGACCACGGGCCGACGGTCTGACGCTGGTGCGGCCGGACGATGGTCTGGAAGCGGCCGTGACGCCATGGTCCGTGCTGCCCACACAGTACGGACGCTTTCTGACGGGGGTGTTTGACGAATGGGTCCGCAACGATGTGGGCAGGACCTTTGTGCAGTTGTTTGATGTGTCGCTGGAGGCCTGGATGGGCATGGCGCCGAGCCTGTGCCTGTTTCGCGAAACCTGCGGCGAGGCCATGGCACTGGAGCACAACGGTGACCTGTACTCCTGCGACCACTACGTCTACCCCGAAAACCGGCTGGGCAGCATTCTCGAAACCCCGATCACGGCCCTGGCCGGGTCAGAGCAGCAGCGGCAGTTTGGCGAGGCAAAGCGGGACGCCCTCCCCCGCTGCTGCCGGGAATGCCCGGTGCTCTTTGCCTGCGGCGGGGAGTGTCCCAAGCACCGCTTTGCAAAGTCGCCCCATGGCGAGCCGGGGCTGAGCTATCTGTGTGCCGCGTACAAGAAGTTCTTCAGGCACATCGACGGGCCGATGAAGTTCATGGCCAACGAACTGCGCCACCGCCGTCCCCCGGCGAATGTGATGGCATGGATGGGCCGGCCTGAAAAAGGAAGCGCCCCCGGCGGAACGCCGTGGGGGAATGATCCTTGTCCCTGCGGCAGCGGCAAGCCCTACAAGCGCTGCTGCGCCCGGAAGAAATAGGCCGTGTCAGAAACGGCGCGGGCTCATTCAGGCTCCCAGTAATATTTGGCGACCGCGTTCTCCACATCGGCGAAGCGGGCCACCATGGGGTGCACCATGCGGCCGCTCATGTGGCCGATATCCTCGATGGCCAGCAGGTCCATCGGATTCGCCATGGCCAGGGTGATGCTTTCGGCGTCGGACCTGATTGGCACGCAGACATGCTTTTTCGCGATGCGGCCGGGAATGCTGTCGGCCACTTCGGGATGGATATCCTCGGCGGTGACCTCGACAAAAGGCACACTGCACTGCACCGCCAGCACCCGCGCCAGCGAATCGTCGTCCACGAGCCCTTTTTCATGAATGAGCCGGACAAGATTCGTGTCGGGGGCCTTTTTCTGCGCGGCCGTGATGTCGTTCAACTGCTTGCGGGTGATCAGTCTTGCCGCGGCAAGCACCTCGCCCAGGTTGCGGCGCTTGTCGGAGGGCATTGCGGCGACGGCCTTGCGGATGGCGTCCTCATCCCATGAATGGGGCTCTTCGGGGCCCGACTTGCGCAGCTTTTCCAAGTCGCGCTTGACCTGGCGCAGTTCCTCGCGCGCCTCTTCGGCGTCCCGCACGGAGTCGACCAGTTGCTGGGCCAGCGCGGATTTGAGGCCCTTGGCGAGTTCCTCGTCAAGACGTTCCTGCATGGCCTCGGCGCGTTCCCGCTCCTGTTCGGCCTCCTGGCGCAGGGCGGCCTCCTCTTCGGCGCCAATCGTACCGCTGAGCCGCTGCCGCAGTTCCGCCACCTCGGTGGCGGCTTTTTCCGAAGCGGCCCGCAGGACCGCGGCCTCCTCCTCAAGCCTGGCGCGGGCTTCGCCCTCCTGACGCGCCCGCTCGCGGACGGCATCCAGCTCGGCTGATTGCGCGGCGGCCGTGTCTGACGCGGCGCGCAGTGACGCGGCCTCCTCTTCAAGCTTTGCGCGGGCGTCGCCTTCACGGCGCGCCTGCTCTCGGAGGCCGTCCAGTTCGGCCGACTTCGCGGCCGCTTCGGTGCGAAGTGCCTCCTCCGCCCGGCGCAGCCCCTCCACTTCGGCGGATAGGCGTTCCGCGTCCGCGCGCAGTGAGGCTGCCTCGCCGCGCGCGGCTTCGGCCTCGGCCGCCAGTGTTGCCAGCCGCTGCTG
>CAIUWO010000771.1 GCA_903902895.1 Candidatus Hydrogenedentota bacterium | reverse complement strand
TACGGGTGCGCGATGCCCGCAATAAACCGCACCGTGTTGAAACCGCACGATTTCGCGTACAGAAGATCCTTGCGAAGCAGATCGGGTGCGCTGTCCGGCGGCAGGATCGCGCCCACGGGACAGTGGTTGCCCGTGTGCGAACTCTTTAGGAAAATCCGCTTGCCATTCAGGCGGAAATAACCCTTCTCCACCCGCAATTCGCGAAAGCCGAAGCGGGTGCAGTACTCCTGTCCCGGCAGATTCTGCGGGGCGGACGGCGGAGGAACGACACGAACCGTCAGACGATATAAATGAGGGTTGTCCAGTGCCCACAGCCGATGCGCCGTCACGGTGAGTTCCGTGTCGAAGGTACTGCTCCCCGGGACCGTCGTGTGGGTCAACGAAAGCGCGGCCAGTGGCTGTCCGTCGAGCGCCGGGGCGATGCTGAACTGCAATTGCGCAAGGTCGGTCTGCGCGTTCGCATTCACCACCGTCGTCTGAATCCGCACCCGGCCGGTTTTCCAGTCGGGGCGCACAAATACATCGTCAATCCGAACTGCGGGCGTCCAGAAAACCTCGACGGGCTCAACAATTCCGCCGCTGTTGTACGAACCGCCCACGCCGATGCCTGCGGGCACTTTATTCCGGTGCGGCGTCTCCGCAAGCACAATGCCATCGATCGCCTCGGCCTTCGGGTTCAAGACGCGCACCGCAATCCGGTTCGGCGCGCCGGGCTTAATCACCCCAGTGATATCGAGCGTGAAAGGCGTTTCTCCCCCTTCATGCCCCCCCACAGGCACATCGTTCACCCACACATCGGCAAGATAATCCACAGCGTGAAATCGGATCAGCAGTCGCCCCCCGTCATAGGGATTCGTTGGCGGGGTGAATTCCCGCCAATACCAAGCCACGCCATGATACCCCGGCAACGCCTCCTGCAAAATGCCGGGCACGCGAACAGGCTTGGCTTCCGCACGCGGGGCCGCCCACCATTGTTGGTCGCGTCCGGCGTTGTCCGGGTCCGCTGCAACGACCCAGCCCTTTCCTTCGAGCGACAATAGGGTCGTTGTCATCTCTTGGGCGGTCGCGCCCGTCATCAAACCCAAAAGCAACACCGCGACAACCCGAAGGCCGCGCGAACATCCCGGTCGTGTGTGCAAAAATAGTGTTTTCATAGTAATGCAATTCTAGATCAAGTCCGGAAAGGCGTCAAGCCGCCACTGCCCCGGCCGATTTGCCCTGACGCGCCTGAAGCCGTATGCTGGCGGTCTCGGTTTATAACGCTGAAGGAATCCGTACATGAAACGCACCGCACGTTACGCACTGCTCATTCTCCTGGCCCTTTCCGGTTTCGCCCACGCTACCGGCCCCCGCGTCAAGTGGGACTACACCGCAAAATCGAATCTCTACGGCCCGCCGCTTGTTGCCGACATGAACCCCGCGCCCGGCCTCGAAACGGTGGTGTGCGACGCGGAAGTCCGGGCCATGATTTGTATCGACGCGCGGGGCAAAAGACTTTGGCGATACAACGGCGATTTCAAGAAGCGGCTTATCGCCCCACCCGCGCTCAGCGCGCCCGGGAGCGATGGCGTTCGCCTTCTGCTGCTTGGCAATGCCGACGGGCAGTGGGCAGCCGTGAATGCCGCCAACGGCAAAGAGGTGTGGAAGAAAACCCTCGGTGGCGTTGAATGGGGCAACGGCTTGTGGGCAGATCTGGACGGTGACGGCACCCAGG
>CAIUWO010000770.1 GCA_903902895.1 Candidatus Hydrogenedentota bacterium | reverse complement strand
GGCGGCGGCATGGGCGGCATGAGCGGCGGCATGGGCGGCATGAGCGGCGGCATGGGCGGCATGGGCGGCGGCATGGGCGGCGGCATGGGCGGCGGCATGGGCGGCGGCATGGGTGGCGGCATGGGCGGCGGCATGGGCGGCGGCATGGGCGGCGGCAGCATGGGCAGCGATGTCACGGCCATTACCAACATTTCCGACCTGTTCAGCAGCATCAACGACATGATGGTCGGTGAAATCCCCGCGACCACCGGCGCAATGGGTCTGCGCAGCACCGGTACCGGCGCAACGGCGGGTCGCAACCAGCAGTTCGGCGGCGGCGGTTACAATGCCGCGCAGGGTGGCGCGGGTCTGGGTGGAGCCGGTGGAAGCAGTTCTTTTGGCCTGGGCAGTGACGTGCTCAGCCTCTTGGAGCGCCTGGTTCCCCAAGTGTACGAGCCCTACACAGAAGAGCAACTGTCGGACATGATTTACAATCCGGCCAACAACATGCTCATCGTGAAGAACACGCCGTCCAATCTTGATACTTTCGAGAAGCAGCTGGCGCAGATTGACGTCACCCCGAAACAGGTGAGCATCGAGGCCAAGTTCCTTACGGTCAATCTGACCGACCTGAAGAAGATCGGGTTCAAGTGGGACTCCAGTCTCACCGATGCCAACGAGCGGACCACCAAAATCCCGTCGCTCGAAGAGACGACCTACAACTATGATGTGAACGGTGACGGTGTGGACGAGGCGGTGCCCTTCTACACCAAGCCGAACGGCAGTCCGGTGCTCAACAACACCATCACCTCGGCGGCCATAGATGCCGCCACGAATCCGTCCACCCTGGTGTCACCGACCTTCTCGGTTGTGGGCAGCATCCTGAACAACGGCGAAGGCGACTTGCTCAATGTGACCTTCGACTATCTGGACAGCCTGGCCGGGTCCGAACTGCTCAGCGCGCCGCGGGTCACGACCATGAACCGCAAGCCCGCCGTGGTGGCCGATTTCACGACGGACTATTTCGTGACCTCGGTCAACACGCAGCTTCTGTCCACGAATGGGTATTTGGGCGGCACGGGCTCCACCAATTTCGTGCAGACCCTGACGCCCACGGCGTTCAACTTCGGCATCGCGCTGTCGGTGACCCCGCAGATTCGCGACAACGACCAGGTGCGCCTGTGGCTCAACCCCGAAGTGCGCACGAGAACCGGTCAGAAGACCTTCGAGCAGAAACAGGTCGTGGACGGCCAAACCATCACGAACGAGCTTAACCTGCCGACGACGTCATGGCAGGCGGTATGGACCAACGTCATTGTGCATGACGGGGACACGCTGGTGCTCGGCGGCATGGTCCGTGATGAGTCGTCTAGCAGGGAGGAAAAGATGCCCTATGTCGCGGACATCCCCGTCATAGGCTTCTTCTTCCGGGGCAAGGCCAGGGAAGAGAGGCAGTCCAGTCTGCTCATCTTCGTTACGCCCGACATCATCGACTCCACGGGCGCGCGCTTCTTCGACATCGGTCGCGAGAACTCCACCACCTCACAGGGAACAGCAACCGTTGGGGGCTCGGACGCACCCGCCAAAGCCTCGCTTAGCGCCTCCGGCAGGACCGTCAACAAGGCCGTGCCGGACGGACCGGTCAAGAGCGTCGCGCCGGCGACCCCTGCGTCCTGACAAGCACAGAGCGAATGTCAACAGGTCGACGGGCAGTCCATACGGGCTGCCCGTTGTTTCATTAAAGATGCAATATGCCCTCTACAACGCCGCGCTGGCGTGCGCGGCTCCCTTGCTTCGGGTCGGGCTGGGCCTGAGCCGGCGCCATGGAAGCCTGCGTGAGCGTTTCTCACCGTCCCTGCCGGACGATGTCAAGGGTGCAGTCTGGGTCCACGCCTGCAGTGTGGGCGAGGTCAACACAGTGCGCGCGCTGATTCCGGCGCTGAGGTCTCGTTTTCCCGGCGCCCCCATTCTGCTGACAACGAGCACCATGAGCGGCCGTGAACTCGCCCTGAAATCAATTGAAGACGCGCGGGTCGCATGGCTCCCCTTTGACACGCGCCCGGCCGTCCGCCGCTTTGTGGAGCGGCTTCGACCCTGTGTTCTCGTGCTTGTCGAGACGGAGGTGTGGCCCAACCTGGTCCTGGAAACGCGCCGGGCGGGCACCCCCGTGGTGGTCGTCAACGCGCGCCTGAGTTCCCGGCAGTTCCCCGCCTACCGCCGCCTGCGCTGGCTTCTTCGCCCCGCCTTTTCGATGCTGTCCACCGTGGGGGCGCAGAATGAGGCCTACGCCGCCAGGTACTCCTTTCTGGGCACCCCCCGCGAGGCGGTTCGGGTGACCGGCAACATGAAATTCGACGCGGTGCGCACAGAGGTGGACGCGCGCTCCCGGTTGGAGCTCCGCGTGGGCTGTGGTTACGGCGCCGACACCCCCGTGCTGGTTTTCGGGAGCACGCGCCCCGGCGACGAGGCGCTTGCCGCCCGGTGCTGGCGCGCGCTTCGCGACCGTTTCCCCGAACTGCGGCTCGTTGTCGCGCCGCGCCACGCCCAGCGGCTTGCCGAGGCGCTGGAGCCCTTTCAGGGTGAGTGCCCGGTGCTGCGCTCGGACATTCAGGCGGGCCGCGGGCCGCGCGATGCGCGCGTGCTGTTCGTCGACACACTGGGCGAACTGGTCACGTTCTACGCATTGGCGTCAGTGGTTGTCATCGGGGGCAGTTTCTACCCAGGTGTGGACGGCCACAATCCGCTTGAACCGGCGGCGTTGGGCGTGGCCACCGTTTATGGACCCCACATGGGCAATTTTCCCGAGGCGTCGGAGGCACTGCTGGGCCGTGGAGGCGCTGTTCAGGTGGTGGACCCCGGGGCGCTTTGCGAAACCCTGGAGCGCCTATTGTCCGACCGCCAGGCGTGCCGGGCTCTGGGAACTCTTGGCCGCAAGGCGGTATTGGAGAACCGTGGCGCGACGGACCGCAACGCTGACCTCGTGGCCGAGGCTGTGGCGGCGCGCTTGGGCGGATAACGGGAAAAACGGCCCATGGCGGAAACAGAAAGCTTCGTGGCGCGTTGCGTGGACGGCCTGGCAGCACTGCCTGACCGGCTTCTTGCGCTGCTCGACAACCTCCTCGAACGCTGTCCCCGACGCCTGGGCGACGTGCCCGTGGCGGCCCTGCTGACGGCCCCCGCGCTGCTGATCCTGGGCACCTTTTCTTTTGCGCCCATGGTCAACTCCTTTGTGCTGAGTCTCCACGGCGGCAAACGCGGCGCCGGGGCCTTTGTCGGCCTGGGCAACTACCTGGACGCGGCCCGTTCCGGGGAGTTCTGGCGCAGCCTTGCCGTCACGGTGTACTACGTGCTGGGCACCATTCCCGCCATGCTGTTGTTCAGTTTCCTGATCGCGCTCGCGCTGCACCGAATCGGCCGCGCCCGCGGCCTCTTTCGCACGCTCTATTTTCTGCCCTATGTCACCTCCGTGGTGGCCGCGGCCATGGTGTGGCGTTCCCTGTTCAACCCGCGCGGCGGCGTGTTTAACCTGCTGCTGGCATGGGTCGGCGTCGCTCCCCAGCAGTGGTTGCTGGAACCGCGCGGCCTGCTGCACCTGCTTACCGGCGGGGCCGTGGACCCGTCCATCGGGCCGAGTCTGGCGCTGTGCTGCATCATGCTCTTCGATATCTGGCACGGTTGCGGCTTCATGGTGGTTGTCTTCCTGGCGGGGCTTTCGTCCATACCGCGCGAGATTGAGGAGTCGGCCCGCATCGACGGCGCGGGCGGCCTGCGCACCACCTGGCACATCACCCTGCCGTTGCTGTCTCCCACCGTGTTCTTTCTCACCGTGGTCGGGGTGGTCAGGGCCTTTCAGGCGTTCAACAGTTTCTACGCCCTGACCCAGGGCGGCGGCAACACGCAGGACACCCGCAATCTCATTCTTTACATCTATTCCCAGTTTTACGATTACGGCTACTGGGGCCACGCCACGGCGGTCTCGACCCTGCTTACCCTGGCCATTGTCACCCTGACCGCCGTGCAGTGGCGCTTTGTCGGGCGGCGGGTGCATTACTCATGAAGCGGGCGCTTCTATATGCCCTTCTTGCGGCTGTGGGCCTGCTGATGGTCTGGCCCTTCTTGTGGATGCTGTCCACGGCGTTTAAGGATTATTCCTCGGCCACCACCCCGAGTCTGTCCATCTGGCCCGGCATGTTTCATTGGCAGAATTTCCCGGACACCTTTCGCGCGGCCCCGTTCGGGCGCTATTTCTTCAATTCATTCCTGGTCGCCGGCACGGTGAGCCTGTCGGTGGTGCTCACGTCCCTGATGGCCGGCTATGCCTTTGCGCGATTGCGTTTTCCCGGGCGCGGACTGCTGTTTGCCCTGGTGCTGGGCAGCATGATGGTGCCCTTTGAGGCCATATTCGTGCCCAATTTCGTGCTTGTCTCCCGGCTTGGCTGGTACAACACCTATGCGGCGCTCATAGTGCCCTGGTGCGCCAGCGCGTTCTCCATCTTCCTCATGCGCCAGGCCTTCCTTTCCCTACCCCCGGACTTTTACGACGCCGCCCGGATAGACGGATGCGGTCACCTGCGCTTTCTCTTCCGCATCGGCGCGCCGCTGGTGCGGCCCATGGTGATTACCGTGGCGCTCTTCGCCTTTCTCGGCAGCTACAACGCGCTGCTCTGGCCGCTCGTGGTCACGGCGGACGTTTCCATGCGCGTGGTGCAGGTCGGGCTGACCACCTTCAACACCGACGCCGGCGTGCGCATCAACCTGCTTATGTGCGCCTCCACCATTGTGATTCTGCCCACGGCCGCCCTATACTTCGCGGCGCAGCGGTATTTTGTGGAAAGCGCCCTCGGCGCGGGGATTAAGGCATGATCGGAATTCGCGTCTGGACTGCAATGGCGGCACTGTCCGCGGCCGGTTTTCTTGCGGGGTGCGGCGGCACACCCGCCGGCACCGCGGCGTCGGCGCCGGCATTTCGCCCGGTCGACACCGCCGCGGCGGTGTTCTGGGACCGCCAGATAACGGAAACGGGGGAACTGCTGCGCCAGCTCGTGGCCGAATTTAACGCCGCCCATCCGGGGCTTCCCATTAAGGTGGAGCATGCCGGAAGCTATTCGGACATTTTCCGAAAGGTTTCGGCCAGCATCCAGGCCGGCGTGCTGCCCGCCATGACGGTTTCCTACGAAAACATGACTAGCGAATACATTCCCACCGGGGCGGCGCTGGAATTGGACCCACTGATTAACGCCCCGAACACCGGCCTGACCCCGGCCGAGCTGGACGACTACTTTCCCGCCGCGCTCGAGCCCAACCGCTATGCCGACTTTGGCGGCAAGATGTACTCGTTTCCCATGTCCAAGAGCATCCTCATGCTCTATTACAACAGGCGGGTGATGGCAAAGGCGGGTCTTGGCGCGCCGCCGGCCACGTGGGATGAATTCCTCGACCAGTGCCGCAAGATAAAGGCGGCCACGGGAAAGCCGGCCCACGCGGTTTCCGTAGACTGCTCGACCGTCGATGCCATGATTTTCAGCCGCGGCGGCGAGGTGATCGGGGGCCGCCAAACGCTTTTTGACGCCCCGGCGGCGGTGGCCGTTTTCACGTTTTATGCAACACTGGTCCGTGAGGGGCTGGCCTACCAGATTGCGCCCGGCACATACCAGGACAACGAGGCGCTGGCAAAGGACGAAATTGCCTTCACCTTCCGCACCAGTTCGAGCCGTAGCGACATCATGCTGCTCATGGACAACGACAAGACCCGGTGGGGCATGGCCCGGATTCCACAACAGGACCCGGCACATCCCGCCACCGTGCTTTTCGGCCCCAACGTGACCCTGTGCAACACCACCCCGGAGCAGAACGCCGCCGCGTGGACCTTCGTCAAATGGTTCACCACCCCCGAGATTTCCGCGCGCTGGGCCGCGGGCACAGGCTATCTGCCGGTGCGCAAGTCCGCCATGGACCGCCCGGAAATGAAGCGGCTTTTCGACCAGTGGGAGTGCAACCGGGCCGCCTTCGACTGCCTGGACTTCGCGCGCTGCGAGCCCAATGTCACCGGCTGGCAGCAGGTGCGCGATCTTGTCGCGCGCACCCTGAGCGAGGTGCTGTCGGCGTCACGCGAGCCCGGGGATGCGGCGAGGTCGCTCAAGCGCGAGGCCGATGAGGCGCTGGCGCGCGCGGGCCGCGGATAGCGGGGGGGGGTTGGACTCATCCCCGCAGGGGTGCTACGATGCTTTTCCGGGCACGCATGGCGTGCCCCGGCAGGAGTGGATCGCATGGCGAAAGACAGCATAATCCCCGTCAATGTGCGCGGCACGGCAGCCAGTCTGCCGTGAGCGCCTTTACCGAAAGCCGGTACGCTCTCTTTCCCCTTTTTGTGGCGGGTGTGTTCTTCATGCTGGCCGCGCCCCTGTTCTGGATGCAGGTGGATGCGCCGCCGGGAAAGCCCGAACTGCGGTCCCGCGAGACCGCGGTCTTTTACCAGCGCGTCGCGCCCGCCGCCGTTTATGGCTTCGACCGTCTTCGTGCCGGAGAACTGCCGCTGTGGAACGACCGCCAGCTCTGCGGAACGGCCCATCTTTCGGACCCCGCCAACGGCGTGTTTCAGCCGGTCAACGCGGTGTTTCTCTTCATGCCCGCCGGGGCCGCGTTTGCCGTGCACGCCTTTACCTGCATTTTTTTGATGGGGCTGCTGTTTGTGCTGTTCGGCCGCGCGCTCGGCCTTCGCTACGTTTCCGCCATGGCGGGGGGGGCGGTCTACACCTTTTGCGGCGCCTCGGCGGCGGCCATGTCGCGGCCGGAAATGGCCGCCACACTTGCCTGGGCCCCGCTGCTGTTCTGGGCCATCGCCGAGCAGGCCCGCGCGCCGCGCGCCGGCGCGGCCGTCATGGGCGGAGCGGCGGCGGCGTTGATGCTGCTCGCCGGTTCTCCGGCGGTGTCCGCCGTGTTTCTGGCGCTCGCCGTTCCTTTCGCCGTGGTCAAGTCGCTGTGGCCCGGCGGGGCGTCCGCCGCGGCGCCGCGCAACGGTTCGGCCTGGCGCGGTTTTGCCCTCATGGCGCTGGTCGGACTGGGCCTTTCCGCGGTGCAGTGGATGCCCTCATTGACATGGCTGCTGCAACTGGACCGGCCATGGGAGGCCCTCTGGCGGGCGGACCTTGCCGGAACGGCCCCCCAAAGCTGGAAGGAAATGCTTGCCCATCTTGTCGCGCCGCGGCCCGACCTGCTGCCGCGCGTCGGCTATCTGGGCGCCGCGGCGCTGGTGTTCATTCCCGCCGCCTTCCTGCACCGGGGACGGCGGGCGGAAATCCTCTTTTTCACGCTCGCCGCGGTGGCCCTGGCGGCCTTGGGCATTCATGGGATGCGGCGCTGGGAGGGCCCGTTCCCGTGGCAGTTGTTCTTTCTGCCCGCGTCATTCGCCGCCGCCACGCTTACGGCGCTCGGTGTCGACCGGCTGTTCATGTCCCGCCGCGACGCGCGCACGCCCCGTTTCTGGTCGCCGCTGCTGCTGGCCATCGCCGTCGCGGGGGTGGTGTTCTGGCTGTCGCCCCCGGAGACAAAGGGCCGCCTGCTTCCCGCACTGGCGGCGATACTTTTCTTTGCGCTGTTTCGCGGGGCATGGGCCGGCGCGCTGGGCGGGGTGCTGGTGATGCTGGTGCTGTTCATTGACCTCGCTGCCGCCAGCGCGAATTTTCACGAGCGCCCCTACCGCTCCGGCATGGGGGCGTCCGACGCCGTGGTGCGCGCCGCGCGGGAGCAGGCCCTGGACGGTCGCGTTTTCGTGAGCACCCACCCGCTCAACGCGGCGGTCATGCCGAATATAGGCATGGTTTCGCCGTTGCGCGCGGCCGGGGGCTGCTTTATCCCTTTGGCGGCCGACCAGGCGCGCTGGTGGGAAGTGGTGGCGGGCGTGGCGAAGGAATCGCCGGACGGGGCGGTCCCGGAGTCCGGGACTCCCGCGGTCCGGGCCGATGCCGGCCCCTCCTCCATGGACATTCATGCGGACGCGGACGCGCCGCAGTTAATCAACTTCATGGCCGTGCGAACCGTGCTTGCCACGGCAGACGGCGGGTTGGGTGCCGGCGGAAACGCCGGACTGCATCTCCGGCGGCTCATGCCCGATGTGGACGGTGTCACGCTGTACGGCAATGACGCCGCGCTGCCCCGGGTGTTTCTGGTAGACCGGTGGCGTGTTGCGCCGGAAGTGGTTAGCGCCGCCAGTGTCATGACCGACAGGGATTTTGCGCCCCTGCGGGAGTGCGTGGTGCTGCCCCAGGGCGACAGTCTCAACTACCTGGCCGTGGCCCTGCCCGAGGGCAGGGGGGGCAGGGAGAAGCCCGCCGACGGCGCAGTGCTTGGAAACTGCGTTATTGAAACCGACGCCGCCGAACGCGTGGCGGTCAAAGTGGATTCGCCGAGGCCGGCCATACTGGTGCTTGCCGACACGGCGGCGCCCGGGTGGCGGGCCCAGGTGAACGGCACCAGCACGCCGCTGCTCAAAGTGAACGGCCTGTTCCGGGGCGTGGTGGTGCCGTCCGGCGCCAGCACCGTGACCTTTGTCTACAGGCCTGTTCCATTTTATGCCGGCGCGGTGGTCACCGGAATGGCGCTGGTGCTTCTTGTCTTGGCGGGCATGACGGCGCTGGTTCGGCTGGCGCGGCGCGCTGAATAGCAGCGGGAGTATCTGACAGATGCTGGGTTTTGCAATGACGTTGATGCTGGTCTCGGGGGCCTCACCGGACCTTTCCGGCGCCTACGGGGCGCTGCCCAAAACCGCCGAATCTTTTGACGTGATTCTGCGGCCGGACAAGGACGAGGCCGAGTGGTGGGCCGGCGCCCCCTCGGTCATGCGCGACAAGGAGGGGGTTTTCTGGCTGGCCTGCCGCATGCGCACCGCCGAGGGGACCAAGGGGCTGCGGGGCTATGAAATCCGCATCCTCCGGAGTGAGGACGGGGTGAAGTTCGAGAAGGCCGCCTCCATCCTGCGGGAGCAGGTGCCCATCCCCGGTTTTGAACGGCCCGCGCTGTTGACGGACCCTGTCACGGGAAAATGCAAACTCTATGCCTGCGGCCCATGGAAGGAAGGGCCTTGGTCCGTCATCAAGTTCGATGACGCCGATTCCCCGGCCGCGTTCAATCCGGCCTCGGCCCGGCCGGTCATCTCGCCCCGCGCCAAGGAATATGAGCGCGACGTGCCGCCGGAGGAGTACAAGGACCCCGTTGTCATCCATGCGGGCGGCATGTACCATGCATGGGTTATCGGCTACATGCGCCGCATGGAGCGCATCTACCATTTCACCAGCCCCGACGGTGAGCAGTGGAAACCGGTGGGGGACCCGCATGAGGCCGTCATGAACCTGTGCGGCTGGCACGACTTTTTCGTGCGTCCCGCATCGGTCGTGCCGGCCGGCCTGGGGTATTTGTTTATCTACGAGGGTTCCAGCACGACCTGGCACGATCCCGTCTACAACGTGCTGACCGGCGCGGGGTTCACCTTTGACCTGAACCGCGTCATCGACCTTACCCCGGACAAACCCCTGTTTGCCAGCACCACCCCCAATGAGCATTTCCACACGTGGCGCTATTCGAGCTGGTTGCGGGTCGGCAACGAGCTGTGGGCCTATGCCGAAGTGGCCAATCCCAACGAGACCCACGAAATCCGCCGGTTCAGGTTCCCGGTCGAATAACCCCCAAAGTCCGCGAGATACTAGGAGCAACGTTTATGGCAACAAAGCTAAGAGTGGGATTCATCGGCGCCGGGGGCATTTCCATCGGCCATTTCGAGCGGATGAACGCAACGAAGAAAGCCGAGGTGGTCGCGCTGAACGACCCCAGCCCCGCCTCGCTCAAGCGCTTCCATGAACTGTGCCCCGGCTCGGACAAACTGCCGGTCTACGCGGATTACCGCGACATGCTCAGGGCCGAACAGTTGGACGCGGTTGTGGTGCAAAGCCCACACACCGTGCACTGCGCGCAAATCCGGGATTCACTCAGGCGCGGCCTTCACGTGCTGACCGAAAAGCCCATGGTCTGCGCCGTCCGCGACGCCAAGGCGCTGATCAAACAGGCGGAGCAGTGCGGCAAAGTCCTGATGATCTCCTACCAGCGCCACTTCGACCCGCAGTTCCGCTACATGCGCGACCAGATTCGGAAAGGCGCCCTGGGCGAGGTGCAATTCGTTCAGGCCGTGCTTTCCCAGGAATGGCTGCGCATCACCGCCAACACCTGGCGCCAGATTCTCGCCGACTCCGGCGGCGGCCAGCTCAACGACTCGGGCAGCCACCTCGTCGACATTCTCATGTGGGTGACCGGCATGAAGGTCCGCGAGGTCTTCGCCATCCAGGAAAACTTCAAGGGCGAGGTGGACATCAACGCCACGCTCTCCATGCGCTTTGAGAACGGCGCGCTCGGAAGCCTGTCCATCATCGGCAACGCCCCGGGCTGGTGGGAGGACCACACCATCGTCGGAAGCAAGGGCGCGTTTTACCTGCGCTACGGCGCCGAACTCGTCCAGCAGGACGCGCTCGGCCGGAAGAAGGCGGTCAAACTGCCCAAATACACCAAGAACCCCGACGGCAACTTTGTGGACGCCATTCTCGGCAGGGACGCGGTGCAGACCCCGCCCGAATGCGGTCTGCGCGTCATTGAGGTCACCGAGGCCGCATGGAAATCCGCCGCAACCGGCAAGCCGGTGCGCGTTTCCTGAGACTATGCAAAGTTAGTGAGGCAATATGCTCTTTGTTGTGCTTGCCATGGCGGTATGTTCCGCAGCCCCCGGCCCCCTGCCGGGTGACGCGCTGTTTCTGCAGGGCGACGCCGCGCTGCGCGCCGGAAAACCGGCCGATGCGCTGGCGGCTTTTCAGGCCTGCGCCGATGCGGACCCCGCGCTGGGCCCCTGGGCGCGCCTGCGCGTGGCGGGCATTCGCGCCCAGTCGGGCGACACGGCCGCCGCCGAGACCGTCTACCGGGAAGTTCTTTCCAGCGCGGGGGGGCCCTGGTTGCGACTGGCCAATTGCCGCCTCGCCGCGATGCTGGCGGGCATGAACCGGCGCGACGAGGCGCGTGTTCTGTATGACGGGGCGCTCAACGTGCTGCCGTTGCCGTGGTTCATGGAGGGTGATGCGTGGGATGCGGCCGACAATCTCGCCGCCGACCCGGAGTTCCTGGGCGCCGCCGCGCCGTTCTACCAAAACATGGTCGAGACCACCATCTATATAGACAAACGCAAGCGGGCCGCAAAGGCCCTGCTGGCCATGCCCGACACGGCCCAGCGGGCGCTCGGTGTCTGGGGACTGATGCGCTCGGGCGTGATGGATGAGGCGCGGAAGGCGCTGCTGGCCGAGCCGGTCATGTTCGACGAGCCGGGCGGTCAGGTATCGATGCAGGTGGTCGACACCCTGGTGTCCGCCGTTCAAATACCGCCGCCCGAGGCCGTGGAACGCATGGGCGCCATGGCCAAAATGAGCGCCGCAAATCCCTGGATGCGCGTCTGGCTCATTCATGCCATGCGTTCCGCGGGGGGGCGCAAGGCATGGGACACGGCGCGCATATTCTGTGACATTCTGGTGGAGCGCTATGGAGACACCCGTGACGGCGGCGATGCGCTGTGGTGGCTGGCCGGCGCGAAAAGGGATGGCGGCGACAAGGCCACGGCCGCGGCGCTGTACCGCCGGCTTGCCGAGGAGCTTCCTGCCCACCCCCGGGCGGCGGACGCATGGTTTGCCCTGGGCAACACCGCCCGCGGGGAACACCGCTGGGCCGACGCCCTGGCCGCGTTCACGGAACTGGGAAAACGGCACGGCGACACCCGGCTGGCGGCCGAGGCGTATTGCGCCTGCGCCGACATCAGCAGGCAAATCGGCGATGCCGACAGCGAGCGCATGTATCTGGAACGGGCCGCCAAGGGCGGGACGGGCAACTACTATGCCCACCGCGCGCTGGGGCGCCTGCAGCAGAACGGCGGAGACGAAAAGGAGAAGGGGCGCGTTCTCGCCGTGGCCGGAGGCAAGCCGTTTTTGGGCCTGTTCCCCGGACAGGCCGCGGTGCGCCTGCCCGACCCGTCCGGGTCCGACTCGGACACAGCCCTTGCACGGTTGCGTTTCTTTGGCATGAACGGACTCGAAGAGGGGGAATGGGAGGCACTCGACTGCCTGCTGCGGGCAGGGGACGACACCCGGCGGGCGGAGCGGTATCAAGCGCTGGCGGAGGCGGGGTTCATGCA
The DNA here is from genome assembly GCA_903902895.1 of Candidatus Hydrogenedentota bacterium. Taxonomy (GTDB): domain Bacteria; phylum Hydrogenedentota; class Hydrogenedentia; order Hydrogenedentales; family CAITNO01; genus CAITNO01. The sequence continues at coordinate 943 of CAIUWO010000770.1, read as the reverse complement.
CACCGCGGCCCAGTTCGCGCGCGCCGCCAGGGCCGGCAAGCCCGCTGATGCCGCCGCGTCCGCTGCGATGACCCGGCTGGAATATCCGATAGCCTACGGCCCGATTCTGAAACCGACGGCCGAGGCCGCCGCGGTGGACCCATGGCTCGTGCTTGCCGTCGCGCGCCAGGAAAGCACCTTTCGCGCCGGCATCGTGTCCAAGTCCGGCGCGACCGGCGTGATGCAGCTCATGCCGGCCACCGCGAAGTGGCTGGCCAAAAAGAACCCCATGGTCCAGCCCGGCGATGCCGAAAACCTGGGTTCCCCCGTCAGTTCCCTGCGGATGGGCGCGGCCTATCTGCACCAGATGCTGGAGCGATCCGGCGGAAACATGGTCTTCGCCCTTGCCTCCTACAACGCCGGGCCCGGCAACTGCGACAAGTGGCGCAAGAGCTTCTCCGGTGACGACATGGACGCCTTCATCGAGGCCATCCCCTTCGCCGAGACCAAGGACTACGTCAAGCGCGTCCTGGGAAACTACGCGGCCTACCACACGCTCCATCCGCTTCCCGCCAAATAGTGCAGTGATTCATCCTGATGGGGTCTTATGTTTGCGTCGCCAGCCCCAAGGAAACACAGTCATTGCGCGCCTCAGACCGCCTACGGCGGCGATTCAGTGACTCGGGTACAGGCACCCGTTTCCGACACGCGCTGGTGCTGCCGCCCTCTGGCCATGGGCGGAAACGGGAGCCAGTCCCCTGGTGGCCTTTCTGCCGCGAATCGCCGCCGTAGGCGGTCTGAAGCTGCTAAGAAAGTGTCGGTGCCGCAGGGGGACTGCCTCCATTTCCAAGTAGTGGCCCGGAGTATACCATCAAGTCGGTGTGTTGGAAATGGTGGCTGTACCCGGGCTCGCGAAGACCCAGGCGGTAGTGACTCGGGTACAGGCACCCGTTTCCGATACGCG
>CAIUWO010000769.1 GCA_903902895.1 Candidatus Hydrogenedentota bacterium | reverse complement strand
GCCTTCATTACCAGGAAAAAACCCATGTCACACCTTTCGTGGGCGTCGGGCCGCTCAGGCCGCGTCCGTCCCGGAGCCGTCCTGTTCTTCCGCCGCCTGCAGCGGTTCGCCCGTGATCTGGAGAAACACGCTTTCCAGATTCTGCTGGCGCTGGTTAACCGACACCAGGCGGCAGCCCAGCCCGCGCAGCCGCTCTGTGACCCCGTAGAGCGCCTCGGATCGCAGCGCCTCGCCCGGGGCCACCTTCACCACCAGCACGGGGCCGTCTGCGCTCTGTTCCGTCGTCGCGGCCAGCACGCCCTCAATGTCCTCGAATTCAGCCGATTCGGGCAGCGCGCGGATTTTGAACGAGAACACCTGGTCGGAGAACAGGTCGAGCAGGTCCGAAGTCGGCTGGCAGGTCACCAGACGGCCCTTGTTGATGATCCCGATATGGTCGCACAGCTCCTGCGCCACGTGCATGTCGTGCGTGGTCACCAGCACGCTGCGGCCGTGCTGGCGGGTCATTTCGATAATCTTGTCCTTGATGGCGCGGCTGCTCTGCACGTCCAGGCCGGTGGTCGGCTCGTCGAGCAGCAGCACGCTCGGGTCCGCGATGAGCGCGATGCAGATCGCCAGCTTCTGCTTCTGGCCGCGGGAAAGCTTGCGCACCTCGGTGTTCTTCTTTTCCTTGAGGCCGATGAAGTCGAGCAGGTCGTGCGCGCGCTCCTTGAGCACGCTGCCGCGCACGTTCTTGAGGTTGCCGTAGTACATCAGGTTCTCATAGGGGGTCAGCGGCCACATGCTCGTGCGCGTGCCCTCCAGCACGACGCCGACCTTGCGCAGTATCTGCCGGCGTTTCTTTTCCACGTCGAGCCCGTCGACCAGCACCATCCCCTTGTCGGGGCGCACCAGCCCCGAAATCATCTTCACCGCCGTCGTCTTGCCCGCGCCGTTGGGGCCGAGCAGGCCGAAAATCTCGCCGGGACGGATGCCGAAACTGATGTCCATCGCCGCGTGGACCTCGTTCACCTTGTACCAGCGGCGGCGGCGCGTCTCCTCGTCAAGCTGCAGCACATGCCGCGTCCTGAATATCTTTTCGATATGCTGCATTTCGACCATGTATTCGCTCATAGGGACTCCGTGGGGCGGTGCGTGTGGGCCGAATTGAGCGCGAGGCGCGCCTGTTCCGGGTCTCCCGTCTCGTCAACCAGCACCAGATATTCTAAATACACACTTTCCAGGTTGCGCATTACATGAACCATGATGACAAGCGTGAGACTGCCCGTCACATGGTACAGCAGGCCCAGCAGCAAGGCAAACGCCAGGAACTCGGCGGAGCCGGCCGCGCTGTTGTGGTAGAAGTGGTCATGCACGAGTGAAAAGAGCAGCGCGGTGGCGGCAATCGCCGTCCACGCGCCTCCGGGCAGGCCCAGCAGCAGCGGCTGCGCGGCCGCGCGGTAGATAATCTCCTCCACCGTCGCCACGCTGAAAAAGCGCATCATGATGACCGGATTGTCCGCGAGGAAGCCGCCCAGTCCGCGCAGGTCGCAGGCGTGGGACAGCGTGTCGCGCCACACCCGGTGCGTGGCGTACAGGGAAAAGGCGAAGACCAGATGGCCCAGCGCGAGGCCCAGCACCACGGCCAGGGGCGACACCAGCGCCCGGGTGAAAACGCCGTGCCGCCAGGCGAGCCAGTAGGCCAGCAGGAACAGCGGCGTCTGCAGTGCCAGTGCCGGGAGGCTGGTGCGGCCCGGTTCCTCCGGGAGACGGTGTCGCAGGGCCGCCAGCCCGGCCCACCCCACATAGGCCAGCAAAAAGACCAGAAAGGCGGTGTTCACCCGCCGCTCTCCGGCGCTTCCGCGGCGAGGGTTTTGATCATCTCCTGCAGTGAAAAGCCGGCCGCGCGCGGCCTGGCGCGGCGGACCCCGTCAAACTCTTCGCGCAGCAGCCCATAGCCGTACACGTCATGCAGTTCGCCGTCGCGCAGCACATGCCTGGCCAGCGACAATTCGCGTTTGGCCCCGGCCAGTTCAAAAATGCGCCAGGAGGCGGTGTTGAAAGCGTAGATGTAGGCGCCCACCCGGTGCAGGTTCAGTTCGTCAAAACAGTATTCCAGGGACCGGTACACCGCGATGGCCGTCACCGTGCGGCTGCGCAGATGCTTCATGCCGATGTACAGGTCAATGCTGCATGACCGGTTTCGCCAGCTTATGTTCTGCAGGGAAACCAGGCCGATGGGGCCCGCGCTCGGCGAGTCGATGAGCAGGTACACGCCCCCCGGCATGGTATGGCCCACGCCGCGCCCCAGCATCAGCACGATCCGCTCGCGCACCTGCCGGGGCGACTGGGACGGGTCGCCGTAGAGGAAATGCTGGAAATCGGGCTCCTCCATCCATGCCACCACCGTGTCCAGGTCGTCGCGCTCGGCGCGGCGGATGTAGGCGTCGGTCTTGAAGGACATGGCGGATTATTCTCCCGTGCCCGGCACGGCGCGCAGCCGCGTCATGGTTTCGATGTCATGCCAGTCCCCGCCCGAATACAGCACCTGCCGCTGGATGCCCTCGCTAACAAAGCCGGAACCGGCCAGCAGCGCGCGCAGTTCGGGCTCGCTGTCCAGGCAGGTGCCCAGCACCTTGTCCAGATGCATGCGGCCAAAGGCCCGGTCCAGCAGTAATTGGACGGTTTCGCTCCCTACCGGCCCGGCATGGTCCGCCTCGTCAATGAGCAGCACCATGATCTCGGAAAAGACGGCCTCGATGCTCACCCCCCGCAGCCCGCAGAACCCGCGCACGCACCCGGCGCGGTCCTCCACGGCAAAGAACTGGTTGCGGCCGGCATCCTTGGACCCGAGCATTTCGGCCAGTTCATCGCGGTTGGGCAGCACCGGCTCGCGCCTCGGGTCAAGCAACGCCGCCTTGGGACGCCCCGTGCGGTAAACCTCAAGCAGGAAATCGGCGTCATCCGGGTCGGCCGTGCGGATGAGGGTATGTTC
>CAIUWO010000768.1 GCA_903902895.1 Candidatus Hydrogenedentota bacterium | reverse complement strand
GTGGACTTGGACCGCCGCTTTGACTTCAGTTTTGAGTATTTCAGGCCGTATCGGTACCTGGAGCCCCATGGTTTTGTGCTGCCCAATTCCGCGGCGGGCCGGATGCAGGATGACGGCGCCTTCCCCATCCCGGCAATGGGCCTCATTTTCCCCCATGGCCAGGGGGCCTTTGGTATAGGGCTGTTTGCCGTTAACGGCATGGGCGTGGACTACGCCCACTCGCGCACGATCATCCCCCGGATCTTTGGCCAGAATTTCGACCGGCGCACGCAATACGGCGTGATGAAACTAAGCCTTGCCTATGCCTACAAGTTCGATAACGGCTGGTCGCTGGGTGTTTCGGCCAATCTCGATTATGAGCGCTTCAAGACGGACATGCTGACGCTGGGATTCTGGGAAACCTCGGGCAAGAACGATTGGGATGACGGATGGGGCGGGGGCCTGACACTGGGCGTCTACAAGACCTGGGACCGGTGGAGTATTGGCGCCGCCTATACGACGCCGCAGTTTGTGCAGACCTTTGGCAAGTACAAGGACCTGCTGCCGGACCCGCTCGACCTGCCCCAGACCGTCCAGACCGGCATAGCCTTCAAGGCCACGCCGGACGTGGAACTGCTGCTGGACTACAAGTACATCAACTGGGAGGGGGTGGACCAAATCGTGCGGGCCCCCATAAAGGGCGGCTTTGGCTGGAAAGACCAGCATGTGGTGAAGGCCGGCGTGAACTGGACAGTGAATCCCAAATGGACACTGCGCGGCGGCGTCTCCTACGGCAATTCCCCCATTACGGAAGAGGTCGTCTTTGCCAACGCGCTCTTCCCCGCCATCACCGAACTGTCCGCGACAGCCGGTGTCTCCTACGCCATCACCGAGAATTCAGACATCCATTTCACCTACGAGCACGCCTTCGGCAACACCCTGACCGACAGCGGCAAGGGCGACCTGTTCTCCATCGTGGGCAAGGGAACCGAGATTCACCTGGACGAGAACTGCTTCACCCTGCAGTACAGCTACAAATTCTGACACCAAGGCATCACAGACCACTGTGTAACCAACAAACATTCTGCGTCTCGAAAGGAGCGCAAACCATGAGCGACCCATCCCAGCGCGTATACGATTCTATTCTGGACATGCTTTCAGGCCCTGACAACCCCACGCCGCTCCTGCGTCTCAACAAGGTCACGCCGTTCAAGCACGCAAAGATTTATGCAAAACTGGAATGGTATAACCCGTTCGGCGCAGTGAAAGATCGGGTGGCCGCCAACCTGCTTCGAGATGCCGAAGAGCGCGGTCAAGAGATCGAGAACCTTGTCGAGCCGACCTCTGGCAACACCGGTATGGGCCTCGCAATGCTCTCTAACGCCAAGGGATACAAGTTCACCGCGACGCTCTCGCTGGCGATACCAGCAGAAAAGCGGGCGGCCCTGCGCGCCTTCGGCGCCAACCTTGTCGAACTGGCCGATGAACTCTGCCCCATGCCCGGCGCACCCGAGGGGGCCATGGCCCGGGCCACGCAGATGGGTTCACAGCCGGGCTGGCACCAGTTGAACCAATACAAGAATCCCGCGAATCCCGACGCCCACTTTCGGACCACTGGTCCGGAGATCTGGAAACAGACGGAGGGCACAGTCACCCATTTTGTCGCCGGCCTCGGTACCTGCGGAACCATCACCGGTACGGGCCGGTTCTTGAAATCGAAAAACCCCGGAATCAAGGTGCTCGGCGTGCATCCGGCCGAGGGTCACGACATACCGGGTGTGCGCAGCCTCCGACAACTCAAACTTGCGGACTTCTTCAAGCCGCAGGAGTATGACGGCCTGACTGAAATAGACAACAAGGACGCTTACAACCTCTGCAAGCGGCTGAATCAGGAAGAGAGTGTTATCGCCGGGCCGAGTTCGGGTATGGCGCTGGCGGGCGCTTTCAAATTGATCCCTGATGAGCCCGGCGTCGTTTGTGTTGTCGTCTTCCCGGACAATGCGTTCAAGTACACGTCCTCCTTCCGAAAACACTGGCCCGAACTGTTCCCCGCCCAGGCGTCCGCGCCGGTGGCCTCGCCCGCCTCAGACATTTTGAACGCGGTTCAGCGCCATGCCGAGAACTCACCGGACGTTGTCACTCCCGCGGATACAGAGGAATTTGTGCGCCAGGGTGCCGTGCTGCTCGACGTGCGCACCGTCAGGGAGTACGAGGACGGCCATATTGAGGAAGCGATTAACGTGCCGCTGGCATCGATAGTCGAGGGAACCGCTGAGGGACTGCCCCAAGACCGCTCAACAACCATCGTAACGATCTGCGGCATCGGAAAACGCTCGCTCAGCGCGCTGCTTCTGCTCAAGGCGCAAGGCTACGAAAGGGTGAAAAGTTCGCGCGGCGGCATGCAACTATGGAACACCGAAGGGCGCCCGCTGAAAATCATTTGAAGGAAAGCAACGCAGCATAACGCTGGAGGATTATTGCCATGGCTGACGTACTAACTATTTCCCCCCTGTCCTTGAAGGCCCTGCATGACCGGGACCAGGACATCCACGTCTTTGACGTCCGCACACCGGCCGAATTTCAGGAACTGCGGGTGCCTTTTTCAAAACTGGCCCCGCTTGAGTCACTGAAACCCCGCGAGGTGGTCACGCAGGCCGGCGTTGGTGACGCCGACACCATCTATCTCTCCTGCAAGAGCGGAACGCGCTCCAGAATGGCGGCCGAGAGATTCCTGAAAGAGGGTTTCGTCAATGCCTGCGTTGTCGAGGGCGGCGTGGAGGCCTGGGAGGCTGCGGGCCTGCCAGTTATCCGGGGACGCAAGGTGATTTCGCTGGAGCGTCAGGTCCGAATCGCAGCCGGCAGCCTTGTAGTGCTTGGCCTGACACTTGGGTATACGGTGCATCCAGGCTTCGCGGGACTGTCCGCCTTCGTTGGCTGCGGACTCGTGTTTGCCGGCGTTACCGACACCTGCGGAATGGGCATGCTTCTTGCGCGAATGCCTTGGAATCAGGCCGGAACCGAAGCACCGAAGGCGTGCTCGCAGTAGCATCCGGCGGGTTCAAGGTCATGCCCGCCCGAACAGACGGCGCAGCCGTGCCTTGACCCGCATGGCCCCGATGAGAAGCGGCGGCAATGAAGGAATGGCCCCCTCTTGCGGCGCGTCCCCGGCTTCAGCGCTTTCCGCCGACAACTCAGCAGCGCTTCCCCCGCCGGTCGCGCTGTACATCTGTTCGACTATCCCGAACACCTGTTTCTTTACCAGTTTTCGCAGCGGCGCCTTGGCGATGAGTCCGTACATGGGCGCGGAACCCTCGAAGGCGGCGTCCCGGTGGGTCTTCACATACGCCACCGCTTCGCGCAAATCCGCCAGGTAGACATCCGCCACATGCAGATGTCCGGGGTTCAGAATCATGTGCAGGCTTTCGGGCCGCTGCAAGCGGTCAACATGCCACCCGCGCGCCTCCAGTTGATCTCCCAAGGCATATGCACCGACACCTGGCCCGCGCCCCCCATAGGCAACAATTGTCACGGCGGGATCGCCCAACACTTCCAATTCCGGAATGGCGTTGATTCCCGCGATGAAGGCTTTTGCGGTTTCCATGGCTGCCCGAGCATTGCTGACATAGCCCTCTTCGCCGAGACTGTGCAGTGCCGCCCATGCCCCGGCTATGGCGCCCCCCGGTCGTGTGCCCGCCAGCGTCGGCGATACATAGACCCCGCCGCACCAGTCGGTGGAGGCGCTGAACTGATGTCGCAGATAGGCCATATCCGAATAGAGGATCACAGACGCGCCCTTGGCAGCATAACCGTACTTGTGCAGATCCGCAGATATTGAAGTGACGCCGGGCACGCGAAAATCGAAGTGGGGAATATCAGCGATCCGTTCTTCTGGGGTTAGCCGCTCGACGAAGGGCAGCAGGAAACCGCCCAGGCACGCGTCCACATGCACCGGCAGTCCGTGCTTGAGCCCCAGTGCTGCGATTTCGGCGATGGGATCTATCACGCCATAGGGGTAGCACGGCGCGCTTCCGACCAATGCAATGGTGTTCCGGTTGATACGGGCCGCCATGGCATCCACGTCGGCCCGATAGTCCTTTTGCAGCGGAACACTAATCACCTTGATGTCGAAATACTCGCCCGCCTTGTAGAAGGCAGCATGGGCGGATTCAGGAACAATTACCTCGGGGTGGCGAATCGATTTCCGGTGGCTGCGCGCATGCTGCCGGTAGGCCAGCATGGCCAGAAGAATGCTCTCCGTGCCGCCCGACGACATGGTGCCGACGGTGGCGTCGTCTCCGTGAAACAGCCCCGCCGAAATTCGCACCACCTCGTGTTCCATGCGGCGCAGACTCTTGAACGCCATCGGGTTCAGGCCGTTGGTGGACAGAAAAAGGTTGTGCGCCTCCTGCATGAGTTTCGTATGCGCGTCGGAATGGTGGTAGACCAGCCCGAAGGCCCGGTGGTCGCGCCAGTTGACATCGTGACCGCCCAGAACCCGCAGGTGGTCCAGAACTTGCTCATTGGAGAGACCCTGCATGGGAAGTGATAGCGCCATGGTTTCTCCAGCCTTCCCTATTTCTTTCGCCGAACGCGCAGCAGGTATCTGCCTTCAAGCGGTGTCACAGACAGGACCTCATGGCCCTGCTCCGCGAGACTCGCGGGAACATTCTGAATGGGTTCCCCGTCATCCAGAACTACCTCAAGCACGGCCCCGACCGCTATCTTCTCCAAGGCCACCTTGGCTTTCACGAAATTCATGGGGCAGAGTACGCCGCTCAGGTCCGCACGCGCCACGGCTTGATCGGGGTCAACCGCCGCAGCCGGGGAAGGCTCCGGCGCCAGAGGAGTAAGGCGAAATTTCAGATTTGCGTCAAGCGAAGCGAAAAGATCGGTTATGCGCGCCACCACCGCCCCGATGGTTTCCGCATGGGGAACAAGACTCTTCGTTGCGCCGCCGAGCCGCCAATCCAAGGCGTCGCTGACAACGGTCCGCGCCTCCGTAGAGACCCATCCGGGCGTGATGAGTTCGCGCTCGAAGGCCTCGAAGATAAGGTGCTCTTTTGAAAGCTCCAGCCCAAAGATGACCAGCAGTGACCGCGCCGATGCCAGCAGCGCACGGTACAGTTCCTCGCTGCGCGCCCGGTCATCGAGTACGGTGTTGGCGCTCTTGATGGCACTGCCCGCTTCCCGGATATCAAGCTGAATAACATCAAACACACCGGCACCGCACTCGCCCGGTCCGCGGCCTGCCAGGGAAAAAGGCGTGTCGGCACCAAAATCGTAGTAGAACTCTTCGGGCAATGTGTCCGGAATCACTGTATATCGGGCAACCACATCGCGCAGTCCCTCTGTTCCAGTGGCACCCTCTTTGTATGCGGCCGCCAGTAGCAACGGAATTTGTCTGGCCGGAACGGTGCCCAGCGGTTTGGCGAGACTGGCACCGTCCTCGGAAACCACGCCGCCGGCGAGGACCACGTATACCGGAAGCAACCGCCCCTTGTGGCGTTGTGCCCGGCCCTCAAGCCCGATGGCGCCAATGTGGTGGCCGCCGCAACTGTTCGGGCATCCGCTGATGCGGATCACTGGAGCTTTTTCACCGCCGGCCACGTCTTGTGCGTTAAATTCCGCACTTATTGCCGAGGCCAGTCCGCGCGACAGGCACAGTCCCAACTTACAGGTCGAAGCGCCCGCGCAAGCCACCACGCGAGGTCGGGATTCTCGTAAAGAGGCAAACACCTTTGTCCCCTGCAACAAGGCAAAAACCGCAGACAGTTCGGCGCGGCGTACTCCGTACACCAGCAGGTCCTGTTCCTGCGTGGCCCCCACCAGTCCCGCGCCATGAACTTCGGCCAGGCGGGCAATGGCAACCAGATCGTCTGCGGGAATGTCGCCCAGCAACAGCGGCAGGCGAAGCGTCACGCGGTCAGGCGACTTCTCCGGCCAGATGAGGTGGGACAACTCCGTCGGTACCCGCTCAGCACTCTCCACGGTAGCGGGTGTATGGTGGACAAACCGACCATCCAAGTCCCTGACAATGGGCGGATGGCCGGAAAGTCCCTCTGCCCGAAGTGTGTCCCGCTCCTCCCGGAACAGCGCCTTGAACTGGTCTTCGCCCAGGCGGTTCAACACGTAGCGAAGCCGCGCGCGGTTCTTGTTGGTGCGGTCACCGTTCTTGTCAAACACGCGCCGGATGGCCTCGGCCACCTCCACCGCCTCATCCACGGGAACGAATTCCTCAATGACGATGCCACCGCGCGGGCTTCCGCCCAGTCCGCCGCCGGCGAAGACGCGAAACCCCTGGACCCCGTCCCGGATTTGTGCAAAAAAGCCCAAGTCGGTCACCGAGGCCAGCGCGCAGTCGGTTCCGCATCCGGAAAAGGCAATCTTGTACTTACGCGGCAGGTTGAAAGAACTGCGGTGCTGCAGCAGGTACTCTGCCACGGAGATGGCATGGGGGGCCACGTTGAACCGCTCATGCGGGCAGCGCCCGGCCCGGGGGCAGGCGGACACGTTGCGGACCGTGTTCCCGCCGCCGCCGCGGGAACTTATGCCGGCGTCAAGTAACCCCTCCAGCACATCCGGCGTACTGTCAATATCCACGTCGTGAATCTGGATGTCCTGCCGTGTCGTGACGTGCAGCACCCCGTTGCCGTGGGCACGGCTCAGCGCGGCAATGCGTTCTAGTTGATGCGGAAGCACCAGTCCGGCCCCCAGGCGCACACGGACCATGTACCTGCCATCCGTCCGGTGCTCATAGATGCCCATGGGCACGCGGTACGCCTTGAACGCCGTGGGGTTGCTCTCGCCACGAAGAAACGCCTCAACCTTCCCCCGATACGCCAGCACGTCCTCGCGCACGGTTTCCGGAATGTTCAGGATGGGATCGGCTGTCTGGCTCATATTACATAGTCCTTTGTTGGATCGTAGTCCTGGTCGTCAAACACCTGAATGGGGATTTCGATGACTTCGCCGTCGCAAATACGAAAGCCGCGAAGCTCCGGCCGCCATGGCACCAACAGGGAAAGAATTAGGTACACCATGTCCGGGGCAAATGCCAGGCGGATATCCTCCTCGGAGGGGCGGGCGGGCGAGGTGGGGTGGGTGTGGTAGACGGCCAGAATGTCCGTCCCCGTCGCGCGGACCTTCTTTGCCACGGCGAACTGCTCCGCGGGCAGCATGGAGAAATGGTCCTCGCTATCGTCCGCGTTGGTCAACTCGTGGATCTCCCGGACGATTCTTTCCTGTCCCGATAGCAGTCCGCACGCCTCTTTCGGGTCCTCCGCTTCGGCCTGGAGCACCATGGCGTCCACAATGCGTTGGGGCAGGAACAGTCCGGTCATGACCGCTTTTCCTTCAAGTCGCACACGGGCGGTGCTTCGTCATGCAATCCCAGAATGGTCGGCGCGTCTCCGCACAACGGGCAATTGAGATTACGGCGCAGGGAAACCCTGCGGAAACTGAGGTCCAGGGCGTCGTACTTGAGCAGGGCGTTGGTTAGCAGTTCGCCCACGCGCAATGCATGCTTGACAGCCTCGGTGGCCTGCAGGGTTCCCAGCACACCGCCCAACACGCCCAGGACCCCGGCCTGCGAGCAGGACGGCACGGCGCCCGGCGGCGGCGGACCGCCGAAAACACAGCGCAGACAGGCCGTTTCACCGGGCAGCACGGT
>CAIUWO010000767.1 GCA_903902895.1 Candidatus Hydrogenedentota bacterium | reverse complement strand
CGGTCCAAAAATTACCAATACCTCACACAAACAAGGCGCCTGTTCAAGGAATGCCCCCATCGAAATCACTATAAAGCAACATCGCCTTAACTAAGTGCCATTCGTGGCAGTCCCCCTGCGGCACCGACACTTTCTTAGCAGGAGGGCGTAGCCCGACGCGGCAATCTCTTGACACGACAGCCCTGACCGGGCGGATTGATGGCGGACACGATATTGCTTCACTTCGTCCACAATGACAGCGCGTTGCGTTGATTGTGGACAGCTCCATGGAACGCCTCCCGCTTGCGGATAAAGCGCCGAGGCGGATGAGATATGTGGACCAGCCCTGCCGCGGACAGGCTCTACTCCTGCTTCTGGCCCCGAAGGGGTCACACAACAATAGCCACGGGTGGAGCGAAGCGGAACCCGTGGTCAACAGAACACAGATCCTCGTCCCCGAAGGGGGCGAACAACCCGGGGGCACCTCGCGCAGATGTCTTGTCTGCCACCTTCGGGGCAGAATGCATCGCCTACTTCCACGGTTACCGCTTCGCCTTAACCGTGCTGCTGTTGTTGGCCCCCTTGCGGGGACAAAACAACGCGGCAGGTCACGTCACCCTCCCATACTTCCCCGTTTCGGGTCAGCGGCTGTCCCTGATCATCGCGCATGTTGTGGCCGATGCTGTACACGGTGTAACCGGCACCTTCATGAATGTAGCGAAGTGGCTTGCCATCGAAGGGATCAAGCGGCACGGAGGAAAGGAAGGCCGGAACAAGTTCATCCAAGCGCTCAGGCAGTGTGCCATGGGCAAGTCGGTAGCGCGCGACGGCCACTGTCGTGACTGCGGTGCGGATACGGGCCAAACCGACGGAGAACAGTTCAACATAACGCGATGTGGTTGGAACAAGGTCTTCCGTGAGACTGGGAATCCAGGAATGCACCCTCTCCAGGCGCAAGCCTATTTCCCTTTCCGCCGGAATCGCCTTCTGAGTTGGTTGCATCCCTGCCTGCACCACTGCATCCATGGCGGTCAAAAAACGAAGCTCTTCCCGATCGCTGATCCCAACCCAATGAAAGAGATGCACAAGTCCCGTGTCAAGGGCCGGAACAACCATGGTATGAAACCGCCGCTTATCAACTACTCCGGTCCTATCCAGCATAGAACCAAATACTTTGTCGACAGCGGGTGCAATGCGCTCAGCGAGGGAAAACGCCGTGCTTGGCGATTTCCGACTCCCAATAAACGATAATCCCGTCGCAAAGTCTCCGGAAAAGGCAAGTACCGGCGACTTGGAGTCTTCCTGCCTTGCAAGAGATTCGCTCAGATGAGCCAACTGGTCGTCGGAAAACACTTGCGTGCAAAGAACTCCGTCGAGGGCGCAGCACACAATCCCCCTCATCCTCATGCATGTCGCCTGATAGCGCCAGTTCGGCGCTTCGCGCACGCAGTCACAGACGTTCATTGCGGCCGTCAGCGCGTTCATTGCCGTCTGAGAATTGCCTTTCTCACCGGCAACGACAGTCTCCCAGCGCAGAAGTCTTGCGCTCTGGTGCAACTCCCAAATATACGGTGTTTCCATCTCGTAGCCCTTGCTGAAATCGAGTGGAAAACGCACACCGCTAAGGGCGGCGGCCTCATGCAGCAGGCGCAGCATTTCGGCGTTGGCGGAAAGATACGCCTCCATCTCCGCAAGAAGCGACGGATCAGGTCGTTCGCCTTCTTTGATGGATTCAACCCGTTCACTAATCCCTTTGTAGTCCGGTTCGTTGCCCTTCTTGAGGAGTATCTTGAAAAACGCCGCGTAGACTTCGGCGGCATTCTGGTCCTTGGACGGCTGAGGATAAAGTGCCTCCAGGTCCTGCGGTGTTACAGGCAACCCCTTGGCCCGGAGTTCCTCCATCTTGCGTCCCACCTGCCACCGGGCATGCGTTGCGTTAACGCAGATACCCACCGACAAGGCGAGAGTCAGAAACAGCAGGATGCGCAGCATCCTGCGACAACGACCGCACCGTGTGCTGGCACAAGAATCATCACTCATGCAATCCACTCCCAGGGTAAGCGTGCGTCTAAAGTGCACCCCAAAAGGCGGGGGGCTTTCCTGCGACCAGGAAAGCGCGGCAGAGGTGTTGCCAAAGTGCACACAATATGCCATAATTGGTTCATGGAGACCTTTGACTGGAATGACGGCAAGAACGCATGGCTCAAGGCCGTGCGCGGCGTCACATTTGAGGAGATTGTCTACCACATTCAGGCCGGTGATTTGTTGGATGTTGTTGAACACAGCGAGCGCGGAAAGTATCCTGGGCAGCGCATTTTCATCGTTGATGTGGAGGGCTATGCCTTTCTGGTTCCCTTTGTGGAATCGGAGGACGGCTTGTTTCTCAAGACAATTATCCCGAGCCGAAAGATGACCAGGCGTTATCTTGGGAGTAAAGACACATGAAGCTTACGAAAGAGGAACAATCCATTCTGGACTCCGTGGAGAACGGCGAATGGAAAAGCGTGCCGGAGGTCGCGAAGGAAAAGCTGCGGTATGCGGCCGCGGCGCGGGCGACGCAGCGCAAGGACCGGCGCGTAAACATCCGCATGACTGAGCGCGACCTGGTGCGCTTTCAGAAGAAGGCCGAGGAGGAGGGGCTGCCCTACCAGACACTCATTTCAAGCATCTTGCACAAGTACATCAACGGACGCGG
>CAIUWO010000766.1 GCA_903902895.1 Candidatus Hydrogenedentota bacterium | reverse complement strand
CCAAATCCTTTTCCGTATCGGGCCACGCCGACGCTGACTTCTGCGGCAGCCCCCGGAACACCTGCGCGGCCAGCGGCAGCGCGGCCTGGGCCCCGACCAGCCGCCGTGACGACCGCCCGTCGCTGTTCCCCATCCACACGGCCACGAGATAGTGCCTGTTGAAGGCCACGGTCCAGGCATCGTGCAGGCCGCTCGACGTGCCGGTTTTCCAGCATACTCGGGAACTGTACCCGCCTGTGCGGACCAGATTCTGGTCCAGTTCAGCCGGGAAGGGCTGGTCCAGCATTTGGTACAGCGCCAGCGCGGTACCCCGAGAAAGCAGGCGGACGGGGGAATGTAGAACAGGCGCCCCCGCCTGTCGGTCTATCCCATTTTTCCCACTACCCCCATCTCCCCGAAATGATATCCGCGGTGGCTGATACTCGCCAAGCCGCGCCAGCATAAGATAGGCCCCGGAGAGGGATTCGAGCGTGACTTCGCAGTCGCCGATGGTCAGGCCCAGCCCATACGCGGCGGCGGGCCGGTTCAGCGTGTTGAATCCGGCCTTTCGCAGAAAAGAGCAAAGTGGCTCCACGCCCACGCGGTCGAGCAGCATGACGGCGGGCACATTGAGCGACAGGCGCAGCGCCTCGGTTGCGGAGACCAGTCCGTTGTAGCTGCCGTCGAAATTCCCCGGGTTGTAGCCGCCAAAGTCGAGGGTGCCGTCGAGCAGTTCCTCCGTGGGATAGGCCTTCTGCGTTTCCAGCGCCAGGGCGTAGGTAAACGGCTTGAGCGTGGAGCCCGGGGACCGGGGAGCACGGCACAGGTCCACCTGCCCGGCGATGGCCCTGCTGAAGAAATCCGCCGACCCCACGCGCGCGAGGACGCTCCCCTCCCCCACGTCCAGCACCATTACGGCGACATTGGTGATGTCGCCATTGAAACGCTGCAGGTGACGCGCCGCCATGGCCTGCACGCGCCCCTGCAATTCCCCGTCGAGCGTGGTGAGCACCGCGCCTTTGGCAACCGCCTCGCCGCGCAACCGCATGGCGAGATGGGGCGCCTGGTGCGGCAGTGCATGCCATTCCACGCCCAGCGGCGCGGCGGTGGCCTGTTCATATTCTGACGCGTCGATAAACCCCGCCTGGCGCATCTGCGCCAGCACGAGGTTGCGTCTTGCCAGCGCCCGTTCGGGATGGCGCAACGGATGGAGCGCGGTCGGTGACTTGGGCAGCCCCGCCAGCAGGGCCGCCTCGGACAGGACAAGCTCGGAGGCGGGCTTGCCGAACCAGCGGCGCGCCGCGGCTTCAACGCCCACCAGATTGCCCCCATAGGGCGCCGTGTTCAGGTAGGTTTCCAGGATCTGGCGCTTGTCCGCGCTGCGCTCCAGGCGCAGCGCCGAAAACATTTGTCCCAGCTTGCCCCGCATGGACCGGGGCGTGGCCTCGGCCCGCTTCACCAACTGCATGGTCAGCGTGGACGCGCCGGAGGCCACACGGCCCCGGCTCATGTTCAGCCACAGGGCGCGCAGCGCCGCCACGGGGTCCACACCGGGATGTTTGTGGAAGCGCCGGTCCTCCGCCGCGAGCGTGGCATTGATGACCCGCGGACTGATCTGGTCCAGCGCGCGCGGGAAGCACCACTGCCCGTCCCTGCCAGTGAAGGCATAGAGCAGCGCGCCATGCCGGTCCTGCACTTCGCCGGAAGGGGGTGCGGCCAGGTAGGGCGCGGGATCAAGCGCCGGCGCGAACCGTGCCACCAGTGCGAGCCCGGTCATGCCCAACCATCCCGCGCCGGGCCATGCCGTCAGCGCGAACACCACCATCAACGCCGTCACGGCAGTTGTCCGCCAATGGCGGACGCAGCCGTGGAATGCGCATTTGCAAAGGCGTGCGGTCATTCCACCTTGACTGTCGTGTCCACCGTCGCGGCGCGGACGGTCGGGTCGTACATGCATTCCGAAATCGCCGCGGGCTGGCGGAACGTGCCCGGAGACACGGCGCGCACGGCATAGTAGAAGTGGTGTTCGCCCGCCTCAAGTTTGTCAAAGGCCAGCACCAGCCGGT
>CAIUWO010000765.1 GCA_903902895.1 Candidatus Hydrogenedentota bacterium | reverse complement strand
TGCCGAACAAGGGGACAAATGGCTGCCCGTAAAGTTCTCCGTGCTCGATGAAATGACGCCTGTCAACGCCTTGGCCGAAGACCTCATCCTGGTTATCACCGCACAGATTATGCAGGCGGCGGAGAATATCGGTATAAGAGGCGATGAAAGACTCCTGAATGAAGTGCACAAGTATTTTGCCACAGTAACCACGAAGAACAAGGAAACCACAAATGCGGAAGCGGTAATTGCGGCGGGCGTGGACACGGGAGGTTCCGTCTTGGGAAAACTGGTTGGACTGATGGTGCGCATCAAGGCCGAAATAAAAGTAGACTCCCACAGTGAAGAAACCATTGTCCACACTTTGCGCAAGCGCCCCGCAGACTTGCTTATTCAGGCCAATCGCGTCATTGAGGCCATTCAAACGGAACTTAAGGATAGGGGACAACGTCTTCTGGTGATTGTAGAGGGCATTGACAAACTCGGCCTGAAGCAGGCCCGTGGAATGTTCGTCGATAACATCACCTTACTCACGGGCCTAACAACAGATATCATCTATACCATTCCTATCCATCTGTACCATTCGCCGGATTGTGACGCCTTCCGCCACTATTTTGACTCGGCAATCTGCCTGCCAATGATCAAAGTATACGACCCTGAAACCAAAATGAGGCCGGGGCTTGAAGTTATCGAATCGCTCATTAAGAAACGCGTAGATGATGCCTTGATCGAGCCAGATGCGCTGCGTCTACTCATCGACAAGACAGGTGGCGTTTTGCGGCATGTCTTCGAAGTGTTGAATATTGTCTCCACCATGACCGATGTGTCGGTGCCCATTTCAGAAACGGCGATACGCTATGGACTGAACCAACTGCGGAAAACTTGCTGGCAACAGATCGCTGAGCCCGTGGACAATACAGGCGGAGTAATCTCGGTAAACGAACTGTACGATCGGCTCACCGAGTATGCAAAGGCGCAACTTCAAGGGAAGAAGACGATTCCCCAGTCAGATCCGATCAACCGGTTGCTGCTAAGTATTTGCGCTCTGATCGAATATAACGGCGAAGGCTGGTTTGGCGTTCACCCGCTTGTTGTTGAGAACCTTGAGAAACTGGGGCGGCTGAATCTCTGTGAGCCATGACGCGATAGCCGGATTGGGCAAAGCCATCAGTACCCCGGTCGCGACGATGACTGTTGTGACCGTGGATTCGGTGATACAGGCGGGCGAAATCCTCCGTGCCGCGGCGGCCCATCTGGAAGACCGGCCCTGGGCGGAACTCGCAATGCCCTGCACAGCGAGACAAACGGGCGCCTTGCTCAAGGCCGCCCGCGAAATGACCGCTCCCTGGCCGCCGGAGGCGGGCGTTCTGTTTCTGGTGGACAACACGCCGCCCAACCGCCCCCCCGAGGAAGGCGTTGCGTTCTGGCGCGCCATGAACCTGCAGCGTGAAACTTGGAGTGCGCTGAATTGTCACCTCGTGTTTCTGCTTACCCTGCAAAACCAAACTCAGTTGCTTACTGTGGCCGACCATCTTGCCGCTTGGATCCCCATCAAGCTCGACGCGCGCAGGCCCACCGACGCGCGAATGATCCAGGAAAAGCAGTCACCAGAGATCTCCGAACGCGGCAACAGAAACAGGGAGGAAGCCCGTAAACGGCTCGAGGAACTGGAACGGGGTCTTGCGGAAGCGCTGGCAAACGATGAAGAAGTTCGTCCCACGACAATGTTCCGGCGTTACTATCTACCCATGATGGAGGCGGCTCTTGCCGCCAACACTCTGACACGGGCTGACGCAATTCGCACGATAGTCAACACCAACGACGTTCCGGAGGCAGACAAGCCGCAATGGTGGTTGGCTGTGTGTCAAATACTCTTGCGCCTTTATCGACTCGACGAGGCGAGAACGGAAGCGGAGCGGTATTTGGCATGGGCGGAACAATCAAGGAACACTCAGGCAATAGGTGCAGCTTGTAACGCGCTGGCCGAGGTTTTGCAGACATCGGGCGACGTTGCCG
This sequence comes from Candidatus Hydrogenedentota bacterium, assembly GCA_903902895.1. Taxonomy (GTDB): domain Bacteria; phylum Hydrogenedentota; class Hydrogenedentia; order Hydrogenedentales; family CAITNO01; genus CAITNO01. The sequence goes on along the minus strand of CAIUWO010000765.1, from coordinate 761 downwards.
ATGCACGGGCTCTATTGGAGAGGGCTCTGGATATAGCCGAGGCGGTTTACGGTCCTAAGCATCCGAACGTGGCCATTTGCGCCAACAACTTGGGCACCGTACTGTGGGACACTGGAGACTTCTTGAGGGCACGGGCTTGTTTCGAGCGGGCGCTCACCATAGACGAAGAGGTCTATGGATCGAACCATCCTTATGTGGCGATTCGTCTGAACAATCTTGGCTCAGTCTTGCACGCCTTGGGTGACTTTGCTGGTGCACGGACGCTCTACGAACGGGCGCTGCGGATAAGTGAGGAGAATGGAGGACTGAACGACCCGGAGACAGCCATTCGCGTCAACAATCTGGGTTTGGCACTACAGGAGCTTGGGGACTTGACGAGTGCGCGGCAACACTTCCAGCAGGCGTTGGCGATCATGGAGGAAGTCTATGGACCGCATCATCCACAGGTAGCCGTATCCGTGAGTAATTTGGGCGAAGTACAGCGGCTCCTTGGAAACCCCATTGGGGCACAGGCGTATTTTGAGCGCGCCTTGGCAATAGAGCAGGCTGTTTACGGATCGAATCATCCAAGCGTGGCTAGAACAGTCAACAATCTGGCTCGGGTATTTCAGACAATTGGGGATTTGCCGAAGGCTCGGGCGTACTTCGAGCGAGCATTGGCGATTCTAGAGAAGGTTTACGGGCCGGACCATCCAGATGTGGCAATAGCCGCCAACAATCTGGGTGATGTGCTTCGAGAGCTTGGTGACGTGTCGGGGGCG
>CAIUWO010000764.1 GCA_903902895.1 Candidatus Hydrogenedentota bacterium | reverse complement strand
TTTCCTGACCCCCGCGATGCGCGAGCGCGTCCAGAATCTCATGCCGGAGAGCATGAGGCAACCAACCACAATCGACTGAGGAGAAATGACATGACCAAGACGAAGAAACCCAAAGACCAGACTCCCGCCACCGGCGCGCCCCAGGACGGCGGCGCTGCCCCCGAGCCCGTGCCGGTGATGGTGACCGTCGTGCGCACCGCGCAGGCAGTGAAGCTGAACCCCGCCCGGGGAGGCTGCGGCATAGAATACCAGGTAGGCCGCATCGACAAGGAGGCCTACCTGCGCTTGAAGGAGAATGACGGGGGCGGCCAGTTCAGCCGCGAGTGGGTGCCGTTCGAACGCCTGCGCACCTGCTTCAGCCCCGCCGTGCTGACGGGCCAGCCGTTCAAGGCGGCCGCTCTGTCCAGCGGCGGAGCATTTGTGGGCAAGTCGAGCACGAACGCAGGGTTCATGTGCGCGGTGATTCGCGCGGAGGGTCTGGCCTACGAGGACGGCGACCACAGGGGCATGAGCCTGCTATGCGGCGACTTCGACGCGTGGACGCGGGCCGTGCTGGACGCGGAGCCCGAGAAGAACGACGACGGCACAGTGAAGCAGGAGCCGCTCATCCCGCCCAAGCGTGAGAATCCCTTCTCCGCCTCAAAGGACGGGGCCGCCAAGAAGTTCGGCGGCAAGCGCGAGCAGCAGGTTGCCGATGCATCCGACGCCGCCGACACCACCGATGCCGAGCCCTGCACGGCCAGCGCCTGACCCGGTTCTCCAATCCATGCCCATCCCCGTCCGCACCACAGCAACCGCGCCGGTGCACCGCAACGGACGGAGATGGGCCACCCAGAGCTTGGCGGGTCAACTCCGATTACCACCTTCCATCGCTCCTGTCCCGCCCGGATGCCGGGTGCCCCCGACATGTCGCCGGGGGCACCGACGGGCATCACGCCCCCAGCAAAAGACCAAGCCCGTCACAAGGACCTGGACGTTGCCGCAAACATGGTCCAGGCCGATCGGCTTCTGGAGAAGAACCCGTTGGAGAGGACCATTTCTTCCCGCCGTCCGGAGCCCTCATTGCCCATCCATCGCAAAAGGCCAAACCTTCAGGAACGCCTGGAATCTCCTTCGAACAGGCTCCGCCTTGAGCAGCGCCTGGACAAATGTCCCCGGGGAAAGACGCTTTCCTCTCCCGCAGCGAACCCTTCAACCACCCGGCCCGGCTGCACCGGCCGCAGGAGCACACAACCATGCACCGCGATGAACACACCCAAACCACCACCGTCTGGACCTCCGATGCGTGGCCGGAACTGCACACGACCGAGCCCGCGCTCGCCGACGTAATCGCCTGGGCCGACGCCCATCCCTGCGCCTGGGACGTCGTGACCCATGCAAAGAGCAAGGCCTTCGGGATCGGCTCCTGCGAATACATCGGCTGGGCGCAGCGCCGCAAGGACCCCGAGGCGGTCCTGGAGCGGGCGCGCCACCTTCACGGCCTAGCCACCGGTCGCGACGGCTTCCAGTGTCCGGCCTCCATCTTCACGTGGCGGGCCCGCTTCACCCTGGAGCACTACCGCGAGCCGGGCTTCACGGGCGGCCTCTTCCGCCAGCACGACGGCAAGTTCCACCGGCTCTGCATGACCCTCGACTACACGCCCGAGACCATCAGCGACGTGGTGACCAGCTTCATCGACTGGTGCGGGCATAACTACAGGACCGAGTACGTCACGCTCAACAGCGAGACCGTTCGCCGCATGGACCAGCCGCTGTGACGGCCTGAAAGAATCCCTGCGCTCCAGCGACTGCTGGCACTTCCCGCCAACATAGCTCAACCCCAGACGCCACTCAACAAGACTGTCCGGGAGAGCGGACAGAGAGGAAATCAACCCATGGACAATGACACCCCCACCGCGCCTGCGGTGCGTTTCGACCTGGGCCCGGTGGTTAGCACACCCGGAGCCCTGGAGGCCCTGCGCGCCTGCGGTGCAGATCCCCTCCAGTATCTCCGTCGCCACGCCGCCGGCGACTGGGGCGACCTCGATGAAACCGACAAGGCGGCCAACGCCGCGGCCCTCACCAGCGGTGCCCGCATCATGAGCGTCTACACGCTGCCCGACGGCCAGAAGCTCTGGGTCATAACAGACGCTGAAATCGACGACAACCACAATCGGCAGGCAACGACATTTCTTCTGCCCGATGAATACTGAGGGATAACATCATGACCAAGAAAACAACGCGCAAAGGGGATGCCGCACCGTACAGCATCCCGGTGTACCGGCTTCGGCTTGTCCAGGACGGCACGGCCGATGTGTCGCCGCTCACCGCCCCGGCCGATGTGGCGCGGCACCTGGGCGACGTTGCAACCTCCGACCGCGAGCAGATGGTGGCCCTGTTTCTCGACACGAAGAATCGGCCCATCGGGCGGCACCTCGTGAGCGTGGGCACGGTGGACTCGACACCGGTGCAGCCCCGGGACGTGTTCAGGGCCGCGCTGGTGTCAGGTGCAGTTAACGGGCTCATATTAGTACACAACCATCCCTCCGGTGATGTCACGCCGTCGCGGTGTGATGATGAGGTGACGCGGCTCATCGCGAAGGCGGGGACCCTGCTGGGCATCCGCCTGCTGGACCACGTCATCCTCGCGCCGGACGGCAGCCACTTCTCGTATCGGGACCGCCGTCCCGACTGCGTGGAGGGCTGAGCCATGGGCGACCTGAGTGACCTAAACGATGTTTCCCGCGTGCTCAGATCACCCGAGGGTCAGGCGCGGCTGGAGGGCATCCGCGCGTCCCTCGCGGGACGCACGATCGTTAGTGTGGAGTTCATCAACGACACGCACGCGATACCGATCCTGCTGCACCTCGACGACCGCGACACGTTTGTGGCGATGGACCCGTCGCTCGACGTGGACGCTCTGCGCGAGGAGTTCGCGGAGGTCATTGACCGCGAGCGCCTCGTGGACTACCCGCCGGATGTCGTGCGGAGGGTGGTCGCCCGCGGCCGCCGCCGGTTGTAGCGGCACCCGCAGTTCGCATCGCTCAGTAAAACCACGGTGATGCGCACCGGCCACGACATTGGCTGAGGACGGGCCGACCGGCGCCCCGGCCAGACCCGAGTCCACCGAAAACCACACATCGCCGCCGCGCCGCGCGTCCGCATTGGGTGCGCGGTGCGTCGGCCACTGTCCCCCCGCCGGATGCACGCGCTGAACTGGACGCATCGACCACGTAGTGCCGATGGCCGGGGGACCGGGCGGTCTCTCGGCGCGTCCGCACGGCTCTCCACTGCGGGCGCGGAAGTGCCCAAAGTGGCCGTTTGCGCGCCGTCCGGACCGGACTTGGACCGGACCGCCCGCGCCGGTGCGGGTGGCCGTTTGAACATTTAATTGCGGCGATTGGGCGATGCGCGTTTCGCGCGCCGCTCGGTTACAGGACTTACTGGACTGTGGCCGACTCCGCCGCGCCGTCCACGCGCCGCTCGCCCCCACCAAACTCACCCACCCCAACCACAGGAGACACCCCCATGGAGACAGCCACGCCCGGCCCCGGCCGGAGGTTCCGCTTCACCGACAGGACAGTCGAGGCGCTGCCGCCGCATGACCCCGCCAGTCCCAGCACCGACATGGAGTACAGCGATTTGGAGGTGCCGGGGCTGCGCCTTCTGGTCAGCAAGAAGGGCCTCAAGAAATTTCACCTGCGCTACCGCCTGCTCGGGGTCAAGAAGAGCATAAAGATCGGCCCCTTTCCAAGTCTGAGCGTGAAGGACGCCCGGCTGCGCGCGCACGAGTTCAAGGCGCTGATAGCCAAGGACATCGACCCGCTGACGGAGCGCGAGACCAAGGCCGCGGTGCCGACCTTCGAGGAGTTCGCCCTGCAGCAGTACCTG
>CAIUWO010000763.1 GCA_903902895.1 Candidatus Hydrogenedentota bacterium | reverse complement strand
GGATTGCGCGCGATGGTCTCGGCGCCCGGTTCGTCCACCTCCCACACGGGATCGAGCAGCGTCTCGCAGCGGAAAGGTTCAGTAAGGCCCGCACTCAAGCCCTGCGCCGCTTTTTCGGGAACGACCCGGCCCTGCGCGGGCGTGCCGCTCCGCAGTCGCAGGCCCGTCATCTGGGTCATGTTCGCGTCGCTGGCCGTGTCGCCGATGAAGCCGCCGCCGTAGAACCACACGGCCGTCGCGCCGCGCGTGGCCTTCAACACAGCCTCGCGCTGTGCGCTGTCGAGCCGGTAGCAGTTCTGAAAGAAGTAGGCCTTTGCGGGCGGCACGTTGCCCGCCACCAGGTCGCTGAGCAGGCAGATGTTGAACGGCGCGCCCATGCGGAAGTACTGGCTGCGCATTTCATAGACCAGCGGGCAGGCCAGTTGAATGGTGCAGGCCGCATAAGCCGGGCTGTCCTCGTCCACGATCAGCGCCACGTCGGGATTCCAGCAGGCCGGCTCGGCCAGGTGCTCCTGATAAAAGCGCTGCAACCCGCCGATGTTGTCCCACAGTTCTTTCCCGTTGAGCCAACCGATGCCGCCAAGGTCCATATACCAGGCGGCCAAGCGCCGCGGGAAGAGCTGCGAGAAATTGCGCTGGTGCACCCAGCGGGTGCCCTCCAGCGTGTCCGCGCGGCCGAAGCCCGACGCGGGCGGCGCAAGCTGGGTGCGCGTGTCGTCCTCGTTCAGCCACAACTTGCCGTGGCCGCGCACACTGTCCACCGCGCTCATGAACATGCCCGCACCGCCCTGTTCGCGGTCGAGGTAAGAGATGGGCGAACAGAGAATGTCCACATCGGGGCATTCGAGCATTCGCTTCATCGCGAGGTGGCCGCTGTTCTGCGGACCCATGGGAATGCCGTGCATGTCGAACAGGTAGCCGTAGAAGAAACAGGTTAGTTTCTTGCCGTGCGTCTCTTCCTTGATCACGTGCGCCATCATCTCCAGCGGCGCTTCCATGGCAATTTGCTTGTACAGGAAATAGTCAATGACCGGACGCTCCGCGACGGGGTCGCGAAAGAGGCCCAGCGTGCTCCTGCGCTGCTGGTCGGCGGTGGGCACCTGGGCGCTCTCGAAAGTGGCCTCCGGGTTGTTCCATGCCTCGCGCAACGCATCCGCCGACGCATACTGCGTTTGCAGCCATGCGCGGAAACCCACGTTCATGGCCGGCGAGAAATCGGAGAGGCGAGGCTCCCAAGACCGTTCGTAGAACCATTCGCCCGTGTGCTGGCCGCAGGGATGGTAGCCCAATATATGGTCACCGTATTTTGCCTCGCAGTGGCGGATGAACGCATGCAGATGGACCTGCATCTCGGCGCGCCATGCCTCCGAGGCCACGGACATGCCCAGCGTCTGGCCGTCGTCGAAGAGCATGCGGTCGTCGGGATGCGCCGCCAGCCATGACTCGGGCGGGGCCATGCCGAAGCGGGGCAGCAGCAGCGCCTGCGGGTCTTCCCGCAGCGTGGTCTCGATGCACCGGTCCACCTCCGCAAAGTTGGGCTCCTGGCCCGGTTCGGGCCAGGGCATGCCCAGGCTGAAACTGTAAATGTGAACGCCTGCGTCCCGCGCGAGCCGCACCTGCTGCACATAGGCCGAGGTGGGCGTCGTTTCGGCCGGGTAGATGGTCCACGGGTCATTGATGTGCAGCATCATGAAGTCGACCGCCCTCGGCTTGTCGGCCTTCATCCAGAGGGTATAGGTGTACTTCTGCATGGCCTTGACCGAATAGCCGGTCTGAAACCAGTGCAGGTGCATGTGGTCGGTCCCCGCCTTCGTGATCTCCGTGCGCAGGCTTTGCCTTCCGCTGGCCTTCGTGTCCGTGTCCAGCGCCCAGGTGGCCGCGGCCTCGGGCCGTTGGAAAAGGTTCCAGTCGCGCGCGACATCCTCCCGCGTCCCCTCGAAGTCGCCGTTGCGCACGAAGTTTTCCGTGGGTGCGTTCATCTTCTCGCCGGGATAGACATGGATGTTGTCCACCCACACCGTGCCCGGCCCCTCGCCGCCCATGCGGAAATGAATGCCGCTCGACCCGTCCGTGTCCTCCAGCGCCATCACGGTGATGCTGAACTCCTGCCACTCCGTGCTCAGGTTCACCACGGTGGGTCCGCCCAACCCCGCTTCCCAGCCGAAGAACATGAGCGGACTGGTTGCTTTTCCGTCCACGAAGATCGTCGGCGAACCGCCGGAACTGCGAATCTCGGCCTCAAGGGCGGATGCAGCAGCGCAGCAAAGAAACAACGCAGGCAGGCATGCAATAACCGCCGCCGCGATGCACGCACTTCGCCTTGAATCGTCCAAGTGTTGTTTCATGATCGCGCCCTTATTCCCGGAAATGGCAGGGCGGGTGAAGTGAAGCGTAGCGAAACCCACCGCATGCCCAAGTATGGTAACCCTTCCTGAGGGTATAGGCAAGGAGGGAGACACGCACAATTGACACTTGCGCCTGGGATTCGAATGAGAGGCACGGGTGCGCCAACCAACCGCTATGCAAAAGCCTCCGTGTCCCTCTGTGGCCTCTGTGGTTCGTTGTTGGATGAAGGCAAGAATTGCGGGACCGGTGGTGCCGTTGCGCCATTGCGCCATGGAACCTTTGCCACTGCCCGGTGTTCAACCCTGTATCGAAGCTCAAACACCATGCCGGTTTCCGGCATGCAACGAAAGGAAGAGAGCATGAAGACAAAGATCGCGTTGATGATGGTGCTTGCGCTGGCGGTGGCCCTGTCCGGGATCGCCTATGCGGCCGACACCGCCGCGCCCGCGCCCGCCAAACCCGCCACGGCGGCCCCGGCCGCGCCCGCAGCGAAGCCCGCCCACGAAGGGGTTGAGGCCACTGTTAAAGGAACCGTCGCCGGCAAGACCGTTAACCGGAAGGGCAAAGAGGTCAAGATGTACGAAATCACCGTGGCTGAGGCAAAGGGTGCCGACGGCAAAGCGATCGACGGTCTCAAGGGCCAGGCCCTTCGCCTGGGACCCAAGGACAAGGCCGAGGAGATCGGAAAGTTCGACGGCAAGACCGCCGAAATCAGCGGCAAGATTGTCGAAGGCAAGAAGGCCGGGACGAAGATGCTCCGGGTTGAGACCATCAAGTAGGTCCGACATCCAACGAAGAGTACCCGCAGGAGTCGCGAACAACGCGTCTCCGGCGTTCCTGTTTTGACTGTGGGCGTAGGGCGGGTGAAGTTTCGCAAAGCGGAACGTAACCCACCATCCCTTGGCGCGCGATAGGGCGAAACACGGTGGGTTTCGTTGCGCTTCACTTCACCCACCAGAAGGCTTATTCCGCATTGAACTTGAAAGAATAAATATCCGCGTCGCGGAGGGTGATTTCCATCACAACCGGTTTGCCTGAAATCGACTCAAGATCTCCGCTCGCAAACGACACCTTTCTGTCGAGCGTATCCCCGAACAACTCAACCGATTCAAGTGTTTTACCCTCACCGATGAGCTTTATCCTGACGTAGCCCAACGCCGAGGTCGAGAAGTTCATCGACAGCGTCTTTCCCGTAAACACAAACGGCCTGGTGACAATGGTGGCCGGTTTGTACGGCGCGTTGAACGAAACGAAACCGTCGGGACGGAGGGTGAATCGCCGCAGGCGGTGGTATTTCATGGACCAGTGGCCTTCGGCGGCGTACATGGAAATCTCGTTGGGCAGGCCCGGCTGGTCGTTTGCGGTTTCGATCATGCCTACCGCCGGGTAGCAGTCGCCGTAAACCCAGTTGTAACCGTCCTCGGGGCCGGGCGACATGAAGGCCTCGTCCCAGCGTTTCCATTTCGCGCCGTCGCGGGACGACATGAAGATGCAGTCGGTGACGGCCAGGCCAAAGCGCGGATGGCCCTGCATACGCGCCTTGCGGCGCTCGGCGCCGGGGATTTGCGCGAAGTTGTCGGTCCATTCTTTGCGCTCGACGTAGCGCGACGGGAACCCGACGAACATGTGGTCGGCCCGGTAGTAGGGCTGGGCCGCGTTGGTGTAGAGGGGGTAGTCGTCAGCCCCACCGAAATCGAGCAGCACGGGGTCGGACCACTCCTTGAAGTCCTTGGACACCATCCACCGAACGTCGCGAATGCCGGCGTTCAGGTCGTCGCCCGGGATGCTGTGGAAGTCGCGGATGTAGCAGCGGTACTGTCCCGCATGCCGGTCCCAGAAGGCGATATTGAGCGTGTCGAACTTGCCCTTGTTCGTCATCTGCCAGGCCTTTGCAAAATGGATGCCGTCGGCACTGGTGAAGCACCACAGGTAATGGTCGTTGCAGTCCACACCCACGCCCTTGTAGCGCTCCCCGGGCGGGCACGCGGGGTTGGAGTCTTTGAACACCGAGAAGTTGTCGAACCGGGCGGCGGTGCTGTCGAGGAGGATGTTGTTCTCCTTCATCCCGTTAAACGCGCAAATGCCCAGATTCGGCTTGGTCCATACCTTGCCGTCGCGGCTTTCGGCATAGCACACGGTGAAGGGCTGGGTGCTCAGACTGGTTCCGTCCGCATTGAGCTGCTTCCCGGCAAGGTAATACATGCGGTAGAGGCCGTCATCGTTCAGGAGGTTGTAGTAACCGCCGCCGTCGCCCTCCCAGGGCTCGTCACTGTTGATGACGATCTCCCGCAGTTGCAGATGGTGCAGCGTTAACGTAGCGGTTGTCTTGGCGCTGTCGATGAGATAGTCATCCCAGAAGAGTTCTCGCCGTGACCCGATGTCAATGGGCGCCGAGACTGAAGGGGCCGAAGCCACTGCATTTTCCTGCGCCCACGCTGGCAGAGAGGGGAATGCCGCGAGAGCGGATAACGCCAGGATTGCCGAAAGGAGAGGCTGTTTCATTTTCGATTCCTCCATATTCTATTCAAGTCATTTCGCTGTGTGCTGCTTAAGTCCCCCTTCGAAGGGGGTGCCGCGAAGCGGCGGGGGATGTAAGGCATTCGCGAGAGACCGACATCCCCCGTCCGGCTTCGCCCGTGGGCTACGCCGCGACTGCCCCCTTCGAAGGGGGATATTAAGACACGCGATTGCGGTCATTGTGTCGCCGCCGTCTGGTAGCTTACGTTCAATTCAAGACGGTCCATGACAACGGGACCGTCAACGGTGCGCGGGGTTTCGAATCGGATGTTCAACTCGTTGTCGCCGACGCGAACCTCTTTGAGGGACGGCACGAGTTGGAACCATGCGGGGGCAGCCGTCGCTGTCAGCACTTCCTTCGGCGTGGCGTTGCCCAGGTCGGTGCCGTTGAGCGTCACATGCAGCTTGTCGCCTTCGGCCGCAGCGGAAACGTGGATGCGCAGCACGGCGTGCGCGGCCTTGCCTTCGGGCGCGTTGGCGGCAATGTCCTCGCCCACCGGCAGTTTGGCCGTGACGGCCGCATTGGGCGTCAGGGTTATGGGCAGACGATCGGGCACGACGAGCCCTGCCCGATCGAAGCCCCAGAAATCCCTGGGTTCAATCGGGTCGATGGCGTAGATCTTGTCCAGCCCCTTGAGCGTGTCCAGCGAGCCCATGCGGCTGTATTGTTCGATGGGTTCGGTGGGGAACAGGTTGAACGCGTAGATGCCGTCGACACCCGCCTGCCATGCATTCATGGCCGCGCCGTACCAGGCCTCTTTCGTGTAATACGTGTGTGCGGGCTGCAAACCGGAGCCGCAAATATTGGCCACGGCGGGAACGTTGTGCCGGTGCGCCAGCGCGGTCATGGTCCGCAGCTGC
>CAIUWO010000762.1 GCA_903902895.1 Candidatus Hydrogenedentota bacterium | reverse complement strand
GATGAACGGGGTTGGCTAATTCATTCATGAAGGTCCGCCGCCCCCAAAGCCTCAAAATTGGTCAGTTCAGGATGCTGAGAGTAGTCACCCCTGGCCACAATCGCCGCTTCATCCAAAATCTTCATCCGCTGTGTTCTTGGCCGAGGCCCGCTCCCGTCGAACGGGCCCTGCCAACGTCTTTTGACCCGGCGCCCCGGCGCCGTCTATACTCACGCCGTCGTCCGGCACCCCGCCGGACGGCGGTCAACAGATTCCGCCATCTTATACAACCGCTTCTGTTGTCCAGCTTCGGGGCCCGCCTCAATCTGCGCGTCTTGAATGCTATCGTCCGTACCATGGATGCTCAGGGCTTCCCCGTGAAGAGAGCTTCTAATATGTCTTGGCCAGGGAGCTTCTCAGCGACGGTCTTAGAAAAAGAGGTGACCTTTTGCCTAAGGCGGGAGTCTCATAGGCTTGCGCTCGATATTCTAGGTCCCTCGTGTGGCCTTCGAAACACCTGGCGGGACGGAAAACGCAATTGCGTCGAAAACTGTATTGCCGAATTCGTCTGTACGCTGGCTTGTTTGGCCGCCTTGAGGACAATAGCCGCTTAGCATTAGCCAAAGGGCTCGGTTGACAAAATACATAATATAGTGTAAAATGTCAACCAAGGAGACTGTGCCATGGTTGGAGAAAGAATTAAACAAGCAAGACGGATTGCCTGTCTTTCCTTGCGCGGACTTGGCGAAAAAGTTGGCGTCAGCCATCAAGCCATTGCCAAGTACGAGAGGGAAGAAGACATTCCCAGCTCCGGTGTGCTCTTGAAACTGAGCGACGCCTTGAACGTGGGCGTCGACTTTTTCTTGCAGCCCGTTGAGGTGTCGGTATCTCAGCCGGAATTCCGAAAGCACTCCCGTCTGGGCAAGAAACAACAGGATTCAATCGTTGCCCGTGTGGAGGACTGGATCGCGCGAAGCATTGAGGTCGATAACCTGATAGCGTTGGAAGAACGTGTCGATTTCCAGCTTCCAGCGAGTTTTCCGCGAAAGGTTTCCACGTTCGAGGAGGTTGAACAGGCAGCCATTGCTGTCCGGGGTGCCTGGGAACTGGGTCTTGACCCCATACAGAATCTGACGGAGGTCCTTGAAGAGCACGGAATCCGTGTCGGCTCATTGGATGCCGAGACCCATTTTGACGCGTTGACTTTGTGGGCGAATGATGCGATTCCTGTCATCGTTGTTCGCGCAGGTATGCCGGGAGACCGCCAACGGCTTAGTCTGGCCCACGAATTGGGCCATATCCTCTTGAAACCAGCCCGAGACGATGAAAAAATGATGCAGTGCTTTGCGGGAGCTTTTCTGGTGCCCGCGCCCGTTGCCCGGATGGAATTGGGAAATACCCGAAGCAAGTTGGACCCAATTGAGCTTCACATGCTCAAGCACAAGTACGGCATGAGCATGTCAGCGTGGGTTGTCCGGGCCAGACAGCTTGGCATAATCTCGGAATCCACTGCTCAAGGCCTATTCATAACGTTCAGCAAGCAAGGATGGCGAGACAAAGAGCCGGGCGATGCCTTCCCCCCCGAACAGCCGGAAAGGATGACCCGCCAAGTAATGCAACTCGTAACTGAAGAGGTCATTTCCGAGTCTCGGGCGAAGGAACTTCTAGGCCGTTCTCTGGACGATTTCAGAAAGGCATTCTCAAAGGAACACGATGGATTCCCCACGGGCAGTCATAACAGACGCTAACATCTGGATTGACTTGAACCGGGGTGGAATAACTGCTGAGGCATTCAAGCTCGACCTCGTGTTCAAGACACCGGACCTTGTGGCGCATGAAATTCTGTCGCCTTCAGCGGCTTCATTGAAGCGGTCGGGATTGCACGTCGTCGAATTGCCGGGCACTCGTGTGCTGGAAATCATCCAGCTGGCCCGGAAGTATCCACGACCCTCACGGCCAGACTTGTCCGCACTGGTCCTTGCTGCCGCGGAAGGAGCCATCTTGCTTACGGGCGATAAAGCGCTTCGAGCCGCCGGAGAAGAGGAAGGGATTGAGGTTCGAGGCCTGCTTTGGCTGCTGGACGAGATGGTGAAATCCCAGGTGTTGACAGGGGGCAAGGCGATTGCTGCACTTCAACAGATGCTTGAGAACGGAAGCCGACTTCCTCAGTCGGATTGTGAGCGATGTATTCAGGCTTGGCGAACAGCCACACGATAAGAAGACGCTCAATTCTACATCGGAGCAATTGCCCCCACAACCCGCCTCAGCCGGAACTCATTCAAGTCCGGCATATTTCGCAATTCTGCCTGGGTGGCCTCGGGCAGACGCCTCAATCTGAGGAACTGCATTCCTCACATCCAAGTTGCCCAGGCTTCGGCAGCGACAGTAATCTGCAAGAATTGTCAGAAAAGGTGCTAGAGATGCTTAAGGCTAGGGAAATAAAATACGGGGAACTTCCTTGACGCAGGGGTGAATCAAGTTTATAATGTGGGCGTGTTTACGGAAAGACAATCATGCCCATAAAGATAACATCAAGGAAATTACGAGTATAACGCCATGCGGGAAGACCACTTAGAGCTTTCAAGATTGCAGGCCGTAAAGGCCATATTTGATGAGGCTGGAGTACCATGCGTTCTGGTCTTGGAAGCAAAAGAGAAGGACTCTACCTTTGATGCAGAGGTCGTCCTGAAGGAGAGTGGGGCCCGATTGTGTCTGGATTACCATCCGGCGCTCGCGCCCATACAGTTCAATACGGTTGCCGGGCGGTTGCTCGCAGCCCTTCCCAAGGGAACCCAAGGCGGGTTGGTGGTTCGACGCCTGAGTCTGACTTTGCTGGACGCCTGCAAAGCTCGCGGCCTGTGCTGTTTTGGCCTGGATGGAAATGCCTATGTCCGCATGCCCGGGGTGTATGTGGAACGGTACCGACCGGCAGCCGAAGCGCAGCGCGTGCCATCGGCGGGAACCTGTTTCACCGCGAAGGCCTCGCGGCTGGTGCGTGCCTTTTTCGCCAGGTATCCCCACGATTCGATGCAGGCGGAACTGGCAAAAAGCACCGGCCTTAGCCGCGGATACGTGAGCATTCTGGTTGGGCGTCTTGTGAATGACGGTTATGTGAGCAACAACATGGACCTGGTGTATCTGGTGGAACCGGATCGACTGCTCGACGCGTGGGCTGCCCACTACCGCTTTGACCGGCATGCGCGGAGTTACTGGGCGCTGACGATGAACACCTATGAGCAGGGGTTGGAAAAGCTGGCAGGAGCACTACAGGCCCAGGGAGTGACCTACGCCCACACGGGTTGGAGTGGGGCGTATCTCCGTGCACCCTACACCTCGACGGACACGCTAATGGCTTACGTGAACAAGGTTCCAGAATCTCTTGCGGGAGTCTATCGGACAGAAAAACAGGGGAATGTGATTTTGATAGTACCGCAGGACGAGGGGGTTTTTCAGTTTGCGAATCCATCGGATTATGGCGCAGTAGTGAGCGACGCACAACTGTACATTGACCTGAGCCGCATGCCAGGCCGCGCTCGTGAACAGGCAGACGCGCTGCGACACGAGCGCCTGAATTTTGGAGGAAAACTCAATGGCCGCTAAACCGCAAACCGAGGCAGGCTACAATCCCGCAGGCACGGAACTGGCCGAACGCGTCCTGCTCGAAGTCTGGTCGCGCTTGGGGGAATTCCGCCAGTACTTGGTGCTGGTGGGCGGTCTCGTTCCGCGCTATCTCGTGAAACAGCCCCCCATGGGCACTCCTGGAGTCATCCCTGCTCATAAAGGAACGTTGGACGTAGACCTTGCCATCAGTCTGGCCGTGGCCGATGTCAATGCCTATGAGAAGATTCACGCTACACTTGTGGACACGCTGGGATTCACGCCGGGACAGAATCCACAAGGACGTGACCAGCGGCATTCGTTCAAGAAAAGGGTGGGACATGCAGACGTAATCCTCGATTTCCTGACCACCAAGTACGACGGCCCCAAAAACTCACTCATGCGTGTCGTTGAAGAGAATCTGAGCGCAATTCAAGTCGAGGGACTGGGATTGGCCCTCAGGGATCCGCTTGTTGTGGAGGTGGAGGGGGAACTGCTTGAACACGGACGCTATGCGGCGACAATCAATGTGTGCCGCCCAATTCCATTTCTGGTGCTAAAGGCTCTGGCACTGGCCGGACGAAGCGAGCCCAAAGACGCCTATGACCTCGTCTATATACTCAGATACTATGCGGGTGGAGACGATTCGTTTCGCCGCATCGAACCATCTGTGCGTGAAACTGGGATATCACGGCACGCAGCGGATTATCGAGCCGTATTCCCTGCGCCGGACGCAGGACGGCAATCTGGTACTT
>CAIUWO010000761.1 GCA_903902895.1 Candidatus Hydrogenedentota bacterium | reverse complement strand
GGCCGCGACGCCATCGCGCTGTGCGAGGCGATCCTCAAGTCCGGCGAAACCGGGAAGTTTGTGAAGGTGAAGAGGTTCTAAGAAGATTCACCACAGAGGCACGAAGGACACGAAGAAAGGCGTTTTGACAGGGATGGAGGGGATGAAAGGGATGGGGAGATCGACAGACTTGGGAGCGCCGAAGGCGCGGCACACTATGGATAGGAAATGAAGCAATGAAAATCGGCGTGAGTTCGTACAGTTTCAGCCAACTGGTGGAGTCGGGCGCGATGGGGCCGCTCGGCGCTATCTCCATGGCGAAGGAAATGGGCTTTGAGGTGATCGAATTCGCCGGGCTGACGCCGCCCGAGGGCATGTCGGCGCTGGACTTCGCACCGGTGGTGCGCGAGGCCTGCGCAACGGCCGGGCTGCCCATCGTCAATTACACCATCCCCGCCGACCTGCTTTGCGGCAGCGACGGGAAACTGGATGCTGAGATCCGGCGGCTCTGCGACGAGGGGCGGGTGGCGGAGGCGTTGGGCGCGCCGGGCATGCGCCATGACGCGGGCTGGGGTTTTCCCCAGGGTCATCCGGGACCGAAGAGTTTCGAGGCGGCGCTGCCGCGCATGGCGGAAGGCTGTCGGGCCGTCACCGAATTTGCGGCCGCACGCGGTATTCGCACGATGGTCGAAAACCATGGCTATTTCTGCCAGGACAGCGAACGTGTTGAAAAGCTGATCGAGGCCGTGGGCCATCCCAATTTCGGCGCGCTTATTGACCTGGGCAATTTCATGTGCGCCGATGAGGACCCCGCGCTGGCGGTCGGTAGGCTCGCGCCCTACGCGTTCCACGTGCACGTCAAGGACTTCCACTGGAAGTCCGGCAGCGCCCCCGACCCGGGCGAGGGCTGGTTCCCCACGCGGGCCGGCAACCGGCTGCGCGGCGCCATAGTGGGCCATGGCGAAGTACCCGTGGCGCAGTGCCTGCGCGTGCTCAAGGAGGCCGGATTTGACGGCGTGCTGTCGCTCGAATTCGAGGGCATTGAGGACCCGGTCAAAGGCATCACGATTGGTCTGGCCAACCTGCGCCGCGCCGTGGAAGAGGTGTGCGGGGCGGCGTAGCGCAAAGCGCGGCACCGCGCGGCGGGAGCGGGAACAGCATCAACATCCCGCCGGAGGCGGAAAGCGCAACAGGAGATGGTTAAGCCATGAGTCTTCTTGGAATTGATGTGGGCACGAGCGGCTGCAAGGCCGCGGCCTATGGCGTTGGGGGCGGGTGCATTGCGTCGGCGCAGCGGGAGTATCCCACGGTGCATCCGCGGCCGGGCTGGGCCGAGTTGGACAGCCGGCTTGTGCTGGCGCGGGTTAAAGAGGTCATCGCGGAGGTGGCGTCGAAAACCGGCCACGACCCCGTTACGGCGCTCTGCGTCAGTTCCATGGGCGAGGCCATGACGCCCGTCGGCCGCGACGGACAGGCGCTGGCGAACAGCATTCTGCAGGTGGACATCCGCGGCACCGGGTATGCGCAGCGCCTGGAGGCGGATTTCGGCCGCGAGGCGTTTTACGCAATCAACCCAAACATCCCCGGCCCGAACTACTCGCTGCCCAAACTGCTGTGGCTGCGCGACAACGAGCCCGCGCTCTTCGGCAACACCTGGAAATTTCTGCTGTGGGGCGACCTGGTGTCGGTCATGCTCGGCGCCGAGCCGGTCACCAGCTTTGCGCTGGCGAACCGCACGCTGCTTTTCGACATCCGCAAGGAGGCGTGGTCGGAGCCGCTGCTGGCGTGGTCCGGCATCGATGCGGCCCGCCTGCCCCGGCCCGTGCCCAGCGGCACGGTGGCCGGCGAGGTGCGCGCCGATGTGGCCGCCGAGTTGGGCCTGCCCGCGGGAGTGAAGATTGTCGTGGGCGCGCACGACCAGTGCTGCGGCGCGCTGGGCGCGGGCATCTGCACCGCCGGCAAGGCGGTGTGCGGCATGGGCACGGTCGAATGCATCACGCCCGTCTACAACGGCATCCCCCCGGCCGCGACCATGCTGCCGCTGGGGCTCAACGTGGAGCACCACGTCGTGCCGGGCCTGTACCTGTCCTTCCTCTACAACCAGAGCGGTTCGCTGGTGAAATGGTTCCGCGACACCTTCGCCGCCGACATGCAGGGCGAAGATGTTTATGGAGCGCTGCTGCGCGAGATGCCCGAGGCGCCGTCGCGCCTGCTGGTGCTGCCCCATTTTGAGATGACCGGCGCGCCCGATTTCATCGCCGACTCGGCGGGCGTCATCGCGGGCCTGCGCACCGGCACCGAACGCGGCGAGATCCTGAAGGCGATCATCGAGGGGGCGGCGTTCCACTTTGTCGAGGGCCTCGACGCGCTGCGCGGGCTCGGCATCGACCTGTCCGAGTTCATCGCCACCGGCGGCGGCGCCAAGTCCGCCGCATGGCTCCAGATCAAGGCCGACATCTACGGCGTGCCCTTCGTGCGCCCGCAAATCACCGAGTGCGGCGCGCTCGGCGCGGCCATCCTCGCGGGCTGCGCAACGGGCGTGTTCAACGGCCCCGCCGAGGGCATCGCCCTGTTCGTGGCCCGCGACCGCGTCTTCGAGCCCAACGCGGCGCGCCACGAGCAGTACCGCGAAATGCGCGCCAAGTACCGGCAGCTCTATCCGGCGATGCGGGGGCTGCTGGCGGAGCTGTAGCGAAGGCATTGCCCCCGTGAATGGGCCGACAAATGATGCGCGGGTTCTTTTGGGGCGATAGTGTCCCGCACTGGCGCAGTGAGTCATAAGAAACACAACGATCGAAGCCCCGTCATTGCGAGCGAAGCGAAGCAATCTCTTGTGCCCACAGCCTCATGCGGGCAAGAGATTGCCGCGTCGGACTGCGTCCTCCTCGCAATGACTGCATTTCTTCGGGTCAGGTGGCTCAAACATACGGCTCAATCAGGATGACTCACCACACTATGGGGCGCGCGCCGTGCGCGTTCCTTAACGCTTACGGCGCCAGATGGCCTTGACCGGAGCGGGGGCGGACTGGCAGGATTACCCCATGACCTTCACACGCATACCGGGCCGGGTCCTGCGCCTGCTGTTCCGCGCCGGACGTCGTCGGCGCCTCCAATCATGGCTGCGCTACCGCGCCGCGCGGCGGCAGATCGCCCTGGCCGAAAGCGACATGCGCGAAGGCAGGACCGTGGTGCGCGCGCGGCCCGTGTATTTGATTCTCGACCCCGGCCCGCTCTGCAACCTGCGGTGCCGGTTCTGCCATACGGCCGCGGGCACGGGGACGCTGGCGAAGGAACTGCTCACGCCCGAGACCTTTGCGCGGCTTGTCCCCAATCTCCCGCTCGATTCCCTGTTCGAGGCAAACCTCTTCAACTGGGGGGAGCCGCTGCTCAATCCGCACCTCAACGACTATATCCGCTTCTTTGCGGACCGCGGCATCCAGGTGGTCATCCACGCCAATTTCAGCGCGCAGGACTATGACGAGGCCCATTTGGAGGCGCTGGTGCGGTCAGGGCTGACCCATTTTGTCGCGTCCGTGGACGGGGCGTCGCAGGAGACCTACGGCGCCTACCGCGTGGGCGGGGATTTCGGGCGCGTGATCCGCAACCTGGGGCGGCTGGTGCAGACGCGCAACCGTCTGGGCAGCCAGACGCCGCGCATCAGCTACAAGATGATTCTCAACCGGATCAACCAGCACGAGCTGGAGGAGGCCCGGCGGCTTGCCGAATCCCTTGGCGCGGAGTTTCTGCTGCAGGAGGAGTTCGGCATGCCCGAGGAGTTCCGCGAGGAGTGGACCTCCGACCGGGTCCGCGAAAAATACGGCGCGGTCCCGGTCACCTCGGTGGACATGAGCGCCAATTCGCCGGTGTCCACCGAATGCCGCCAGATGTGGGACACGCTGGTGGTGAACGCCAACGGGGATGTGCACGCCTGCTGCCAGGTCCACCGCCCCGGATGCGCGCTGGGCAACCTCACCCGCGAGCGCTTTGAGGAGGTGTGGAACAACGAAAAGATGCAGTGCCTGCGCAAGTTTGTTCTGGACGCCCGCGCGCCCACGCCGGATTTTGACAACTGGTGCGCCACATGCCCTTTCCGAAGCTGCACCTTCGGAAAGGGGCGCGGCG
>CAIUWO010000760.1 GCA_903902895.1 Candidatus Hydrogenedentota bacterium | reverse complement strand
CGGGCTGGAATCGGACGACAACCGGGTGGACCGCATGCGCGGCGCATGGATCGCCTTTGAGCCGTGGGAGCACGCCCTCGGCCGGATAAAGCGCATGGAGGCCGTCACCCGCGACGACGTGGTCCGCGTGGCCAACCAGTACTTTGGCGCGGGCTACATCGCCGGATACCGCGAGGACGCGGCCCGTCCCGTGCCACAGGTGGAAAAGCCGCAGTTGCCGAAGATCACCATAGATCCGACCCGCATGTCCGCCTTCGCACGCGAGGCGCTCGACATTCCCTGCCCGCCCATGGAGCCCGTGTACATCGTTGCGGGGCGCGACTATGAGAAGACGGAGGACGCGCGCGGCATCAGCTTCTACGTGAACCGGAACCCGATCAACGATGTGTTCAGCTTCTCTCTGCGCGCCGCAGCCGGCACGCGCGAGAACGAACTGGCCGCCATCGCCGTGCGGCTGGTGCAGATATCCGGCACGGAACGGCTCTCGCCCGACGATTTGCAGCGTGAATGGTACAAGCTCGGCACCACGTTCAACGTTGTCGCAAGCGACCACGAAACCGTATTTGAAATGAACGGCTTGGACGAGAATTTTGAAAAGTCCGTGGCCCTGCTCATGGAACTGCTTTGGAAGCCCGCCGTCGCGCCGGAGGCGCTCGACCAGCTCAAGGCGATCATCCTGCAGCAGCGCATCGATTCGCGCAAGGAGCAGGAGACCATCGCCAAGGCGCTCGTCGAGCGGCACCGCTACGGAAACGACGCCTACTACCTGCGCATGCCCTCCACGGAGCGCGTCAACGCGCTCACCGCGGCAGAACTGCAGCAGGTGATTCGCGGCATGGTGAGCAGCCGCCAGACGGTGTGCTACACCGGAACGTTCGACCCCGGAAAGCTGCGCGACGTCATCCGCAACTGCCACCCCATCCACGGCCTGCTTGATGATCCCCCGCCCTACAAGCGTCTCAACGTGGCCGCGCCCCAGGCCAGCGAGGTCTTCTTCATCCAGAAGGAGGCCGCCCAGGCCCAGGTGCAGCTCGACTTCGGCGGCGCGCCCTACGATCCGCGCATAAGCCCCCAGGTGCAGTTGTACAACAGCTACTTTGCCGACGGCATGGCCGGCATCGTGTTCCAGGAACTGCGCGAGGCGCGGGCCCTGGCCTATGTGGCCGCCGCGCGCTATATGCCCGGCTACCGCAAGGGCGACCAGAACGTGATGATGGGCATCATTCAGACCCAGGCGGACAAGACCGCCGACGCCGTCGGTGCCTTTGTCGAACTGCTGGACCGCATGCCCCGCGCCGAGGAGCGCTACGCCACCGCCCGCGAGTCGCTGCTCAACAGCTACCGCACCGGCAAGATTGGATTCCGCGAGGTGCTTGAGACGGTCCTCGGCTGGGAGCGGCGCGGCATTTCAGAAGATCCGCGCCCGGCGTGGTTCGACGCCATTCTCAAGGCGGAGAGCATCGACACGGTGGTCGCGTTCCAGAAGGAGGCCATCGCGGACCGGCCCAAGCTCATCTCCATTGTGGGCGACAAGAACCGTATCAATCTTGAAGCGCTGAAAGCTTTCGGCACGGTCGCGGAACTGAACTTGGACGAGGTGTTTGCCAAGTGACAGCGCCCATTACACGCCGGCAATTCATCGCCGCCTCGGGAATCCTGCTGGGCGGTCTCGCCGCAGGGCGCGCGACGGCCCAACCGGCGGGTTTCACCTTTGCCGCCATCAACGATCTGCATCTCCAGGTCGACGAGGGCGGCAAGGCGCTGACGACGATGGTGGACGCGCTTAACGCGCGGGATGATCTGGACTTTACCGTTGTACTGGGCGACCTGGCCACGGCAGCGAAACCAGAAGAGTTCGCGCTGGCCAAGGCCGGCCTGGACCGGCTTCGCAAGCCCCATTACGCGGTGCCTGGAAATCATGACGCTAACAAGGAAGGTGTGTCCGGATACGAGCAGGTATTTGGCCCGGCCAACTGGCGGCACGAGCATGGCGGCTGGGTGTTGCTGGGACTAAATTCCTGCGAGGGCGTGTCGTCTGACGTGACCATTCCACCAGACCGGCTCGACTGGCTCAAGAAAGAAGTGGCGGCCATTGACCCGGCCACGCCCATCGCGCTGTTCCTGCATCATCCGCTCAACCCGCACGCAAAAGCCTACCGCGTGAAAAATGCCGAGGAGGTGCTGGCCCTGTTCCAGGGGCACGCATTGCGCCTCGCCGCCGCAGGCCACTTCCACGGCAACCAGGAAGAACAGCGCGACGGCATTCTCTTCACCACCACCGCCTGCTGCGCCGGCACCCGCGGCAACCATGACAAGACGACGGAAAAAGGCTACCGCCTCTTCCACTGCAAGGGCGACCAGATAGAAACGGAGTTCGTGGTGGTGGCGCTTTAACATTGAGTGCGCGCGGCAATCTACCGATAGCCAACGGGGGAAAGTGAAATGTTTCGTAAGTTACGGAAGAAGGACATCAGCATAATTGCCGCTGAGTGTGGCAAGTTTTTATGGTATTTATATTTAGCCACATTTATGGGCGGCTTAATCGGAAGTTTGGCGGGGGGTATCTCTTGTGGAATAAGCGAAGGGGAACCCATTTTTGGGGCCATGTACGGGATTGTGGTTGGCTCATTCGTCAGTTTCTTGTTTTACACCGTGGCGCATTGGTTCGTTTTCCGAATTCCTCTCGAACGTGTGGCCAAGTTCCTGATAGGCGGGACGCTCATCGGCAGCCTGCCATTGGCGCTAATTCCCAATATTCCACCGCTCTGCCTCTTTGGCGGTGTGGTCGGGTATTGGTCAGGTCTAGTGATACTGCTCATGCGTAGGTGGGGTGAAAAACGCGCCGAGCGAAAGAATGGAGAGAAAGAACCCGGGAATGTTGATTCCATACCAGCCCTGTAACACGCTTGCTTCGCCAAGTCCGACCGTGCCTGGTCGCGAGAACAAGTCGCTTCCCACTTCCCCGAAGGGGAAGAATGTGAATAGCCGGAGGTGACCGAAGGGAACCTCCGGTATAGGACGCCCTATTCAACCCCGCAGCGGGTTGAATATGGACCCCGCGATTGTGCCCATGCCATTCACATTCAACCCGCTGCGGGGTTGAGGAT
>CAIUWO010000759.1 GCA_903902895.1 Candidatus Hydrogenedentota bacterium | reverse complement strand
CTACCTGACCGCGCACCACGCAAGATTGGTTTCCGGTGATTTCTTTCCCTGATACGCGGGAAGCATAAAGACACTGGACAGCACGAACCCGTCCCCGTCCCGTTTGTAATTGAAGTCGTGCCCGGAAAACGGGTCGGTGGGCAGGGGTTGGGCCAGTTCGGAAAGCGATTCCGGGTAGGCGCCGTTCTTCTGCTTGAACTGTTTCAGTGTGAGTGCCGTTTCGCACAGTGCCGAAGTGGCCAGGGGGTGGCGAATCTGCGGCACCATCATGCAAATGCTGGGAAACGCCATCTTTGTGATGACGTAGAGTAATGATGCGTTTTCAAGCCCGTCTTGAAGTGCATCAAGCCTGGCCTCCTGACGGCCGAAGTCGGGTTCCTTGAGCGCGTCGTCCAGTTGAATATAGCACTGGTTCGTCTTGAGCTGGTTGAGGGAGATCAGGGGCCGCCAAACACTCCAGGCCTGCATTCCGTTTCGAATGGCGGCCTCGTTGCCGAACAGCCGTTCATATTCATAGGGCTGCGCGTAACTATTGCGGTCCATACACTTCTGCAATTCCTCGGCAAAGACGGCGGGGAGGACAGCGGGAGCCTCGCAGTCATAGAGCGCCAATTGGACCGCACCCAACGCCGTGTGAATATATGTCACCCGAAACGCCCCCCCCACCAACCCGGAGTAGCATTTGCCGTTGTCCGCGATGTTGAGGCCCAGCGCAAACCAGTCAAAGGCGGCGTCCACATTCCCCTGCCGGGATTCCCAGAGTCCTCTCGCGGCCGCATGGCGGATCAGTTCGTACATCCGCAAGACACTGGAAGTATGTGCCTCTATCTTGCCGGCGTCGCCGCTGCCGCCGTCGAGCTGCGCAAGCACGTCGGGTAGGATACATTTACTGCAGTTCCGGGAAGTTTGCAGCAGGTCCAGGGCCGACTGGATCTTCTGGAGGTAGCCGCCGAGATCGGCCGTTTCCTCGGCGGAAAGCGGCTGCTCGTCCAGCTTGGCCGTGCATGGGTTGTCGCCAATGAACCGGTTGATCAGGGGCCGGTACCGGGACCATGACGCCTCGTCGGTTGTCTTCTTGAGCGTGTCCATCGCCTGCTCATACACGGTGTAGGCGTTGTCAATGGGCGTGTACTCGGGCAGCTTTAGGTCGGCATAGGCAACCGGCCTGCCCTCTTTCCGGAACTGCTCCGTCTGGGCCGCCAGCTTGCGCAGCGAGACCCGGTCAATGATGATATGCGCGACCGCCAGCAGCAGCACTCCGGCAAGCATGGTCCGCCAGAACCGAAACGGCCAGAGAAGAACACGCAGGGCCTTTTTCAGTAGACGCATGAAGAGCCTCCTTCAAGGATGTCGCACCTGGTCGACGCCATGAGGCTGTTGCCCGGGGCGGGTGCGACGGGCATGGCGGTCGCATCCGGTCTGCAGTACCGACTGCCATGCCGTATGCGCAAACGGGGATGAGCGCCAGAACCGGCAGGCCCGTGCCGCAGGACAGACCCCTCCGTCGAACATGATACGTTCTCATCAGTCATCGCCTTTCCCCTTCTGGTTCGCGTGAATTGCATGTGACAGACCGCTTGGGCACGTTTCAGTATACAGCGGCATGCACCGGCCCGCAATTTGGGAACCGTGGGACGGTGCGCTACATTTTGCAGAGCAAAATTCCGGGCACCCTACCTGACCGCGCACCACGAAATATTGGTTTCAGTGTGGGTTTTGCCGCGATATGCAAAAGTCTTCCCGGCACTGGAGAGCACAAAACCGTCCGCGTCGCGTTTGTAATTGAAGTCGCGCCCCAAAAACGGGTCGGTGGAAAGGGGCTGCGCCAGTTCGGACAGCGAATCCGGATAGGCGCCGTTCTTCTGCTTGAACTGTTTCAGCTTGATCGCGGTGTCGCACATGCCGGCGAGAGACATGCCTCGGCGAATCGAATGCACGGAACTGAGCCACATAGGCGCCATGTCCTTTGTCATGATGTAGAGCCTCGATGCATCTTTAGACCACTGACGGACCCTTTTGAGCACGGCTTCCTGTCGGGAAACATCGGGGTTCTTTAGGGTGTCCGACAGTTCCAAGAAGAGCTGGTTCATCTTGAGCAGATCGAAGGAGTACAGGGGCCGCATGACGCGCCATGCCTGAAGCCCCATGCGCTCGGAGGCCTCGTTGCTGTAGACCCGCTCGTTTTCCAGGGCCCGCGCGCAAATACTGCGATCTATGCACTTCTGCAATTCTGCCGTGAAGACAGCGGGAAACGCGGCGGGCACCTCCCCTTCATGGAGCGCCTGCTGAACCGCGTCCAAGACAATGGCAATGCACCCAATCCGGTTAAGCTCTCCGATTAATGTGGGGTGAGCCTTGTGGTTGTCTGCAATGTTGAGACCCAGGGCGAACCAGTCGAAAGCGGCCTCCCCATTCCCCTGTCGGTACTCCCAGAGACCTTTCGCCCCCGCATAGCGGGTCAATTCGCGCATCCAGGACAAACTGGACAGACTTACCGACACCGTTTCATTTTCGTTATTGATGCTGTCGAGCACGGAAAGCGCGTCGGGTATGATGCATTTGCCGCAGTCTCTGGAGGAGCGGAGCAGGTCCAAGGCTGGCTGCAACTTGTGAAGATAGCCGCCGAGTTCTGCGAATTCCTCCGCGGAAAGGGGCTGCTCTTCATTACGGGGCACACAGGGATTGATGCTCACATAGCGGCCAACCAAAAGCCCGTAGCGCTCCCAGGATGCCTCCTCGGGCTGCTTCTTAATCATGTCCATCGCCTGCTCATACACGGTGTTGGCGTTGTCAATGGGCTTGTACTCGGGCAGCTTGAGGTCGGCATAGGTAACCGGCCTGCCCTCTTTCCGAAACTGCTCCGTCTGGGCCGCCAGCTTGCGCAGCAAGACCTGGTCAATGATGATATGCGCGGTCGCCAGCAGCAGCAACCCAACAAGCATGAGCCGCCAGAACCGGAACGGCCAGAGAAGAATACGCAGACCCTTTTTCAGTAGTTGCATGTGGCATCTCCTCTTCATTCGTGAACAAGGACACGGAAGGGTGTCCTGCCGGAACAATTACGGCCTGGCAATGCCCTGGCCGTCCGCCACGGTGACCTCGGATGCGTCCATCTTCTCGACAAACACGTTGCGGCCGAGCACGTCTCCCTGGAGGATGTTGCCCGCGATGGTCACTCCCTTGCAGCCGACCAACCGGATCATGTACTTATTCTTGTGGTAGCGCTCGTAGTCTTTGCTGCGGATGATGGTGTTGTTGGAAAAGGTCAGCCCCTCGGTGGACAGGGCGTACAGCACGGGATAGTCGAAGGGATGGAAGGTGTTTTCCTCTATGCGGATGTTCCGGTGGAAGGGGCGGGGCGCTTTCTCCGGCTTGGGGATTTCCGGGTAAATGCTGACGATGCCCTCGCAGAACTGGTACACGTTGGCCAGGCAGGGGGCGTTGAAGGTGTTCTTGCGGATAAGCACATCGCGCACCGCACCCGATTCGTACCAGTAATTGGAATCGCCGGCGACGAGGATTGCCG
>CAIUWO010000758.1 GCA_903902895.1 Candidatus Hydrogenedentota bacterium | reverse complement strand
GGTCGGATTTCGCGCCTCAGGAATATCTTGTCGCGTTTCGCCCCGACACGGTGATCCTCATGGGACGCGACTGGGAAGACACAGACGCCAACCGCAAGGAACTGGGCCGGCCCATGAGCTGCGGAGAAACGCTCGCGGACACGCGCCACAAGATTGACTACTGGAAGACGGTGGGCATGCCGGAGCGCAGTACCGGCGAAATGGAACTGCCCGGCATCTATGACGACCAGGCCACCTGCTACGCCGCCTACCATTTCATCGAGGAATTCTGCGGCGTGCGGTGGTACGGAGCCACGCAGCCGTCCATCATCATCCCTTCGCAAAAGACGCTCGCCGTCAGCGGCGCCGACGTGCGCCGTTCGCCCGCGCTCAAGTATCGCGACTACCTCTGCGGGGGCGGCTGGCCGTTCATGTCGGGACAGTGGGGCCCCGTGACCGGCGAGGAATCGCGGCTCTTCTGGCGGCGCATGCGTCTCGGCGGGGAAAAGTGGGCCGGCAACCACACCTTCAACAGGAAGACCTTTGACACCGTGTTTACCGACCCGGAATACCAGGCCCAGGGACCGGGCAAGGGCAAGCAGCTCTGCTACACCAACCCCAAACTGATCGGGCAGGTCGCGCAGATGGCGCGGGACTACTTCGACGGCAAACAGGCCACCCCGGAGGGTTGGAAGGCCGTCGGCAACTACTTCGCGATCATCCCGGATGACAATTCGAACTTCTGCCGATGCGACCGGTGCAGGGAACTGATTACGTCGGGGCGCGGGATGAAGACCGGCCAGTTCAGCAGCGGCAGCATCAGCAACTACTTCTTTTCGTTCGTGAACGCCGTTGCCCGCGAGGTGGCGAAGACCCACCCGGACAAGTACATCGCCACACTCGCCTACTGGAATTACGCCTACCCCCCCAGTACCTTTGAGATGGAGCCGAATGTGTCCATGGCGCCCTGCCTGCACACCTGCATATACGCCATCCACAAGGAGATGCGCGAGAACGACATGAAGCTCTATCACGAATGGCTCCAGAAGACCAAGGCGCCGCTGTACCTGTGGAACTACTATCATCATCCGATGGAGCCCGCCCTGATTGACAAGTTCAACTGCTTCCCCAACATCATGCCGCACAGCTCCGTGGAGTCCGCGCGGATGTTCATCAAAGACGGTGTGCGCGGCATCTTCATCTGCGGCCAGCAGGACATGTTGGAGAGCTACCTCATCATGCGGATCTGGGATGACCCCGGCCAGGATGTGGACGCCATGATGGACGAGTTCTTCCAGCGTTACTTCGGCGCGGCGGCGAAGCCAATGAAGGCGTTCTACCTGGAGTTGGAGAGCATCGCCACCAACCCGGAGAATTATCCCGAGCCCTATTACAAGAAGAACGCCATCGACTGGAAGAACGTCGCGTGGACCAGTCTCGGCACCGAGCCGCGCATGAGGGAATTGGGCGCGTTTATGGATGAAGCGCAAGCCATGGCCCAGACCGGTCTGGAGAAGCAGCGCGTCGGACTCTGGCGCGACGCGATTTGGAAGTGGATGCAGGAAGGCCGTGCGGAGTATCTTTCCAAGTCAGACAACAACCCGGCCGAAGCCGGGAAATAAGCAAAGGAAGCCCGCGATGAACATGCGTGTTGGACTGTCACTTGTGACGATGTGTGCCTGCCTGATCACCGCTGCGGCCGGGGCGCAGTCCGCGCCCGTCCCGCTCCGGGCGCCCGCCGTGCCGTTGGTGGCGGTGGACCCCTATTTCAGTGTCTGGTCGCCGGCGGACAAGCTGACCGACGCGGAAACCGTCCATTGGACGGGCGCGCAACACCGCTTAACGAGCACGGTCCGTGTTGACGGTGTGACATACAGGCTCATGGGCAACTCGGACAAGGACCTCCCCGCGCTCGAACAGACCGCCCTGACGGTGATGCCCTGCGTGGTGACCTACCGCTTTGAGGGCGCGGGCGTCGCGGTAACGCTTTCCTTCTTGACTCCGCTGCTGGCCGAAGACTTGATGATCCTGTCCCGCCCCGTGACCTATCTGACCTGGAAGGTGTCGGCGACCGACGGCAAGGAGCATGACGTCACCATTTATTACGACAACCGGGCAGAATTGGCAGTCAACAACCCGGCCACCGAGCGGGTTATGTGTGCCACCGAAACCTTCGGCGACATCGATGCAATGAAGGCAGGTTCCGTGGAGCAGCCGGTTTTGCGCATGAAGGGCGACCAGGTCCGCATCAACTGGGGTTACCAGTATGTGGCCGTGCCCAAATCCCAGCAGGGCAATCTCGCCATCCTTTCCGCCGAAGACGACAAACCCATTCCGGGCAGGGAAGCAAAAGAGGAAAAGGCCGCAGCCAAACTGTCCGTCACCTTCCCCGCAGGCAAAGTGGGCGCGCAGCCCGTCACACGCTGGTTGATCCTTGCCTACGACGACATCGACTCGGTCCAGTTCTTCCGTGAACCGCTCAAGGCCTATTGGAAGAAAGACGGTGACGGAATTGCCGGCCTTCTTCAGAAGTCGACGGCGGAATACGACACGTTGCAGGCGCGCTGCGACGCCTTCGACAAGGAGTTCATGGCCGACCTGGAAAAGGCGGGCGGTCCGAAATACGCGTGGATTGGCGCACTGGCCTACCGTCAGTCCCTCGCCGCGAGCAAGGTGGTGGCCGACGCCAACGGCCAACCCCTCTTCTTCTGCAAGGAGAACACCAGCAACGGCTGCATGGGCACGGTGGACGTGTTCTACCCGCAGGCGCCGCTGCCGCTGCTGATCAGCCCGACGCTGGCCCGCGCCATGCTGATCCCCGTGCTGGAATATGCCAGTTCGCCGGGTTGGAAATGGCCCAACGCCCCGCACGATGTGGGCACGTGGCCGCAGGGCAACGGACAGGTCTACGGCGGTGCCCAGAGTGACGGCGGCATGCCGGTTGAGGAGACGGGCAACATGCTGCTGCTGGTGGCGGCGGTGGCGCAGGTGGAGGGCAATGCGGACTTCGCCATGAAGTACTGGCCGACACTGACCAAGTGGGCCGGGTACCTGAAGGACAAGGGTTTCGATCCGGAGAACCAGCTCTGCACGGACGACTTCGCAGGCCATCTGGCGCACAACGCCAACCTGTCGGTCAAGTCCATCTGTGCCCTGGGCGCCTTCGGCAAACTGGCCGCCATGACGGGCGACAAGGCTGTCGGCGAAGAGTTCACCAAACTGGCCAGACAGTACGCGCTGGAATGGGTTAAGGTGGCCGACGACGGCGACCATTTCCGTCTTGCCTTTGATCAGGCGGGCACATGGAGTTCCAAGTACAACATGGTTTGGGACAAGATCCTCGGCATGAACCTCTTCCCCGAGGAGGCGGTGCGCAAGGAGATGGCGTTCTACCGCAGGAACATCGACACCTTCGGCCTGCCGTTGGACGGGCGCAAGCACAAGGCGCCGGGGGAACGCCAGGCCTACTGGAGCAAGACCGACTGGGCCTTCTGGACCGCCTGCCTGACGGGCAACAAGGAAGACTTCGACGCAATCACCGGACCGATCTACGAGTTCTTCAATGTGGCCGAAAAGCGCGTTGGGCTGACCGACCTGTATTTCACCGACAAGCCGGACACGGCGCGGATGCACTCGCGGCCGGTCATCGGCGGCATCTTCATCAAGATGCTCTACGATACCGAGGTGTGGAAGAAGTGGGCGTCCCGCGACAAGACCAAGGCCAACGGCCCCTGGGCTCCCCTCCCCGCACCGCCGGTGGCCAAGACAGTCGTGGCCCCAGGGGCGACAGAATGGCGCTACACCACCGAGAAACCCAGCGAATTCTGGAACGCGCCCAAATTCAAGGACGGAAAATGGGAAAAGGGCATGGGTCCCATCGGCAGCAAGGGCACACCCGGCCTCGACGTCAAGACCGAGTGGACCACCCCGGAGATCTGGCTGCGCGGAGAAATCACCATTCCTGAAGGCAAATACGAAGAGCTCCAACTCAACCTGTTCCACGACGAGGACGCCGAGGTGTTCATCGACGGAAAGCGTGCGGCAAAAGCGACCGGATACAGCACCGAATACGAGCCGACCCCCGTTTCGGCCAAAACGCCCCTGGAACCGGGCAAACACGTGTTTGCCATACACTGCACCCAGACCACGGGCGGCCAGAGGATCGACTTGGGTATCGTTGACATGGTCAAGGCTCCCAAGTAAATAAAGCACACAGTCCGCGCGGCCAAGAGAAAGAAAAAGCCATGCCAAAGCAGTGTCAACGACGGATCCTCCCGATTTATGCGTTGATTGCGTTCGTGCTGGTTTCGGGCACAAGGGCAACCGCCGAAGAAAAGCGCACGCCGCCCCTGATGGACAAGACCCTTGTCGCCTGGGTCAGTCTGGACAATCTGACGCAGCAGGGGGGTGCCGTGCTGTCGCTAATCGATGCGGCCGAACATTTCGACGCAATAGTATTCGGCGAACGGGCGGCGGCAAAGTGGATGGCCGGAAGCGACTTCTTCAAGCGGACGCCTGCGGACCAGTCCGCCTGGCCGGTGGAACACGCTTCAGCCACCGCGATCGTCCAGATTGCCGCGGCATACCGTGGAAACGTTGTCACCCTCTACCGGGACGGCGTGGAATATGCACGTTATGTGGTGGAGTCCCCCCAATCCTTCGGGGACGACGCCAAGGTGCTTCTCGGACTGCGCTATGTCGGCTCGATGGGCGAAATAGGTTTTCTTGCCGGGACCATGGAGGATGCCCGCGTTTACGATACCGCACTGGGTACCGAGACCATACGGGCGCTGAAGCCGGGCATCGTTTCTGTGCCGACACCGCGGGCGTGGTGGAACTTTCAGAACGGCACGGCGGACGACGTCATGGGCGCCTTTCCCGTTGCGGAACTTGTGGGCGGCGCACGGGTGGAAAACGGGCGCCTGGTGCTGGATGGTAAGACCGGCTACCTGGTCTGCTCCCGACCCGTCGAGCCGGTGAAACCGGGCGACCAGAACATTTTCTACAAGGCAAGGCTTCCCCAGACAGGAAACATGTGGGACACGTGGCTGTTCCACCGCGACGGAACCTACCACCTCTATTATCTCGCCAACGCCCACGGCCAATGGGACAACATATCCACCGCAACATCACCCGACGGTGTCTCTTGGACCGAACTCGGTCCGATCCTGACGAAAGGTCCCGGAGTGACCTGGATGGGAACGGGCTCGACCTGGCAATCGCCGAACTTCGACAAAGACGGCAAGTTCTTCATGAATTTCTCCGAATGGAAGGGGCCGCGCCAAACCATCTTCTTCGCCCAATCCACCGACCTCGTGCACTGGCAGCGCCTTGGACAGGAATATGAATTTGTGCAGGACGAACGCTGGTACGAACCCAATGGACGCTGGGACTGCATCTGGACCCTGCCCCGTCCCGGCGGCGGGCTCTACGGCTACTGGACGGCCACACCCAAAAAGAACACCGGCGGCCGTTTTGGATTCGGTGAGTCCGATGACGGTGTGACATGGCATGCCCTCGAACCGCCCAAGGTCATCGGCGTGGGTGAGGGTGAGGTCGGCGCGGTTGAACGGGTCGGTGACCGGTACTGCATGATGTTCGGGACCGGTGGCATCATGGTCACGCTGCTCGCCGACAGCCCCGAAGGGCCTTTCCGAAAGGCTTCCAAGAACTACAGCCTCCTCTCCGGACACACCTACTTCTCCCGATTCTTCCCGAGTCCGGACGGGCTGCTCGTAAACCACCACTCCATCGCCCGCGACGGCCGCGTGTCCTGCGCGCCGCTGAAATGCGCCGTTGTCGACGATGAGGGAACCATGCGGCTGGGTTGGTGGCCGGGCAATGAGCGCATGAAGCGTGAGGCCATCTGGGTGAACATGCCTTCCTTTGACGCCGCGTCCAAAGATGCACTGGTGGCGCTCGACCCCGTGTTGCCCGCAGAAAAGGGCGTCATCCTCGAAGGCCGCATGGCGTTGCCCTCCGGGAAATCCAGACGCGGCCTGTACATCGAATGCACGGACGGAAACGGTATCGCTGTTCTCCTCAATGCCGGCGGCGCGGCGAGTCTGGGGCCGATGAAGGCGGACGGCTCGGGTTTCAAAGCGGAGAAGAAAGTGGACCGGGAAACGCAATTTGGCACG
>CAIUWO010000757.1 GCA_903902895.1 Candidatus Hydrogenedentota bacterium | reverse complement strand
GCTTATGGCCCAGGCCGCGCACAATGGCCGGATAGTCAAAGCAGGACCAGTTCTCGACACCGGCCAGTTCCTTCAATTCCGGCAGGCGCGGCTCGACAAGGCTCGCATCGGGATGGTTGCCCACGTAGAAGTTCAGCCCGCCGTAGGATGAGATAAAGACAAAATCACCGGTGACCCGATAGTTGCGAATGAACACCGGCGCAATGGTTGCCGCGGCCCCGACCAGCAGCAGGATGACCGCGGGAAGCGCCCGGCGCGAGAGGCCGCGCCGTTTCGCCGCCCAGAACATCCATCCGGCCAGCACGGGCAGGAAGAGCAGGCCGTTCGGCCGAAATAGGCCGAAAAGCCCCAGCAGCACGCCAAGCGCCAGCGCGGGCGCTATCCGGGGGCGATGCGCCCATGAGGCAATCAGGCGCATGGACAGCAGCAGCAAAAAGACGACCACCGCCGGATAGGTCAACTGGGCCTCGTAGTACGGGAAGGCCCAGCACAGCGCCATCAACAGCGCGGACAGGAGCGCGGCGAGCGGGCCGAACAGCACCCGGGCCAGCGAAAAGAGCAGCAGCACATTGACCAGGCCCAGCACAGTATGCACGAGACGCGGCGCCCAGTCATTCACACCGAACAGCGTGTAGACCCCGGCAAGGAAGAAGGGATAGCCCGGCGGCCGTCCGTAGGGCGTGGTGCGAATCTCCGGGTCATTCACCCCCTCGGGCGGCGTCCATGCGTCCGCCGCCAGCCCCCGCGCCCAGTAGGCGTTGTATTCCGGGTCATACAGTGGGTGGCGGTATTCCGGGCCCTGGCTGTATTCACCCAGCCATGACAGCCGCACGCCGAGGGCGAGCGCCAGCACCAGCGCGAGCAGCACCGCCTCGCGCCAGGAGAAGGCTTTGTTTTGGAGAGGTTCGCGCATCAATTGCTCCACGCCGGCCGGTTCAGTGCCGCCAAGTCACGGCGCGGGTTTTCCCAGGCCTTGGCTGCAGCGTCGAAAACAAGGCTGCGAACCCGAGCATAGTCCGCGTCGTTCCGGTCAGGGTAGACCGTCTCGCCGCATCGTTTCCCTGCCCATGCGGAACCCGCCAAGGGTGCCGTCAGGAAGCGGCTTCGCTCGGGACGCTCAAGGTCGACCCAGTCCAGGCGGGTTATCTTGTCAATTTCATGGCATGAGGCGCAACGCCGGCCGTGAACCTCACGCAGCGCCTCAAGCAGCTCCCGGTCGGCCGCAGGGTCATAGGCCGGCCTTTCCGGCCGCTTGTTCACAAACTGGTCATGGTAGGGCGCGTTGGCGTCGGCCCACATGACCAGCCGCAGCCGGTCCTCCTCGGAAAGATCCACTCTTTCCGCGTGTTTGCCGTCGCTCAGCGCCGTGATCAATCGGCTCTTGCGCGCGCCGTAGGCAAACGGGGGCGTTATGCCGGCGTCCTGCATGCGCGCCGGGGACAGGGCGACAAGATTGTTGGCGAGCATGGTTTCGAACGCCCGGTTGTGACCGTAGCCCGCCACCTCCTCATCGTGGCTGACAAGGCCCCCGGAAAAGTCCAGCCCGCCCGCCGGGTCAAGCCCGGCATGACAGCGGGTACAGTGCCGGTCCAGCACGGGCTGCACGTCCCGCAGGAAACTGACGGGACGGTCTCCCCAGGGCGGAAGAATCAGCGTGTCCGGTTTGGACGCCAGCGCGTCCGCGGATTTCTGAGCGGGCGAATCCGGCGCGCTGGCCCGGGTCTCATGGCATCCGACGCACCCGCGCAACTCGCCCGGCTGAAAACTGACAAAGGAGCGCATGCGCCGCAATTCCATGCGGTTTTCATCGAGGAGCTGGAAATACACGGCCGTATCGGCCGGCACCCGGAAGTGCACGCTTCCATCGGCCCTGACCGGCACGTCGCCCAGTATGCGCACCGGCGTCCAGTTGGTCAGATTCTTGCGCTCGGCGCCCGGCCCGCCGTAGCGGTGGTCCTCACCGTAGCGCTGTCCGCCGTTCTCGTTGTCATAGGGCCAGCCAATGGGTTCGGCGATCCGAAGGTAGCGGATAGTCTCCGGCGGCACATCTTTACTGCCCTGGGCGATGTTGCTCACGTAACAGGTCGCCTGTGTCGCCGCCATGCTGGTTGTGTCTGGCAGCACGGGGGGGACGGGCCGGGGCCGCAGCGGAATGGGATAGAAGCAGGAAATATTTGGGTCGCGATAGAGCAGTTCCTTGTTTCCGTGCACATCAACCAAGTACAGGCCGTAGCCGGTGGGTTCGCCGGGCTTGGTTCCGTGGGTGTAGGCGGCCAGAAAAGAGTCCTCGGACAGGGGCCAGGGCGTGCCGTAGAAGCCGTCCTGGTCATCCGTTCCGCCTTCGGGCACGGGAACGCCGTCCATTCCCCCTTCCGGCGGCAGGAGCCCCGGCGTGACGATGCCTATGCCGCGCGGCTCGTTGACGCCCATGCCGTGCTCCACCGTGACCAGCGGCCCAACAGGCAGGGTGTGGTGCCCCGCCGCAATCGCCACCAGTTTGTGGCTGTTCGGTATCGAACGGGCCTCCTCCAGCGCCCAGGGATTTGCAAAGTGCTGCTTGAAGAGCGCGTCGGCTCCGGTTCCATCGGGCCTGATCACCCATATGGACTGGATGAACGCCCAACTGCGCTCCTGGTACTCCCAGCGCGTGTAGGCAATCATGCCGTTGTCCAGGCAGTGCGGCAGATAGTCCCCGTCCTTGTTCGCGCTGAGCCGGCGAATGCCGCTCCCGTCGGGGCGCATGACATACAGGTTGCAGCTTGTCTCGTCCTTGTCGTACTCGTTGCATTGCAGCGATGTGCCGCAGCGTTCGGAGACGAACACGATGTCGCCGTTGGGCGCATAGGTCGGGTCCAGATCGCTCCATTCGCCCGAAGTCAGCTGGCGGACACTCCCGTCTTCAAGCCGCAGCTCAAACAGATGAATGGGCTCCTCTTCACGGCGCAACCGGTAGCTTTGGGAGCGGTCCAGCCAGCCCTCGGGCGGGTTCTCGCTCTTCGCGCGGGCATAACCGAACACGACCCGGTTACCCCCGAACCACAGGTCAAGTCCGTGCACATGGCCCGGCCCAAGCGCCTTGTTGAGCAGGGTGCGCACCGTCGCGACAGGCCGTTCAGGGTTCTCCGGCGAGGGCTCGGCAAGCGCGCTGAACAGCGCGCCGCCCTCGGTGGCGGGCTTGAGCACGCAGATATCGCCGCCGGGCTTGGAAACCCAGGGCATGTGGTTCAGGCAGACATCGGGATAGGTCTCCTGGGTGAAGCGTTTGACGAACAGCAACTGGTCGAAATCGAGCAGCGGATTGGCCAGCACCATCCGGCGCAGGCTCCAGCGAATATCAAGATAGAGCACGCGCAGGGTTTCCTCCGGCGCGTCTGCCGACAGGCCGGCAAGCCTGGCGGCCGCGCTGTCCAGTTCTTCCACTGCCTGTGAAACGTCAACGCCCTGCCCGCGCAGGCGCGCGGCTTCCTTGCGGGCGCGGTCAAGATACGTCGTCACGGGATACTTCACCTGAATGTCGATTTTCTTTGTGGACCAGGGACTGAGGCTGCACTGGTCCGCAGACCGGCCCAGCGCGATGTTGGTCGTGTCGTCACCGGGGGCGTACACCTCGACCTCGTCCAGGTGGAGGAAAATCGGCGCGGGACTGGGAATCACAAGTCGTATGAACCGTGTTTTCAATCCTTGTTCACCGAAGCCGACCTCGAGCGGAGGCGCGCCAGTGATTCCCCCAAAATGCCGACCCTGATTGTCGTGGCACAATGTCCAGTCTTTGCCGTCGGCGGAGGCGAATACCTGCAGCGTGTCGGCATTGTGCAAACCGGGCGCGTAGTCCAGCCGGTTGTACACCACCATCCGCCCGACAACCCGCTCTTCGCCCAAGTCCACCTGCCACCAGGGGTTGGGTTCCTGGTTGGTGTGGAATCCATATGCCCCGTTCTTGACGCCGTCACAGGCGCCGGCCGCGTCCGACTGGGTCGTGACGGGGCGCTTTAAAGAGAGCAGCCAGTCATCCTCGACCAGTTTGCGCATCTCGCCCGCGCTAATGCCGCCGTCCTGCGGACGGCCGACGCAGGGGTCGGGTAACGGGGGCACCCGGTCGGCGGCCGCGGCGATGGAAGACAGGCCCAAAAGCAGGCAGAGGAAACGCGATGGCTTTAATCGGTCACTGACATGCGGCATGGCGAAGATCCTGTTCTTTATCGTCCTGGACCAGATGGCTGGGGTCATAAGGCCGGAATAGAATACCCAAACCACGGACGCATTCTGAAACTGCGAAGAGCAACAAAGCAATTTGCGCGCCATGGGCGTGTACAATGGACGGGCGCACTGCGTTTCAGAAATGTCGGCAGGCGGGTTTCGCGCCGGCCTGTGGCGACGCTGCGAGTGTCTTTTTCGCACTGGACAACGGACCTGGGAGACAAGCATGGTTTCCTCACACCGCACCGGAATATATGCCGGTCTTGCCGCCGTGTTGTTCGGCCTGACCGCCAGCGCCGACCCCGCCGAGGACGTGTTGAACCGCCAGCGGGAGTTCAATGCTGTCCAGACCGTGTACCGCGGCGGTGTCCCGCACACCGATCGCCAGGGCCGCCCGCTGTCCGCGTACGACCCGGACAAGTCGTTCTTTCAGATTGGCACGTGGGGCGCGCCTTTGCCCGGCAAGTACTATGACTCCGAATGCGACTGGGCCGTGCTCAAGGCGGCCGGTTACAACACCGTGTGGCCGTGGGCGGCCGACCCCGTGAAGGCGCTCGAAGTTGGGGCGTCCTTCGGCATGCAGATTATCCCTATGGGCGAGATTGCGGAGGAGAAGCTGGCCGTGATCAGGGAACATCCGAACCTGCTGGGAAATGTCTGGATGGACGAGCCCATCGGCGGACTTGGCAGCAGGGACATGGACGAACTCTTCGCCAAGTTCACGGCCTACCGCGACAAGGTGCACGCGGTAGCGCCGGGCTTGCCGGTGTTCGTCAACGACGCTCCGTGGATCATGCCTCCTGCAACCACATGGTGGCTCAAATGGAACTCCGCCGGCGATATTTCCTGCCACGACAACTATCCCGTCATGAACCACACCGGACGTTCAGTTTCGATTGGCGCCGACCCCAACGGCATCCCGCAGACCGTTTCCCTCGCCGTGGCCGATGTCAGGGAGCAGAAACCGGTCTGGCTCATCGTGGGGGCGTTCGATCAGCCCGGCGCGTACGGCCAGGCCTTTCCATTCCGCCACCCGACGCCGGAACAGCTGCGCGCGTGCGTGTATGCCGGCGTTATCCAAGGCGCGACAGGCATCGTGTACTTCATCTGGGACAGTTATATCCCGCGCGACGGGGCCGTGATTGGCATGTCGCCCAATCCGCTGCCGCACTACACGCCCAGTCCGCGCCAGGAGGGCCAACCCCATCCGACACCGGCCACGCCGCTCCAGCTGATTAATGCGAAGGCGCTCTGGGACACCGCCGCCCAGGTCAACCGCGAGCTCACGGAACTCGTCCCCGCCATTCTCTCGCCAACGGTTGGCCCCGACGCGCCCTACACGCTCAAGATCGAAGGAAAGGCCCCGACCGCCACGCCCCTCCGCACGCTCCTGAAGCGCGCGCCCGATGGTCGCTATGTCCTGCTAACCGCCAACGTGGACGACGCCGTTCTCAAGGTCGGTTATGAATTCCCCCGGCCGCTCGAAAAGGTCGAGGTTCTGTTCGAGAACCGTCTTCCGGAAGACTTGACGGCGGACACCAAGACGTTCGAACTCAGCTACGAACCCTTCGCCGTGCACGTTGTGCGGATAGCCATGCCGTGAGGCGGCCGGGGGCCAGGTGAAACACAGTGACCGCCCGCTTGTGCATAAACGACGCTTCTGTCAGGGGCGCCGGCGGGCGGAAAGCGGCGGATAGGGGCCTGCGCGCAGTTTCCATGAAGGCCTTGCCAAATGGTCACTTCTGCTATACACTTATCCCATGGTTGTCATTTGCGGCGGGCGGCGTCTGGGCATGGGAAGCAAGAAGGAGCAGGAATCATGAATGCTGGAAGGCGCAATGGGTTTACGCTGATTGAACTGTTGGTGGTGATTGCGATTATCGGCATTCTCGCGGCGATCCTGCTGCCGGCGCTGGCCCGGGCCCGGGAGGCGGCGCGGCGTTCGAGTTGCCAGAACAATCTCAAGCAGTGGGGGATTGTGTTCAAGATGTACAACGGCGAGTCGAAGGGACAGTCCTTCCCGCCGGTGCTCGCCCGCGATGCGGGGCGCCCCGTCTTTTACGATCCCGGAAACTCCGCCGCCGCACCGACAACGGGGTCGAGTTCCATAGGTTTCAGCCTGATGCCGGGACCGGACCCCGTCGCGATGTATCCCGAATACGTTACGGATCCCAAGATTGCGTTCTGCCCGTCGTCCTCCCAGTACACCCCGAAGTTTTCGGAGTTTTCCGACGGCAAGAGCTGCTTTGGCTACATGGCCGACGACCTGCAGCGCTGCGCGGGCTCGGCGGGCACGTGCTACACCTACCTGGGCTGGGTGGTCGACCGCGCCGACACGCAGTACCCGACCCTCTCCCTGTCGCTGCCCGCCCCCATCGGCACCCTTACGGGTCCCAAGCAGGTTGGCTATACGGTAATGCAGGTGCTGCTTCCGCACATTAACAACGGCCCCGGCATTGAGAAGGACGTCGACAGCGATGTCGATTTGTCCTCGTGGAACACGGACTCCGACTGTCCCTGCGGCAACGGCGGCGGAAACACCGTGTACCGGCTGCGCGAGGGCATAGAGCGGTTCATGATCACCGACATCAACAACGCGGGAGCCTCGGCGCAGGCGCAGAGCAGCATCTGGGTCATGTTTGACCGCCTTGCCACCAACACCAAGGACTTTAACCATGTCCCCGGCGGGGCAAATGTGCTTTACATGGACGGACACTGCGAATTCCAGAAATACCAGCAGAACGGTCCGGCGCCGGCCAATGGCGGTGTCGCGAGCATCATCGGCACAGTGACCACCGGGCTGGGCGTGTAGGCGATTTCAGTCAGGCGTGCGTGTCGGAAGGAAAGCGTGGCATACGGGTAAGCCGTCCGTACTTCCCTGCCTTTGGGAAGTCCTTTTCAGGGGCACATATTGCGCCACTAATCCTTCTGCTCGATCCGGTACAGATGGGTCTTCGTGCGAAGCAGCAGGGCCTTTCCCGCCACGGACGGTGAGCTCCACAATTCGCCATCGAGTTGGTTGACCGCCAATTCGCGGTACTCCCGTCCCGGCGCGAACACGGTGGTCTTGCCCTTCATGTTCGGGAGATAGATCCGGTCGGCGGTGGCCAGAAGCGAGGACCCATATTTGCCTTTCAGGCGCTGGGACCAGACCGGCTTTCCCGTGGCGGCCTCCATGCAGGTCAGCACACCTTCGTCGGTCACCGTATAGAGCAGGTCGTCCACCAGCACGGGCGAGGACTGAAACGGGGTGTCCTTGGTCATCTTCCAGACCGCGTGCGAGTCTGTCACATCCCCCGCGCCACCCTCGCGAACTGCCCAGAACTCGCTTTCACCGGGATGGCCGCCGGTGTTCACGAACAGCAACCCATGCCCTTGGACAATGCTCGAAATCGTGCTGTCAACCCCGTAACGGACCCGCCAGATTTCCCTGCCCGTCCGCGGTTCGTGTCCTGTGACCAGCAGCGCGCCGTTGCTCACCAGTTGCGGGTTTCCATTGACGGTGATGATCGCCGGCGTCTGATAGGACTTGCGAAAAACAGGCTTGGTATCGGGGGTGTAGATATCGGCCGGACGGTTGTACACCCACACGGATTCACCGGTCTTCTTGTCCAACGCCGCCATGAACTGCTTGTCCACGCCCTCGAGCGTGAGTATGAGCAGGTCTTCGAAAAGGACGGGCGAGGATGCGGGCCCCTGCATGTGGTCGCAGTTCAAATCCGTGCGCCGCCACAAGACTTCGCCCGACGCGGTGTCGATGCATGCCGTGCCAAAGGTGCCGAAGTGGACATAGACGCGCCCCGCTTCAATGGCGGCCGAAGGCGTCGCATACGAGTTGAGCGCGTTGATCGCCTGCGGCTTTTCGGGGCGGAACACTTCAATGTCCCTGATGACCTTGCCCGAATTCAGGTCAACGCAGATCGCGTAGAGCGCCGTTCCATCCTCCTTGGCCGTGGTGAGCCAAATCTGGCCGCCCCACACCACGGGCGTGGAATGGCCGAAGTCATGAATGCCCGTTTTCCAGACGATGTTCTCTGTTTCCGACCAACGAATGGGCAGCCCCTTCGCATCGCTTACGCCGTCCGCCGTCGGACCACGCCACGCCGGCCAATCCCCCTGGGCGGGGGCGGAAGACATGCAAATCATGACGGCAACGATTAAAGCACCCATACGCATACTTCGTTTACTCCAAGTTGTTGACGTCCGTTATTGCGAGCGAAGCGAAGAGTCCGTCATTGCGAGCGAAGCGCGGCAATCTCTTGTAATCACAGCCTGACGCGGGCAGGAGATTGCCGCGTCGGACTGCGTCCTCCTCGCAATGACCCTATTTCTTTGGCTCTGGCGCCCCCCCCCTTTATGGCGTCTTCGAGCAGGTGGGGGGATAGGCGAAGGAGCATTCGCGGATGTCGGTTTGCGCCGCGGCATGCTCGATCGTGATGGCCACAATCCGGCCCTGGTCGTCCATGTCAACCAGCGTGTCCTCATTGAGATCCGTTGAGTCCGCTACCGGGCTGTCGCTGAAGGTGACAAGGAGGGTGTCGGTGTCTTCAAAGTAACTGACACGCATGCTATTTCTCCTCGAATCGCCGGTCAAAAAAGGCGTTGTGAAGTGTTTCGCCGTCTTCCAGAAGGATCACGCGCAACCAACGCCCGCCTGCTTCGGGTATTCTGGCCCATCGCCGGATGCGTCCGTCCGCTTGCGTTTCCTCATGGCTCGGATTGAAAACCGCCCGCTCAATCCATGCCATCTGAATACCTGCGCGGTCGGGACGAGTTCGCATCGCATTGAAGTACGCAGTAACCTTCATGACGGAATTGTACTACCTGACGGGGTGAGCGTCAATGTGTTGGGCAGAGCCGGAACCGCGCACCGGCCGTCGGCAAAGTC
This sequence comes from Candidatus Hydrogenedentota bacterium, assembly GCA_903902895.1. Lineage (GTDB taxonomy): Bacteria > Hydrogenedentota > Hydrogenedentia > Hydrogenedentales > CAITNO01 > CAITNO01. The sequence continues at coordinate 11,639 of CAIUWO010000757.1, read as the reverse complement.
TGCGAACGTGCTTGGCGGTTTGACAATTGGCCGCACAAGAGCGCCCGTGGGATGAACAACGGCCCATATGGGGTGGGGGAAAGGCGCGCATGGAATTGCATCCAGATTCAGGTGGTTGGCAGGTGCCGGTGCCTGCCCCGGCCCTGGACCGTCCCGATCATTGCCGGCCATTGGGTCATTCCCGTAAACTGAGATGAATAAGCGGATTGGATGCCGTCAGGAAGGTCATCATGTGCGTGGCCCGGGAAGGCAGCAGTCGGCGCGATTTCAAAGTCGTAAGGACGAACAGTATGAAACAGATCATGTTAGTGGCCATGTGCTTGTTCTCTTTTTGCGCTGTCGCCGCAGAGGTATCGTTGCTGGATTACGGCGCCATTCCGAATGACGGCCGGAACGACCTTGCCGCCCTGCGTGATGCCGCACAATATTGCCGGGAACATGCGGACACCACGCTGGTCCTTCCCCCCGGCGTGTATGACGTGGAGGACGACGCGGCCGTGAAACTGATGAATGACGTTATTGGCGGTGCCTATGGCAACGACCCGCAGCGGGTGCTGTATCAGCCCGATTTTCCGCACGTGCGCATCCTTGATTTCACGGGTGCCAAGAATCTGACGGTCCGTGCGGACGGAGCGACACTGCTGCAGGATGGCTGGTATCAACCGGTGACGCTGGACAACTGCGATACGGTGACGCTGCGCGGCCTGACCATTGAGCACAAGCGGATGCCCTTCAGCACGGGCAAGATCATCAATGTGGAGCGGGGCCGTTACGATGTGCAGTTTGAGGAGCGTTTTCCGATGCCGAAAGGCAAGCTGTGCGTCTTTCTGCTGCGTGAATGGGATCCGGTGCGGCGCGTTTATACCGGCACCGAGCATTGGGGGCCCGGCAGCAAAGCCCTCTCCGGTGACACGTTTTGTTTCTTTGGAAAATGCGACCCGGGCGAGTTGGGCCAGTATGCGGTAGCCCAGCATTCCGCGCATGGCGCGGCCGGCATCATGATTCGCTATTCAAAGGACATCGTGCTGGAAGATGTGTCCATTCACAGCCATCCCGGCATGGGGGTGGTGGGACACCGCATTCAAAACTTGACCATGCACCGGCTGCGCATAGTGCCGCGTGCGGGGGAACTGGTGTCAACAAACACCGACGCGACCCATTTCACCTCCTGCACGGGAACCATCCTCTACGACGCATGCCAGTTCGAGGGGCAGGGAGACGACTGTTCCAATGTGCACGGCTACTACCAGACCGTCAAGGAAAAGTTGTCCGACACCCGCTGCCGGGCCTATGTGAAGAAACAAAGCACGCTTCACGCGCTGTCCAACGATTGTCCGCTGCCCGGCGAGACCATGGAACTGGTGAGCGCCGCCACACTGAAGCCGTTCTCCACGCGCAAGGTGGTCGGCGCCACGCTGGACGAAGACAAGCGCAGTTGGGTCATTGAGTTCGACGCGGCCCTTCCGGAAGGCGGCCCGGATTACCAGTTGATGAATGTCTCGGCCCTGCCAAAGCTGATCATCCGCGACTGCCAGGTGCGAACGCACCGGGCGCGCGCGTTTCTGGTGAAGACACGCGACGTGCTTATCGAAGGATGCACCATCGAAAACTCGACGCTCACCGCGATCCATGTGGGCGCGGAGGGTGGCTGGGATGAGGGGGCCGCCTCGCAGAACGTAACCATCCGGCGCAACCGGATCATTGACTGCGGCGGCCTCAAGGGCGGCCCCGGCAGCGTGTCTTCCATTGCCATCAATGTATCCTGCGACAAGCCCACCGAATCCGGACTGCACCAGCATATCCTCATCGAGGACAACCAGTTTGTCGGTGCCAGCACGGAGTCCGCCATTCAGGTGGAGGGCGCCGATGATGTGCTGATACAGCGAAACCAATTCGATGCCAACAAGAAACCCGTGCGCGTGGAATACAGCACCAACGTTCGGATCGAGGGCAATACCGGACCAGGGGGCGAGGCCATTACGGCTCCTTGATCGCCCGGGGACGGCCCTGTATTGGAACAGTTTTCCCCGAAAGGGCGATAATACCCCCGGATGTGTCTTTCCAGTGGCGCATTTGCCGCAGGGTCCGGGGTGTTGTCATCGGGCCTGCGGTTGGGCGGTATTTACTGGCAAGAGGAATGACAGCCATGAAGAGACGTGGTTTTACGCTTATCGAACTGTTGGTGGTCATCGCGATTATCGGCATTCTCGCGGCCATTCTGCTGCCGGCCCTTGCCCGCGCGCGGGAGGCCGCCCGGCGCTCCTCCTGCCAGAACAACCTGAAACAGTGGGGCCTGGTTTTCAAGATGTACGCGAACGAGGCCCGCGGTTCCTTTCCGCCGATGCAGGCCGGCGCTTACCCCGCAACGCCCGGCGACCCGGACGCGCCCGGCGGTTTCCATGGCGCTTTCGACATTGGCCCCTGCCTGCCGCTCGTGTACCCGGAATACATGACCGACCCCATGCTCGTCTTCTGCCCCTCCAAGGCGGAACTGCCGTCCGCCATGCTTGCCTCCAAGAACGACGCGACCAAGGAGTTTTGCATGGGCTACATGGCCATCAACCGCAGCCGCTGCGCCCGCTCGGTGGACAACAGCTACGCCTATTTCGGCTGGGTTTTTGACCGGGCAGCCTCCGCGGACTGCGAACCCTATTCAAACACCCTGACCACCCTGTTTTCCCAGGTGGGCATTCCGGCTCCCGAGAGCCTTCCGGTCAACCCCATCGTGCCGCGGCAGGTCAACGCGGCGCTCCTCTCAACCCTCTCGAACGCGGACACCCCCCTGTTCTACGAGGGAAGCGGCTGCGCCAGGCATGGCAACCTCACGGCGGCGGACCAAGACGTGGACATGCTGGCCGCCGGCCTGAACGAGCCCGCGGGGAGCGGCAATGGCGGCGGCAACACCGTCTACCGGCTCCGGGACGGCATTGAGCGTTTCCTCATCACCGACATCAACAACGCCGGCAGCGCCAACGTTTCCCAGTCCTCCGTGTGGATCATGTTCGACCTCGTGGCCAACACGCCCTCTGCCTTCAACCATCTCCCCGGCGGCGCCAACGTCCTCTACATGGATGGCCACGTGGAATTTAAGAAGTACGCCGCAGCCAATGAAGCGCCCGTAAACGCGGCCTTGATAACGATCATCGGCGTCATGGCCGAACACCCAGTCCAGCTTCCCACCTAATGTGGCGCGTCATAAACAAGGCAGCAATCGAGAGTCTGTCATTGCGAGCGAAGCGAAGCAATCTCTTGTACCCTCAGCTTCGTGCGAGCAAGAGATTGCCGCGTCGGACTGCGTCCTCCTCGCAAAGACGACAGTGTTGGTGATTTGGGCGACTGGTTCGTAAGACTCGGCCAGCATGACTCACCACACTGGGCGCATTGGGTCATTAATAACACAACAATCAACGGCAGGTCATTGCGAGCCCCGGACCGAGTGACTCTTGTCCGGCCAATTACCCGGCGATGCGGCGCATAAGGGCTTCGAGCGGCCCCTGTTTGAACCGTCTTGAGTACAACACCGAGAACGTCATGGCGGCGGCGAAAAAGCAGCAGGCTATAATGAACGAGGTCATCCGGCTTTGCTGCAGTATCCCCAGCAGGAACATGGGGCCCAGGACGAGAAACGTGTGTGCGAGGTAGTGGGTGAGGGACATGCGTCCGGTGGTGGCCAGGGTCTCGATGATGCGCGACGTTCGAAAGCGGTCCGCCAGTTCTAGGCACACGAGAACCGCGGAGATGGCGACCAGTTGGCGCTCCAACATGATCAACGGGCGGGGCCGGGTAACCAGAAGCTGTAGCATGCTGTCCAGGAAAGGCACGCCCGTGTGGGGATTGTAGAAGAAACTGAGGAAGTCCGGGAAACTTATTGCGATTTCGAACACCAGGGTGATGGGAATGAAGATGACGAGGAAACGGCGACGCCCTTGCCTGTCAAATATCGCCTGCCGGGCGAGCCACATGCCAACCAGGGCATAGGCGGTCCAGGCGAAGACCGGGTGGTAGCCGTTCATAAAGGTGTTGCGGACGAAGCCGCTGGGCGTCAGGTACCCGTTGTACCAGATGTGTCCGTTTTCCCATCCGACGTTGCTGTCGAAAACCTGGTTGACAATGTAGGCCAAAACCATCACTGTTGCGGCGGAGGCCAGAAGCGTCCAGGAAGGCCTGAAGAGGACCAGGGCGCACAGCGCCATGTAGAAACCATAGAAATGAAGAATGTCTCCCGGCCAAAGCTGGTAGTTGAAGACGCCCAACAAGACAAGAAACACCCCCCTCTTGATTATGCGCGATGTGTCCCCCCGCCGCAGCGCCGGGTCCCCCGATTCCAGGGCCTTATGCGCAAGCAGCGCGAGGCCCACGCCCATAAGCGTCACAAAGGTCGGCGCCGCCCGGCCTTCAATATGCGAGAAGAACCAGACCAGCCAGGCCGGTCCAGCACCATGGGCCTCCATGGCGTTCTTGTAGTTCTCGACAACCATAAGGAAGATGGCAAGTGAACGCGCCATGTCGATGCCGAGGAGACGGTGACCTTTTCTTGGTGTATTGTCGGCACCGGAAGGCATTGTCGAAGGATGCGGGTCCAACGCGGCGCCGCCGCGCTTCTCTAACTCGAATTGTTCCATGGTGCAGTCCTGCCCTTTGCTGTGCGCGGGTATTCCCAATGGCACTCGTTCGTCTTCCCACGGATGAGTGGTCAAGATGGTATGTAGACACAAACTCGTGCGTCAAGGTTTCGTTCTTCATTCAAGACACAATTCCGGCCTCAAATCCTGTCTGACCCCGGCAATTAATTGTCTCAACTGATTTTCCGACAACAGCCAATTTCAGGGCTGCCCGGGCGCGCTTCTCAAGAACCACTGCCAAGTCCTTGAATTTGCCGGCAGGCCGCAGGGATTCCAGCCTCTCTGACAAGAATGAGAATGCAGGAATCTGCGCGCGCGACCAAGACTGGAGAACGCGTTCAGAATTTCTCTTGCCTCAGCCGATATGGGGGAAGTGCCCATTTTCCCTGCAAAGTAGACGCGACATCCTGCCGCGTTCTTCGTCTGCCCGTGGTGCGCGCAAAGGACGGAAGGCAAAGCAGAAGCGCGGTCCTTTCCGTATTCCTCATTCACCCGCTGCGGGGGCAATACGCTGAAAGAAAGAGGCTGGAAGCCTCCCGGTTGTGGCGTGGTTTCCAGACCACGCCACGCTCTTCTGACCGAAGGTCTCCTCTTCCTTTCGCTGTCTTCTCTGCCTTTCGCTGTGCATCCGCCACGCGCCGGTTTTGGCAACCCACGCGGCATCCCATTGCCATCCGCACAGAACGCTTCTGGAAACAGGGTCAATATCACGAAGATGATCCGGAGAAGAGGAGACCTTCGGTCGCATGAGTGGCATGGTCCGGAGACCATGCCACAACAGGCGGATGTTTACGATATTTTTCGTTCTTCGGCTGATATCGGGGAAGCGTCCCTGGTTTCCATCGGTAAAGACAATGAAGTGACAAGTTCCTTTAACTGGTAGTATTGTTTTCGGATTCTCCAGGCAGTTTCTAGCACACTGCACATCAACACTATCCCACCGAGAATCCAAGCACGAACATCTTTTTGACTGAACGAGATAAAGAGTATTGCTCCTGTTACTACACTTGTCCATGCAATATATATTATTATATTATAGTATCCTGTTACTCTTAAAGTCGTTCCTTCCGTATCGACTGCAATTACTTCTACTTGCAGAGCCACGTCTCGTTGACAGCGCAGATTTCTAAAGATGAGTCTACACCCCGTTTGTGGGTCTTCTTTCCGCCGAAAGTAGAACGCCCCGCACCTCTGGTCAATGGCAGACTTAACATCGGCTAGAGCGGTTTCACGATCATGTGCTGAATGGATGTCGACATCACCCACGGCAAGACCCATTGATGGAACATATCGCATAAAACTTCACTCCTGATAACCCTAAGGCTTCGTGATGATGGTAATAGGGAACGCTTCCCCGATAATTCCACCGCCTCAGACCTCCCACCCCGACCGCCTGGCGTAGGACAGCAGGCGGTTGGCCTGTTCGTCGTCCGGGAACACTTCCTTTACCGGGTCCCAGGCCATCTTGCGCTTGAGTTGCGAGGCAATGCCTGCGAGCAGGCACAGGTTCATCGAGTGGCGCGCGGTCTCGGCGTTGCAGATGGTCTGTTTGCGGGTGCGGATGCATTCAAGGAAGTTGCCGGCGTGGATGGGGCTGTTGTAGGGGCGCTCGTCCGTCGGCTTGAGCTGGACGTTGAGAATCTCTTTCGGATTGGCCACGATGTTTTCACGGTCCGCCGCGACATAACCCTCGGTGCCTATGTAGCAGGCGCCGCCAACCCCGCCGACCTTCTCGGTCGGATGGTTGCAGCAGTGAATGACCACGCCGTTTTCGTAACGCAGCACCGCATGGTCTTCCGCATAGTCCAGTTCGGCGGGGCCGGGATGCTCCTTTTCGATCGCCCACTGCACTGCGTCGAAGTGGTGCGGTCCCCAGTTGGGATCGCCGTAGGAAAAGAGGCCGCAGTTGGCGTTGCCGCCGGTGTAGGGCTGCCAGGGGCCCGGCCCAACGTAGAGGTCCCAGTCGAAGCCCTCGGGGATGGGGGTGCCGGGGGCGGTCACGTCCTGCATGTTGGCGCTGAAGCCGCCGCCGGGGCTGAACGCGTAGATCTCTTTCAGTTGCCCGATGTAGCCGTTGCGGACGAGTTCAATGGCGCGGCGGAACTTGCCGCCGTATTCGGCCTCGGAGCGCTGCTGCGTGCCCGCCTGGTAGACGCGCCGGTAGCGTTTCTGCGTTTCCGCAAGGATGCGGCCCTCCTCGACGGTGATACAGATCGGCTTTTCGCTGTACACGTCCTTGCCGTTCTTCATCGCCATGATCGCCATGGGCGCATGCAGGTGGAAGGGCAGCGCCATCAGCACCGCGTCGATGTCGGGGCGCGCAATGAGCTCGCGGAAATCGAGGTAGGCCTCGCAGGACTTGTAGGTGCCCGTCCCGGCCAGTTGCGCGTAGTGGTTGTTGACCCGTTCCCTGGCGGTGTTGCGCTTCTGGGGCCAAAGGTCGCAAACGCCCAGCACCTGCACCTCTTTCCGTCCGAGGTAGCCGCCGGCCACATAGGTCCAGGAGCCGCCGAACAGGTGCCCCGAGCCCTGGCCGCCCTGGCCGATGAAGCCCATTGTGATGCGCTCGCTGGGGGCAGCGGTCCCGTCCAGACCGAGCGCCCGCGCGGGAACAATGGCGGGCGCCGCCGATGCGGCCAATACGGACGCGATGAAACTGCGGCGCGACAGTGTTGAATTATTCATGGTTACTTATCCCTCTTTTGCAGAAACAGGTGAACGCCCTTCTTGTTCGATACAACGATGTCCAGCAAACCGTCCTCATCGAAGTCGCACACCTCATACTGCGTGCCCACTCCGGAATCGCTGTCAATCAGATGTTTCTTGTATTCCACTTTGCCCGGCTCCGGACGCTGGAGTTCGAGCCAGAAGAGTTCGGATGGTTCCAGCGCGCCGGGATCGTGCTCGCCATGCGCGAAGTACCGCTTGCCGGTGACCAGGTCCGGCAGGCCGTCGTTGTTGATGTCGGCGAGGATCAGGGCGTGCGTTTCGGAGACGCTCTTGTCGATTTCATGCTGCGTGAAGCCTGCCCCGTCCTGGCTCTGCTCGAACCACCAGACGCCGTACTCATGGGCCGAACTGGTGATGACGTCATTGCGGCCGTCGGCGTTGACGTCGAAGGCGATCATGTCGGCGCAGTCCGGCCCCAGTTTCACATTGTGGAAGCCCCAGTCCGGTCGGGTGCGGTCCGCGGGCCCCTCCCACCAGCCGCCGGTGGTGAGCAGGTCCATGCGCCCGTCGCCGTTGACGTCGCCGACGCCGGTGCCGTGCCCGAACTTGGCGAACGCGTCCAGCATGTGCGACATCGGGTAGGCCAGCCACGGCGTGGTCCGGTCCTGTCCCGGCTGGAACCAGGTAATGCGGCCGTTCATGGCAAAGACGGGCGCCGGCTTGCCGTCGCCCAGCAGGTCGGCAAAGAGCGGTGTTTCGCCGCAGGCCTCGGTGGCCAGCAGATGCTCCTGCCAACGCTCCGTGCCGCCGCCCGGATTGCGGTACCAGTACGCCGGCGCGGAGGGGAATCCGACGACAATCAGGTCCGTCCACCCGTCCTTGTCCACATCGGCGGGGAAGCAGGCAAAGGCTTTGCTGTACGCGGTGGCGGGGTCGTATTTCTCGGGCGCCCGTATTTCGCGCACTTTCCAATCCGGGGCTTCATACCACACGTCGCCGACGAGGATGTCTTTCATGCCGTCCCGGTTGGCGTCGGCCACGGCCACGCCCTCCGAGCGGAACTCCCGGTCAATGACGATGTGCTCAAAGCGCACCTGGTCACCGGGCACGGGAACGGCTGTCAGCGCCTTCCCAACGTCCGCCAACGGCTGCATGGCAGCCTTTGGAAGTTCCGCCTTCTGCGCGGCGGCGACGGCCTTCGGTGCAACCGCGGCGATTTCATCGCGGTTCGTCTTGACGAGGTCCCGGGCGATTTGCCCCCATGCGACGGACGCTTCCCCCGCCACGTCGGCCGAGTCGAGATAGCCCTCGACCGTCTTCAATGCGCCCATGCTGCGGCATCCGCCCAGCGGGCCGAGGAGCAAACGCTTTTCTTCCGGACGTTCGGCCAGGGCCAGCGCCTTGGTCAGGGTTTCTTCGCGAAGCGCCCCGTCCAGGTCCTTCTTCGAGGCCAGCCGCGCAATCCCGCGAAACACGAGCACCCGGTGGCTCAGGTCGGACGAATCGCCCAACAGGTTTATCAGATAGGGAAGCGCCTCCGGACTGCCTGATGCGGCCAGCGCCCGGATGGCGGCGTCCTTAACCGTCGCATCCGCTTCGCGGGTGGCATTGTCCAGCGCCTGCATGAGTTTTTCGTTGCGCAGACTGCCGCACGCCTCCAGCAATGCGCAGCGGGACGCCGTGTTCCCGCCGGTCAGGCCGGCCAGGACACCGTCAGCGAACGCGTCCGGGGCGCCCAGGCGTTCGCCCAGCGCAACCAGCGCCCGTTCCGCCGCCATGCGTTCCTTGTCCTCCTCCGCCCGCTCCACTGCCCGGCACAACCGTGCCGTATCGTCCGCCGTGCCGACCTCGCCCAGTGCCTGGGCCGCCGCCGCGCGAACACCCGCATCCTCGCTCTGAACGAGTTCGCGGAGGGCGGGCACCACGACTTCCTCCCGGCGCTGTCCCATGACCTTGGCGGTCACGGTTGTCTCGGCGGCATCGGCGCCCTGCAAACGCGCCAGGAGCGCGGTGGGCACTTCCGGGTCGTTGAGTTGCGTCAGCGCCTGGATCGCGGCGCCGGCCTGGGGCTCCCCGCCATGCGCCGCCGCCGACACCAGAACAGGAACGGACGACCCGTCGCCGACGAGCGCCAGCGCCTTGATGGCGGACAGGGAAACGCCCGCGTCAGCATCGCCGACAAGGGCGGCAAGCGCGGGCGCAATGGCTTTGTCGCCGCGCTGCGCCAAGGCTCCAATGAGTCCGGGAATGACCTCCCTGGGCACTTGACCCAGCAGCTTGCCGCATTCTTCCGTGATGCCCGGTCCGGCGGTTTCGCGCACCGCGGGCAGTGCCGCTCTCCAAAGCACCGGGTCGTCGCCCAGCAATGCCGGGGCGATCAGCGTCATCGCCTTCGCGCCTTCGGCACGGATCATGCCGCTGTAGGCCGCAGTGCCAACCTGTCCCTTGGGACATATCGCGTAGATTTCCCCGTATAGCGCGCGGGCAGCCTGGTTGTCTTTTCCACACAGGACCTCCGCGCAGCGCAGCAGCGCATCCAGGGCGACCGCCTGCACCCGGCCCGCCCCATTCTTGGCAACGGGCGTTAGTGCGGCGATCGCGTCGGGTCCGCCGATCCTGCCCAGCGCCAGCGCAGCGGACATCGCGACAACCGGGTCTTGGTCGTTCAATGAAGGGGCGATCAGCGCGGCGTCCTCCGGTTTCCCCTTTGTGCCCAGGCTCTCGATGATGCCCGCCTTGACCGTTCCTGCGGTCGAAGCCAGCGCGTCCCGCAGGGCCGCATGCGCCTCCGGGTAGGCCATTGCCGCCAGCGCCAGGCGCGCCGCATGCGAAAGTTTGTCGTCTTTCAGGCATTCGGCCAGTGCCGTAACGCTCCTTACCGTCCCGATGCGGGCAAGCTGCGCGCAGGCCTTTTCCTTTCCGGCCACGGCGCCGGGCCGGTTGAGCGCGGCCAGCAGAAACTGCTCCTGATCCATGCCAACCACCCAGACAGGAACATCACCGACCGTGTCGCCGCACACCGCGGCCAATGTCACCGCGATGAGGTTGATGGTGACCACGGCATCCGAATTGGCGATTTCCAGCGCGACCAGGGGCGCGGCCGGATGGGGGTTTCGGACGGAAAAGCGCCAGAACCCAATCTTCTGCTCCGTTTGTTCATTGATTTTGAGCGCATCCGAGTGGGCCAGCGCGGCAAAGGCGAGGCTCCCCGGTTTCCACCAGTCGTGAATGTTCAAGCCGCTCTGCAGCGGAATCTCAACCTTCTTTCCGTCCGCATACACCAGCGTGTAGGAGCCAATCTGGTCCCCGGCGTTCTCCGTGAAATGCAGGAAGTGAATGCCCGCGGCGGTCGCCGGCGGAAAGTCAACGCGCTGCCGCTTCCCCGCGGGCACCTTGACCATGGCGTCCTTCAATTCAAAACGAACCCCGTCGATGTCGTTCGACCCAAGCGTGGTCTTGCTGAACAAACTGTGGAATCCCGGCACGCTTGCGGCCCCCAAATCTACCGGACCCGGATCAAGGCCCTCGGCCAGCGGTGACACCATCAGCGAAAGCAACAAACCAAAACAGAGGACGGGTCTCATGTTTCTATTTCTCCGGCTGTGGTTTTCGTGGACGGCCAGCCCGACGGGCCGGACAAGGCCCTCAAAAGGGTTTCGACCAGACTGGGGGGCATGATACCACCAAGAAAGAAAGCGGGGAAACAATTCGGTCCTGCCCCGGGGGCGATTATGGGATATTTTCGGACACGCCGTTTGGCCGCCGTTCCCTTGTCCGCAAGTCCGGACCCGCACCGGGGCATTGCGTTTGCCTTGGGTTCGGGTGTAGTCTGTGTTGGTTGATGCGCGCAGAGCAGGATCAGGGGGCCGGTCGGCCGCGCGCCGCACAGCGGACAGGAGAGGCCATGACGCGTCGCATACCGCGGATATTGACCATTGCCGGCAGTGACAGCGGCGGTGGTGCCGGCATCCAGGCGGATATCAAGACAATGACCGTTCTGGGCGCCTATGGCATGTCCGTGATTACTTCCGTTACCGCGCAAAACACCGTTGCCGTGTCGGGGATTTACGACCTTGCGCCGGAGGCGGTGGAAAGGCAGCTTGACGCGGTGCTTTCCGACATTGGGACGGATGCCGTCAAAACGGGGATGCTTTCCAGCGCGGTTCTCATCGAAGTGGTGGCGGCGGCGCTGGAGCGGTACCGGGTGGCAAATCTGGTGATTGACCCGGTCATGGTCGCCAAGAGCGGCGATGCCCTGCTGCGGGAGGACGCCCGCGAGACGCTGAAGGCGCGGCTCTTGCCCCTCGCGACGATGATCACCCCCAACATCCCCGAGGCGGAAGCGTT
>CAIUWO010000756.1 GCA_903902895.1 Candidatus Hydrogenedentota bacterium | reverse complement strand
TGAGGTTGTCGTTGATTGTTGAGCTGCTCAGCCCATCTTTGCACACAAATCGGGCTATTTTCAACAGATATGCCGTTGTAATATCAACAAACACAAACAGTTACAAAAACACGGGATCACTTAGGGTTTGGCGATTCGCATTTGATTCTTGGGGCAAGTATCATAGGTGCGGTGGGATTCCCCCCCGCTTTCAGGCGGTTCGTTCCTCAATGTTTTGGGAGTTGACGCATGTTTGCTTTTCTTCGGGGTACCGTGGCGGCCAAGGGCCTTCAATCCATAGCGCTGGATGTGGGCGGGGTTGGCTATGAGGTCTTTGTGCCGGATTTCGTGCATGAGCGGCTGTCAATGAACCGGGAGGTGACGCTGCTGACCTACTGTCATATACGGGAGGAGTCGTTTCACATTTTTGGGTTCCTGCGGCAGGACGAGAAGGCTTTGTTTGAGCTTTTGCTTGGGATCACCGGCGTTGGGCCAAAGGTGGCGCTGTCCGTGCTGTCCACCCTGCCGCCGTCACCGTTTGCGGCGGCCATACAGGCCAACGATGTGACGGCATTCACCCGGGCACCGGGGGTGGGCAAGAAGATGGCGCAGCGGATCGTGCTGGAGGCGAAGACAAAACTTGGGCAGAGTCCGGAACTTAGCGCCATTCTCGGGGAACCGGGTGCGGAATCGGTGTCCCTCGGCGGCGACGACGCGTACGAGGCGTTGATTTCCCTGGGCTGCACGCCGCAGGAGGCGAAGAAGGCGGTGGTGCAGGCACGGAGTGAACTGGGGCCAGAGGCGAAAGACGAGAATGTGGTGCGGGTCGCGCTGCGCTCACTGGCAAGGAAGTAAGGCATGTCAAAGGATGAAATACTGGACCCCGCGCCGAACGAGGACGACCGGGTCATTGACGACCAAATCCGTCCGCAGCGGCTTGACGATTTTCCGGGACAGGAACCGATCAAAGAGAAGCTGCGCATTTCGATAACGGCGACCAAACAGCGCCGCGAGCCGCTGGACCATCTTTTGCTGAGCGGACCTCCGGGCCTGGGGAAGACGACCCTGGCGCGCATTATCGCGAACGAGCTTGGGGTGGATATCAAGCAGTCCTCCGGCCCCGTCATCGAGCGGCAGGCCGATTTGTCGGCCATACTGACAAGTCTGGAAGAATTCGACGTGCTTTTCATTGATGAGATTCACCGGCTTAACCATGCCGTTGAGGAGACGCTGTACTCGGCGATGGAAGACTTTGAGGTGGATATCATGCTTGGGCGCGGGCCGACGGCGCGTTCCATGAAGATAGGACTCAAGCCGTTCACGCTGATTGGCGCCACCACCCGCGCCGGGTTGCTCACCCCGCCGCTGCGGGCGCGTTTTGGCGATGTGTGCCGCTTTGACCTGTACCGGCCCGAGGAACTGGAGTGCATTGTCTCCCGGTCCGCGCGGATTCTTGGCGTGCCCATCATGGACGACGGGGCGTTGGAAATCGCGGCGCGCTCGCGGGGCACGGCGCGGGTTGCAAACCGTCTGTTGCGTAGGGTGCGCGACTTTGCGCAGGTTAAGGGGGACGGGACCATCACGCGGGAGGTCGCCGACGCGGCGCTCAAGCTGCTGCGCATAGACGACCTTGGCCTGGACGACATGGACCGGGCGATAGTGCTGACGCTGATCGAGAAATTCGGGGGTGGGCCGGTGGGCCTGTCATCGATGGCGGTGGCGGTCGGCGAGGAGCGGCAGACGCTTGAAGAGGTCCACGAGCCCTACCTTATCCAGATTGGATTCTTGAAGCGAACGGCGAGCGGGCGCATGGCCACGCACCTGGCCTACCGGCACTTCGGCATCACGCCGCCTGTCGGGGGGGGGCAGGACACGCTGTTCTGACGCGGCGCACACAGACGCACTGGCGGGCGCGGGAGTCTTGGGGTCAGCAGAGTGTCCCCCCGTGTTCTTTGACAGGAAGGACAGAAGTCGGCAATGCATCCTATCAGCCTGCTTCAGCGGGCTTGTCCGCCTCTGGCGGGCTCCTCTTTGCCCCCGGCTTCAGCGCTACCAAGTATAGGCATTTTCCGGCCTGCTTTCTCGTGGCTGACAGCGCTGCCTGAGCGGGCGAGGCTCACTGCCTGAGGATTTCCTGAACCCGCTGGAATCGGGGATGGCACTCTTTGCCGTGCACACGTTGCCATGCCCACCCTTTGTGTGCTGT
>CAIUWO010000755.1 GCA_903902895.1 Candidatus Hydrogenedentota bacterium | reverse complement strand
TTGTCATTCGCCACCTTCCAGCGCGCCGAAATCTTCTCCGCGTCCGTGGTGAACCGGACACAGATGCCCGCAGAGTGCCGGCTCAGGCTCCACACCGGGTCGGGCACGGCCCCCTTGGCCCGGGCGGGCAGGCGGTCAAAGAAACGGTCGGTGTCTGTCCAGCCCTTGCCTTCGACGGTCAGCTTCTGGGCGTCATACCAGAGCCATTCGCCGCTCGTGTCCTTGGCGGCGAAGTTGGAGTCGAGCTTCTCGATGGCCGAGGGGCCGGATTCCGCGGCAAGAGTCCACAACGCCGGAAAACAGCCCGCCAACAGCATCGAGAGCAGCGGGATATGACGGAGGCCGGAAAAAGTGCGCATGAGAGTTGCCTTTCCTATCCTTTGGTAAACCGGGCCTGATGCTATCATGCGCGGCAACCTGGGAGGGAATTGCAAACCCCTTGATCGATGCAGGCTTGCGACTGACTTCCGAACTACTGCCGGCCCCGTACCGCAGGCGTCTCGCCTGCCTTGTCTTTATCCTGTCGTGGTCGCGGTGCCGGGTCGCGCCCAAGGCCAGGGCAGGCGAGACGCCTGCGGTGCGAGAACAGCCAGCTTCTTTCAATTGGACCGGTGTTACAGCCCGATAGCCAGACCGCCAAAGGCCAGCAATCCCACAGCCAACCCGCCGACCGAGACAGCGCCAAAGGCGCCGCCGCCCACTGCGATTACGCCGAACGCCCCACCCCCGACGCTGATTCCGCCCACGGCAAAACCGCCCATCGCAAATAGTACGCCGAAGGCCACATCTCCCACGGCTATGATTCCCTTTGCCACGCCCCTACTTTGCTGGCTCATCGCAATATGCACCAGCGGCAGTCCGAACAGATGGACCGAAGACTTGTATTCAAAGCCGTCGGAACGGCCGCGTCCGGTTTGCCCGCGCGGCAGTTCCACGCCCGCCACCTCGTTTAGCAGCGCGTCCAACGCGCGCCCTATGACGCCCCGCTGTAACTTGGGCATAAGAAAAAGCACAAACGTGATCGGCGCAAGGGTCAGAAAACACACCGGCAGCAGTTCCGGTTGCTTGGCCACCATCACGAGAATAACGGCCAGCATCGCCGTTTCGGGAATGGCCATAACGGTAATCAGCAGGGCCAGAAACTTGACCAGCGCCCGCAGGTTGCCCAGTTCAGCCTGCACGGTCAGCGCGGAGCCGGTGGCCGTGATGACGCCCTTGGACACCATCAGCAGCGGCTGCTTCTTCGTGTTCAGATAGGAGCCCGTGTTTTCGAAATGGAGTTGGTTGCCACTGAGAGGCAGTACGTTTAGCCCCTTGGCAACAAGCAGGCCTCGGGCGCATTCCAATGCCCTGGAAGCGTCGCCGCGAAACTCCACGCTGCCCTCATAGTCATAAGCCATTGTGTGCTCCTTGTCTTCAACGTACAGCTATACTCTTTTCCCCGCCTCGTTTGCCATGTCGTTCAGCAAAGCATCCAACGTGCGCGCCGTATTTGCTTTCCACGAATTGGACACCCGCCTACCGAAAACAATGAGAAACAGTAACGCTTCTGGAAAAGCCTGGAGTGCATACAATGGATTTGCTCCCATGGCAAAAAGGACCGCAAGCATGAGCACCTGCGCGACCGTCACCCAGGCCATTGCCCGAACAAAGACCCATGTCAGCATCTTCCGAGTATCCAGTTCCGCCTTCATTTCAAAGGTGGACTCAGTAGCCGTGATGACACCCTTGGACAGCATTAGCAAGGACGGTTTCTTCATGGTCAGGTAAGAGCCTGGATTCTCGAAGCCCAGTTGGTTGACAGAAAGTGGCATCACGACCAGTCCCTTAGTGGCAAGCTGATGTCGGACAAGTTCCATCGCCCTCACCCTGTCTCCGCGATAGTCCACGCGGCCCTCATAGTCATATGCCATCGCCGCGGTCCTTGTCTTCCGGCTCTTCCTCCGGCAGTTCCCTGCGCCGTTTGCGCACCGCCTCCCGCAGGACGTATTCGATCTGCCCGTTGAGGCTGCGGAGATCATCCGCAGCCCAGCGGTTCAGCGCGTCCATCAGCTCCGGCGGGAGCCGCAGGAGAAATGACTTCTTCTCCGCCAAAACGATGCCTTTCTAGTGGTACAGAGTGCCCGCGTTCACGATGGGATGGGTCGACTCGTGGCTGCACAGGACGACCAGCAGGTTGCTCACCATGGCCGCCTTGCGCTCGTCGTCGAGGACGATCTTCTTGGACTCTTCCAGCTTGGCGATGGCCATTTCGACCATGCCCACAGCGCCCTCGACGATTCGGGCGCGCGCGGCCACCACGGCCTCGGCCTGCTGCCGCTGGAGCATGGCCCCGGCGATTTCGGCCGCGTAGGCCAGGTGGGCCAGTCGCGTTTCCTCGATGACCACGCCCGCCGGGGCGACGCGCTCCTGCACTTCCACCTGGAGCGCCTTGGACACCTCGTCAGTGCTGCCGCGCAGCGAGATCAATTCGGTCGCGTGAAAATCGTCATAGGGATAGGCCATGGCCATGTGGCGCAACGCCGCCTCGCTCTGGATGGACACGTAGTTCTCAAAGTGGTCCACGTCGAAGCTGGCCTTGGCCGCGTCCTCGACCCGCCAGACCACCACCGCCGCAATCTCAATCGGGTTGCCGCGCAGGTCGTTCACCTTGATCGTCGCCCCGTTCAGATTGCGCCGCCGCAGCGACACCTTCTTCTTGAGGTAAAACGGGTTGGCCCAGTGAAACCCGCTCACGCGCACTGTGCCCACGTACTTGCCGAACAGCACGAGCACCGCCGCCTCGTTGGGCTGGAGCGTGAAAAAGCCCGCCGTGCCGACGACCCACACAATCCCGGCCAGCACGCACAGGACCACCAGGGGGATTGCATGCGATACCAGCCCGGCGAGGAACCCCGCGAGGATAAAGAGCCCCGCAATAATGATGATAGTCAGCAGCGCCCACCCATCCGACACCTGGCGTTCGATATCTTTCGTTACCATGTCATGGCCTCCTTTCAAAACCATATCAAAATGATATCACGGCTTTGGCGTGCTGTCAAGGGGCCGGGAATCACCGCCGAGCCCAACGGGTTCCCTTCAAATGGAAGCGCAGGGTCTGGAACTTGAACAGGAGAAACCGAGATGAGCATTGCCGACCACCTGATGCCGGAATTTGACCATGAGATGGCCTCCACCCGGACGCTTCTGGAGCGTCTGCCGGACGGACAGGGGGACTGGAAGCCGCACCCGAAGTCACTGTCGCTGGGCGACCTGGCGGTTCACATCGCCCGAATCCCCTTTTACGCCACGCTTGTCGTCCGCGACACGGAGATGGACCTGAACCCGGTGGGCGGCATGCCCTTCCCGAAGATACCCTTCACCAGCACGGACGCATTGCTGACCCTGTTCGACGACTACGTGCGCGACGCGCGGTCGGCGCTCGTTTCCGCCACCGACGGCGACATGATGGAGATTTGGTCGCTGAAGAACGCGGGCCAGGTGGTGCTTTCCATGCCCCGTGTCGCCGTGTACCGCGCCATGGTGATGAACCATCTCATCCACCACCGGGGCCAGTTGACGGTGTACGCGCGCATGCACGATGTGCCGCTGCCGGCCATTTACGGTCCGAGCGCCGACACGCCTATGTGAGCGCCTGCGCGACCTAGAGGCGGCCTGCCCGCATTTCGCGGGGCGGTTGCGGGTGCCGGGACCGCAGGTTTCGGTTGACCGTCCAGAGTTAGCGGTGCTAAAATCGAAGTGTGACTTGCAGTTGTCTTGACCGTCAGGGGACCCGCAAGGCCGGCGGTCGAAAAAAAAAGTCAACATGTGCGCACAGCAGAGGGAAAACCGCAACCATGTCACATC
>CAIUWO010000754.1 GCA_903902895.1 Candidatus Hydrogenedentota bacterium | reverse complement strand
CGATGCTGAAGGTGCGGAGGCGGTGAAAAGCGGGGGTGCCTACAGAAACAACTGCAACACCCACGCCGCGATGGACGCAAACACTCCCTTTGCGGTCACCGTCACCCTCACGCGCAGCGTCACATCGGCGGCCACGGGCGGTGTCGGGACCATCCCATGCACCTCCGCCGCTACAAGCGGGCATTCATCACTGGCATTGGCCTGCCTGTCCCGCATGATCTGGACCAAGTCCACGGGGAGCGGCGGTGCAAGCACAATCTCGGTGCCGAGTCCCTGATCGGAAGAGGCCATGCCAAGTTCAAACATCGGCTGCGCCGCGCCGTTGACGGGCGCCGGCTTGAAGTCAAGCTTCACAAAAGTAAGGGTCTCAAAGGATCCGGCTGTGGCGGTCATCCGCGATTCGAGCAGTTCAAGCTTGTCAATGGTGTAAGACTTGGCGACAAAATCGCCCAAACCGCCGAGTTTGCCTTTGATCATCACCCACATTGCGGCTTCATCGGGGATGCTGCAGACCGGCACGTCCATTTTCGAATACTTGTCCGGAATGGGGGTCCCCGGCGTGAAGAAATCGGGAATGCGCACCCCGTAGTCCTTGTACATGGGAACCGTCACGTCCATGCTGTACTGGTTGTTGTTGCAGCCCGCCAGACAGGCAAGCAACAGGAACGGCAAGCCCGCGCGCCAAAGCGGTGCAACGCACCGCATGGCTCCGCGCAACTGCATCACGCCCGGCAGACAAGAATTCCGCACTGCTTTATCAACTCCGTTCATGCTGCCGCAGCATGCCTGTTACTGTCTTCCTTCACCGGCCTCAGCAGCCCGAGAAGCAGAAGAAGAGGCCAAGGACAGCCAGCACAATCGCGATAATGGCCGCCACCGTGCCACCGGAGATGTCGTCGCCATTGCAACTGAAACAACCCGGCGTCAGGCCCAGATAAGTTTCCAGTTCATCCCGGGACCACACTCCGTCGTCATTCGTGTCGATTTCGGCGAAGTCCTCCTCTGTGAGGTCCGGGTGGTCGGCACGCGCCTCCTCGTAGCTTATTACGCCGTCATCGTTGGTGTCCACATCGTCAAAGTCGTCGTAAATCTCCTCCGCGATTTCATCAACGGTTTCCCCCTCGCCTTCGCCTTAACCCTCAGTGCTGATTTGGCAACCGCAGTCGTTCCCCATGCACAACGGGGCAAGAAACGCGGTCTGGTCCGTCTGCAGCGGCACGCTGAGGGTTCTTGTGTAGGGCGTATAGCCCGGCGCCGTGACCGTGAACGTGTAGGTGCCGCGCACCAGCGCGGTAAACGGGTAGACCCCCAACTTGTTTTGGGTGACCGGCGTGGAAAAGGCGCTGACGGTTACCGTGGCGTTGAGGATGCGCTGCTGCGTCTTGGCATCCCATGCGATTACGTAGGCATCTGCAAGTTTGCGCTTCCCCGTGGCTCCCGGTGCCAGAACGGGGTCAGGTGTTGCGACATTGCCCGACAAGTAACCCTGAATTACGGTTGGGTCCAGTGTGCCCCATTCGTTATTGTCAACGCTAACCTGCCAAGGACTCTCGTTGTTGACGGCCTTGCCGCCAATGGTGGTCAGGTCGAACAAGTTGAACCCTGTGCTTGAAATGTCCGCATTTCCCACGCCTCCGGATACTGTGGCGGTCGCCGTGGGTGTGATCTGGACGGCATCACCGGAAATATTGTTGAACTTGCAGCCGACGACATTCGGCATCGCTTCCCAAACGCGTATCCCGACGGTGTGATGCGTGAACGTGCAGTAACGAACCACCGTCTGCTCCGGTTCATTCTCTATGCGCAGGGCGGTCCAACTGGTCGGTGTTCCACCGAAAAGGCCCGTGAAACGGACCGAATCCACCACTGAAGCACCATCCCAGAGCGTATTCAGGCGTTTTGTCGGGGAAACAATCTTTATCAACGCGTCGATGCCCACCGGGGGCACCAATGTGTCCGGCGCAACGCTTATGTTGGTGATCAGTACCGGATATTCGGCGGTGATGCTTCCCACAACAGTCACAGCGGTTTGGTCGGGACCGACTGCCTGCACTCTGTAATAGTCTATTCCCCAAAGCCTGAAATTCGGGGGAAGGGAGATGTGCCCTTCGTTGTAGGTGCCGGGCTGCACAAACACCGTTACCGGGGCGCCGGCCGGCGGGTTTAGGGCGCTGAGCGCGGCAACGGCATGGTTGATGGTCCGCCACGGCGCGGTCTGTGACCCGGCAGAGGCGTCGTTGCCTTCGGGAGCGACATAGCCCGTCCAACCCGGGGAGTTGGGGTTGTTGGGGTCGGTCTGTCCCAGGAATTCATCCAGATTGCACGTTCCATCATCATCAGCGTCATAGTTTTCATCGAGGCGGCTCAGGGGATTGAGGCCGTTTTTGACTTCCCATCCGTCCGGCATGCCGTCAACGTCGGAGTCATTGTCGGTGGGGTCCGTGTAGTTCGGCACTTCGTCGTAGTCACTCAGTCCATCGCCATCCCTGTCAGAGTTTCCGTCGGGCGCCGGCTGGCAGGCATTCAAGTCATCGACAATCACGCAACGTCCACGCAGGGCCGCAACACTGGGGCAGTCCACGGGCGCCCCAATGGCGGTGCCAACGAAGACATAGTCGCCGTCCGCGATGCCTGGATTGTTGACCAGCGGACGGAAGTCGGTGACCGCGTTTCCGCCAGCGGCCAGTATGTGGAGATTGGTAAGGCCCTGCACGGGCACCAGAGTGCTAATTTGGGTAAAGTTAATGGCCAGACGGTTCAGATTGACCAGTCCAGCCAAGCCGGCCAGTCCAGCGTTCCCGATGGGATTATTGTCCAGGGCGAGGCCGGTCAGGGAGGTGATGCTGACGAGCGGCGCGGTGTCGGTGATCTGATTCTCACGGGCATCCAGCCAAATCAGGTTTGGCAGGTTCGCAAGAGGACTGAGGTCCACAACCTGGTTTTTCCATATGTCCAGTTTCGCGAGATTCGTCAGAACTGCCAGTGGGGCAAGGCTGACGACTTGGTTGCCCGCCAGGCTGATGCCCTGCAGCGTGGGAACACCTGAAAGGGGAGTGAGGTTGCTCACCTGATTGTCCGTCAAGAACACGTGCGTCAGACTGGGAAGACTGCCCAAAGGCGTTAAATCGGATATGCTGTTTCCGGTCAAATCCAATACCGCCAACTTTGTGCAGTATTCCATTCCGCTCAGGTTGACAATGCCGCCCCCCGGCAGTCCCCCAACAGTGATAAGG
>CAIUWO010000753.1 GCA_903902895.1 Candidatus Hydrogenedentota bacterium | reverse complement strand
CTGGCCCTCGAATCGGCGGGTCGCGCCGACGAGGCTGCCGGGCATTATCAGCGGGCCGTCGAAATCCGTCCCGGACTGGCCCTGGCCCACCACAATCTGGCCGGACTGCAGGAGAAGAAGGGGGACCGCGACGGCGCACTGCAACACTACACTGAAGCGCGGCGCCTCGACCCGAAGAATCCAAACACCCCGAAAAACCTGGGCTTCCTGCTGGCGAACATGGGACGCCGCGATGAGGCCGAAGCGGCCTTCCGCGCGGCGCTTGAACTGGCCCCGGACGACCCCGACGCGCGGCTCGGCCTTGCCGACGCGCTTGCTTTCCGAAACGCGCCGCCCGAGGCGGAGGAGCAGTACCGACGGGTCCTTGAACTGCGCCCGGAGAGCGCGCAGGGCCACAAGAACTACGCATTCCTGCTGGCCAAGACAGGCCGAACCGACGATGCGATAGACCAGTTCCGCCGGGCCGTCACGCTCGATCCCAACGATGCGGACAACCACTGCGGCCTGGCCGACGCCCTGTTCAGCAGTCACCAACTGGAGGCGTCGGAAAAGAGCTACCTTGACGCCATCCGCATCAAGCCCGACCTGGCGCTTGCGCACAACAACTACGCCGATCTGCTGGTGCGGTCGGGCCGGGCGGACGACGCCATCCGCGAATACCAGCGGGCCCGTGAGCTTAACCCGTCCAACCCGGACACCCCGGCCAACCTGGGCCGCCTGCTCGCGCGGCAGAAGCGCTATGACGAGGCGGTGGCCGCGCTCCAGGACGCCGTGCAAATGGCGCCCGACAATCTGCGCGCGCGGTTTCTGCTCGGGGAGGCGCTCTTTGACAAGGGGGATGCGGCGGCGGCCCTGCCCCATCTGCAGAAGGTGGTGCTTCAGCGGCCCGACTGGCGCGAGGCCCGGGAAAAACTCGACGCGGCCCTCGCCGCCACAGGGCGAATGACCGCGCCAAAAAAACAGTGAGCGCCTGGCGGCGTCCTATTTCTTGCTGTTGGGCTCGAAGTCCACGTCGAAGATCAGGCCGGGAATCTTGATGTACTCGATCCGCACTTTCTGGTTGCGGCCGACAACCTTGAGCAGACGTATGCCCTCAAACTCCTCCCCCTCCCGCGCCTGCACCTTCTCGATCTCGCCGGTCTTGCGGTTGACCAGTTCCAGGAACACGTACAAACTGTCCTTTTCCTTGTCCTCAAGAAAGCCGCGCACCCGCACCGTGGGCTGTTCCATCATGTTCTTGGCCCGGTCCCCCAGCCGCGAGACGGTCAGGCTCTCCATCTGGAGAATGTCGAACGCGTCCACACAGCTGAGCGCCAAGCGCCACCGTTCCTGCGTGCTGGCCTGCTTGCCCATCTCGCCAATCTTGTAGCCCACTTCGCGAAGGGCCTCCCGGCCAAAGGGCAGATTGCCGTACTTGGCCACCGAGTCGCGCAGCTGCGACATCACGTAGGCCCGGTCGGTATCTGACAGTCCGCCTGTACCGGCCGGCATGGACAGAATATTCTGGAGCGGCGCAAGCGCGGGCAGGACCAGGCTAAGCACTTCCTGTTTGGACTGCGGCCCGGTGGGCACCACGGGCGGGGGGGGCGGAGGCGGAGCCTGGTTGCACCCGGAGAAAACGCCCACCATCAACACACAACCGAGTGCCAATAAATGCTTTCTGCCCATTGTCTCCCTCCTTTTTCGCCTCTTAGCCGTCGATTGGGACCTGCCTGTGGAGCCGTGCAAACGAAACATCCGCACTTGTCTGCCTTACCCAATCATACCACAGGCGGCTGCCGACGGGGCCTATTCCGAGACCGCGCGAAGCGCCTCGGCCGGATGGAGATCGGGGCCAATCTGGCCCAGCGCGCCCGAAGGAGCCGTGGCCGCAGTCCGGCCAAACGCCTCGTAAAAGGCGTTTTTCTCCGCCGTAACGGCAAAATTGCGCGCCGCCCAGGGGCTCAGGTAGCCCATCCCCGCCCGCGCCTGCAAGAGCGTGTGCGCGTGCAGCAGCCACGCGCCCGCCATGAACACCCCGTGCAGCGGGGCCATCTCGGGCGCGGCAAAGTCGTCCACAAAGCGCTGCCCGTGCGCGTTCATCTCGGTGCCCACGAAAATGGGCAGGTCGCGCGCCTTGGCCTTCTCCACAAAGTCATACAGTTTGGCCACCTTAAGCTGTCTGACCCCGGGGTCCTTGATGTTCCAGTTCCGGTCCGGAATGATGTTGACCGCCGCCACGCCGCCCGCCTGCATCACGTCAAGCAGTTCGTCCATGCACTGCTCGCCCGACGAGGTTCCATCGAGCAGCGCGAACACCGGGATCGCGCCGTTGGCCAGTGCGAAGCGGTTGACCTGGTCCGCCGTCGGGAAATCCTCGCCCTTCGCCTCGGCATAGCCCACGCCGCCCCGCTTCATGGTCTTGGCGCGAATCACCCCCTGAAAGCCGGGCGGGTCGTCCATGCCCGTCTTCACGGCCTCGGCGTCCATGCCCAGTTTCGCCGCCCAGAAGGCCGCGCGCCGGTCCGGGTCCGGATAGACATCCTCCGCCTTGGCGCAGTAGGCCGCGCACACATGGCGTTCGGTGGCGTTGCCCGTCGGCGTCAGCGGCAGCACATCCTTCGCGTAGTCCAGCGCAATCTCGTCGAGCAGCGTGTTCACCCGCTCCACCATGCGCTCATTGCGCGCCCGCGCCTGGTCGCGCAGGCTGGCCGCGACCGCCGGCTCCGCCACGGTGCCGGGCACGAAGCCCATGCCCATGTGATAACTGATGCCCGGCTCGCCGGGCGAATTGATCTCGCGGTCGGCAAATTCGGGCACAAACACCCGCGTCTCCAGCCCCGCGCCGCAGGGCATGCAGGCCAGCCGACAGGCCTCCTCGAACTCGGCCACGCCGTCCAGCACGTCGAAATCGACCAGGCCCATCGCCATAAGACCCTGTTTCATTCCGCGCCACACCAGCCCGCTCGGCGAATAGCCGTAGCCGTTGTACGAAAAAAACGAGTGGCAGTGCATGTTGAACGACTCGCCCCGGTGCGGCAGTTTCACCTGCCCCGTCTTCGCCCGCTCCAGCAGCGCGGCCAGCGCATGCCGCCGCGTTTCGGGGTTCAGATCGTCCAGTAACGCTTCCAGTTGTTCAAGGGTCTCAGTCATGGCGATAACCTCCATCAGAAGAAAACTGGCTCATCCTACTGAATACACCCCCGCCGGGGCAATTCCTTTGTTGCTTCGCCGCGTTCCCCGCCGTCAGACTCCCCGATGCGCCCCTTATCAAGGACAGAGGTAATACGGGCGCAGAAGCGCCGCCGCTTTCAAGCGCGCGTGGCCATGCGTCTGATTTATACGGCGCTATGACTTCGGCACGACGGGGGCAACCTCAGCGCCTTGAGGTTGGCGCACGTGGCAGTGTGATGGACTGACTCTCAGTAAGCCTATATCAATCAGGAATGGAAGGGTCTACTGTTTTCAATCCGTTTGCCAACGCAGTCTTCTTCCGAATTAAGCGCCATAGCAAGAACAGCGCAACTATAAACAGAAGAGCCGCTGCGATCTGACTTGCTGACATCCGAAGAAAGACTAGCGGACGATCATCCCGGAGAAAATCCATGGCGACACGTTCGCCGGAATACAAACATAAGAAAGCCAACAGTAGGGTGCCGGGAAGGGGTTTCCTGCT
>CAIUWO010000752.1 GCA_903902895.1 Candidatus Hydrogenedentota bacterium | reverse complement strand
CGGACTGGACGATCCCGGACGAGATCACGCTGCCGGGCATACCGATCGGCATTGCGCTTTCGCTGGCCGGCATGCTCTGGGGCGACGCGACGGGGCTGCGGGTGCAGAGCGTGTTTGACGCGCTGCTCGGGGTGCTTGCCGGCGGCGGCATCCTCTTTGCGCTGGACCGGATTACGGTGCTGCTGCTGAAGAAGCCGGGCATGGGCATGGGCGATGTGAAACTGCTGGCCATGCTCGGCGCGTTTCTGGGGTGGAAGGGCGCGATTGGCACGCTCATGATGGCGTCCGTCATCGGCAGCGTCATCGGCATCTCGGTGCTGCTCTATTACCGGAAGCGCGGCGGGAAGAACGCGCCGGCAAACGCCCGGCCCGAGGCGGAACCCGCCAAGAAGAAGGACGCCGGGGATTCGGACGAGGAGATCACGCTGGAGGGGCACTATCTGCCCTTCGGCCCCTACCTGGCCGTGGCGGGCCTCATCTACATGTTCTTCGGCCCCGAACTGATCAACTGGTACCTTGCCTCGCTCGGCCCCAGTTCCTCGGTGGTCGTGATTCGGTAGGGCGGCCATGAGCGCGCCGAACGAAGCATTTGGCCTTCAGACGGTGCCCATCGCCACGCCCTTCCCCTTTGGCGACGCGAACATGTACCTTTACGGCGGCGGCGACGGACTGACGCTGTTCGACGCCGCCTTCCCCACCGAGGAGTCGTGGCTGGCGCTCCAAGAGGCGCTGGCGGCGCGCGGAAACACGGTGCGCGACATCCGCCGCGTGGTGCTCACCCATCATCATTTCGATCATACCGGCCTGGTGGGCCGGGTCGCGGACGAATCGGGGGCGGAAGTCTGCGGACACCCGGAGATTCCGCTTCGGGCGGGACTTGCCTACAGTTTCACCGAAGAGCACAGCGCATGGATGGCCGCGCTGCTGGCGGGGCTGGGGACACCGCCGGACCTGGTGTCCGGCATGCTGGAGCGCCGACCCCTCCAGAGACCTTTCGTGTACCGGGTCGACCGGCTGGACCGGGCGCTGCCCGATGGAGCGTTCTTCGACGGGTTCCGGGTGGTCCACGTGCCGGGCCATTCGCCCACAGACACCCTGTTCGTTCATGAAACGGGCGGCTTCAGCATCACGGGCGACCATGTGCTGGAGCACATCACCCCGAACCCGATCATGCGCCGCCCGCCCCCCGGAGAGGAGGGCGTGAAGTGCCTGGTGCAGTTTGAGGAATCGCTGCGCCTCTGCCGGTCACTGCCGCTGGGATGGTGCTTTCCGGGCCACGGCAAACCGTTTACCAACCATGCGGCCGTGGTGGACCGCATCCTTTCGCGGCACGGAGAGCGCAACCGGCGCATTCTGGCGTGGCTGCCGGAAATCGGCGCCACGCCCTATGAAACGGCGCGGCACCTCTACCCGCGCATGGGCACGGACGTTCTGTTCTTCTGCATGTCCGTGGCGGTGGGCCAGTTGGAGTTGCTGGAATCGCAGGGCCTGCTACACTCTTCGTCAGACGGGGGCGTGCTGCGTTACTTTCCAATAACGGAAAAAGATTAAGAAAGGGCGCTGAAATGCCTAGCGGGCGGCCTGAACTGCTGACCTTTGGGGAGACGTACTTTGAACGCATCTGGGGTGGGACCCGCCTGGGCGCCAGCCTTGGCCGCCCCGTGCCGCCGGGCAAGGTCATCGGTGAGGCATGGTTAATATCGGACCATGACGAGTGCCAGAGCGTGGTGGATGCCGGCCCCTGGGCGGGGAAGACCCTGGGCCGGTTGATGGCCGAATGCCCGGAATACCTGCTGGGCACTCTTGTAAAACCCACGCCGCGCGGACAGTTTCCGCTGCTGCTCAAGCTCATCGACGCGGGCGAGGCGCTGTCAGTGCAGGTGCATCCAGACGATGAAACCGCCCGGCGGTTGAACGAGCCGGACGTGGGCAAGACCGAGATGTGGTACGTAATGGAGGCCGATCCCGGTGCAGAGCTGGTTTGCGGGCTGGTTCCTGGCACGACCCGTGAGACCTTTGCTGCGGCCGTGGCGGAAGACCGGGTGGACCAGTGCATGACCCGCTTTCCCGCCCCGGCGGGGACTTCGGTGTTTGTGCCGGCCGGCACGGTCCATGCCATCGGTGGCGGTATCCTGCTGGCTGAGATTCAGCAGAACAGCAACATCACCTACCGCGTCCATGACTGGAACCGGGTCGATGCCAACGGTAAGCCGCGGCAACTGCATTTGGACAAGGCGATGGAGGCCATCGACTTTGGCTCCACCCATGCGGGGCCATCGCCTTCCACCACTTTGACCGCAGACGGACAAAACCGTGAGGTTCTAGGCGCCTGCCGCTATTTCGTTGCGGAACGCATGGACATTGTCCGGTCTTGGAAATGCAAGAAAGGGACAGAGTCGTTCCATCTGGTTGTTGCCATGGAGGACGGCCTGACGGTACTCTCCGGGAACAGCCATGCCCGACTGGTGCGCGGTGGGGCGGTGCTCGTGCCGGGCGGAGTGCCTGAGTATACGGTAGCGGGTGCTGGGGAAGTGCTTGTTTATTGTGTTCCCGAAAAGATATGAGCCCCGGTACAGGGTCAAAGTACCAGCCATCTGGCAAGTATTAATCTCATAAACCGTTCCATCTCGGAACGTTTTGCAACGATATTGCTCGACCGTGCCACTTTCTTTATGACATTTTAATCGTTTAATGCAGTACCAGTTGGACGCGGCGTGTTTGTTTATGTGAGGCTGACCTTGGGGAAGGAAACAGCATGCATCCTGGGGATGCGGATCTAATCATCCGATGCCTGGCGGGCGACACGGAGGCTTATGGTGCGTTGGTAAAACGTTATCAGGGAGCCGTGTACGCCACTGCGTTCTACTATGTCGGCCGATATGGCGCGGCGGAGGACGTAAGCCAGGAAACCTTCTGGTCGGCCTACCGCAACCTGCGGTCGCTTCAGGAGCACGGCAAGTTTGGTCCATGGCTCCGGGGCATCGCAACGCGCACGGCGGCCAACTGGCTGCGCAAGAACCTGGTGCGGGTGCGGCAGGAAACGCCGTTGCCGCACCGCCGGACCTTGTCCATTGAGGACGTGCGCCGTGGACCGGACGTGGTGTTAAGCGCCGCGGAACAGTATGACCAGGTGCATGACGCAATAGACGTGCTTCCGGACCGGTATCGGTTGCCGGTTGTTCTCCGGTACATGCAGGAGCTGAGTTACGAGGAAATCGCCCGGTTTACGGGGGACACGCCCGATGAGATTCGGGCCATCCTTCACCGGGCTGTAAGCCAGTTGCGCGAAATCCTCGCGCAGAAGGCCACTTTGGAGGTTGACGTGCCGTGGCGTCGTGCAGGCAAGTAAAGAACCTGTTTACCGTCTATCTTGACGGTGAGGCAGGCGGTGCAGACCGGGTGATTCTTGAACAGCACGTTCAGGAATGCGCGGAGTGCCATGCCGCACTGGAATCGTCACGGGCCACGGCGGCGCTGCTGTTCGAGACGCTGTCCGCCGACCGGCTGCGCAAGGACCTCACGTGTCAGGTGATGGCCCATCTTCCGGAGATGGACCTCCCGCAGATGGAGAATCAGGCGTTGACGCAACGGGCCAAGCATCCCGAATCGCAGGGCGCCTTTGGCCGCATGCGCGCCTGGGTGCCCGTGTTTGCGCCGATGCTGGTGGTGGTGCTGGGGTTGGTCCTGTGGGCATCGTGGTCGGGCAATGAGCCGGCGACGGAGCGGCGCGCGGGAATGGTTCTATTGCAGCGGGGCCCGGTGACCAGCAGCACCGATGCAAGGCCGCAGCGGCGCAATGTGCATCTGAGCGACCGCATCAACGCGCCGGTGCGCTACGAGACCGGTCATGACGGCGGGCTTATCATGGGCCTTGAGGAAGATTCGGAGATTCGCGTGTTTGAGGACACGCGGGTCAAGGTATACGGCGCGCGGGAGTTCCGGCTGGAGTCCGGTTCAGTTCACTGCAGCGTCGGCAAGGGCGGGCGGTATTTTCGGGTCAGCACGCCGGACGGCCTGATTACGGTGTTTGGAACCGTTTTCGGCGTTGAAGTGCTCGAAGACTCGACCCGGGTGACGGTGGTGAAGGGTGAGGTGCAGGTCGAGAACGAGAACACGTTCACCGTGCTCAGGGATGGCGAACAGACGCGGTTGACGCCCGAGACGAAAGTGCTGGCCGCCATAAAGGCGAATGTGGACGAACTTGTTGCCCGCGCCGCGGCGCTGCGCCCCAACGCGGCGGCGGTGACCGCATTCCACGCCATGCCGCAGGGCCCCACGCAGAAACGGCTTCGTGCGGAGCAGGTTTTCGTGGTCGAGACCAAACGGGAACCGGTCAGCGCAATACACCTGGAGTGGAAGCCCGACCCGTTCGTCACCGGCCATGCGGGCTACGATGTTTACGTTTCCGACAACAACATGCGGCCGCTTTTCAAGGCGCACGTTGAACCGCAAGTGTTCAGCGAGAAGGATTCCGGCCGCTGCACCATCGCGGTGCCCGACCCGAAACTTCTCTCGGACAACAGTGTGCTGCATATCAGCGTGCTGCCCGACTACACGACGGGCTCGATAGAGACCTCTTTCACCGAGGTTGCACTGACCAGTCCCTGAACGTTCCCGACAGTTGAATCCGAATAGAAAACCCGGTCCACCCGATGATGCCCTTCAGAGGCGGCGACGGGGGCGCGCGGCAGCACCACAACCATCTGCCTCACGTCACTCCTTCCCCAAAGAGTACCTGCTCTGCCAGCGCCACGTTCCGCCTCATTTGTCCTCATATGTCATTCAAACGGGTTTCCCTAAGAGAGAGGGCGGGTCCGCGAAACGCGGGCAACCATCTGCCTCACGTCACTCCTTCCCCAAGAGTACCTGCTCTGCCGCGTTTTGGCGGGCCCCCCTCTCTCGTTATGGGACACCGGACCGGTTTTCAAGAGAGGGGCGCGGCGGCGTAACCGTACGGCATACCATCTGCCTCACGTCACCCACCTTACCCAAATGCACCTGCCCAGCCGGCGCGCGCGCGGCTGCGCTCCTCTCCATTCGGATTCCCCGCCGGACGCCCGCGCGCCCTCCCCACCCAACACGCGGCACCGCCATGGCATCATGGGGAGAACGGGAGACTGGGAAAATCTGCTGGCGGCCGGCGATGCGGAGGCTGATTTGTTTGAGCGCTGTGGCGGCTTTGGCCTAGAATGGCGGATGAGTCCGGCCCGGAAGGGGCGCCGTGGCCGTTTCCGAAGGCGGGCCGGAACTGTCAACTGTCCGAAATGCGGAATTTCCGGACCAGGAGCGCTTCATGACACGCGTGCACTTCCCAAAACATTCCTTCCTGCAACTCGTTTGCCCCGCGTTTGTTCTTGTTTGCGCGGCCGGACTTGCATGGTCGCAGCCGCAACCCACCGACACGAGTGCCCTCAGCGGCGCCATCAAGGCGGCGGTGGACAAGGTGAACCCGGCGCTGGTGCGCATCCATGTGGTGGAGACGTACTACGACGAGGGGCGCGAGATGAAAAGCGAGGCGTCGGGCAGCGGCATTGTCATCCGGGCGGACGGGACCATCATCACCAATCATCACGTTGCGGGCCACGCCAAGCACATGAAATGCACCTTCTCAAACAAGGAGGAGATTGAGGCCGAACTGGTGGGCACGGACCCGCTCACGGACATCGCGCTCATCCGGCTGAAAAACACGAACGGAAGGACCTTTCCGGTGGCCGCCTTCGGCGACTCCTCGGCGGTGCGCGTGGGCGACCATGTGCTGGCGATGGGCAGTCCTCTGGCGCTGTCGCAGTCGGTGACGCTGGGGATTGTGAGCAACGCCGAGATGACAATGCCGGACTGGATGGACAAGTACGGCGGCATGGAGCAGGACGGCGAGAACGTGGGGTCGCTGGTGCGGTGGCTGGGCCACGACGCGGAGATTTTCGGCGGCAACTCGGGGGGGCCGCTGGTGACCCTGGGCGGCGAGGTGATCGGCATCAACGAGATAAAGATGGGCCTGAGCGGCGCGATTCCGGGAAACCTTGCGCGGGAGGTGGCGGAGGCAATCATGGCCCAGGGCCAGGTGAAGCGGGCCTGGCTGGGCGTGGAGGTGCAGCCCCGCCTGAAGACCGACGGCCACACGACGGGGGCGCTTATCGGGGGGGTGGTTGCGGGGGCGCCGGCCGACAAGGCCGGTTTCAAGGCGGGCGACCATATTGTTGAACTGGCGGGCACGCCGGTGGACGTGAAATTCTCGGTGCAGTTGCCGGACTTCAACCGGCTCACGGCCGGTCTGGCCGTGGGCCAGCCGGTGACCGCCAAGGTGGACCGCGGCGGCACGGTGATCGAACTCAGCATTATTCCGGCGGAGCGCGAGCCGGTGCAGCTGAAGCAGTTTGAACAGCCCCAGTGGGGGCTGACCTTCCGCGATCTGTCGTTCATGATGGCGCGGGAAATGAAGCGCGACAGCACGGACGGCGTGCTGGTGACATCGGTGCGGCCGGGCGGGTCGTCGGGCGAGGCCAAGCCGGCGCTGGAAGCGCAGGATGTGATTGTCGAGGTGGGCGGCAAGCCCGTGCGCAGCGTGCGCGACCTGATGGCGGCCACCGAGGAAATCACCAAGGGCAAGGAAGAGCCCGTGTCCACACTGGTCACCTTTGAGCGCAAGACCGAACGCTACGTGACGGTTGTGCGCGTCGGACTCAAGGAGCTGATTGACCCGGGCCTTGAGGCCAAGAAGGCGTGGCTGCCCATCGAAACGCAGGTCATCACGCGCGATCTGGCGGAGCAAATGGGCGCGGCGGGCCTGACGGGCTTCCGCGTGACCCATGTCTACCGCGACAGCACGGCGGCCAAGGCGGGGCTTCAGGTGGGCGACCTGATTCTGTCGGTGGACGGCACCAAGTTGACGGCCAACCGTCCGGAGGACGGCGAGGATCTCGCCACGTTTATCCGCCAATACGGCGTCGGCGCCAAGGCGGAACTGCTGGTGCGGCGCGGCGCGGAGGAACAGAAGCTTTCGGTGGAACTGATTCGGGCGCCCAAACTGGCCCGCGAGATGAAGCGGTTCCGGGACGACGTGTTTGAGTTCACGGTGCGCGACATCACGATGTTCGACATCGCATCGGAGCGCTGGCGCGATGACCAGCAGGGCGTTCTGGTTGAGCAGGTGCGGCCGGGGGGCTGGGCCTCGCTGGGCCAGCTCCAGAACGGCGATCTGCTGCTGGAGATCAACGGCGCGGCCGTGACTGATGTCACCGCGGCGAAGGACACGATGGGCAAGGTCGCCGAGAGCATGTCAGACTCGGTGGTGTTCAGGGTGCTGCGCGGGATTCACACGCTCTATATCGAGCTGGAGCCGCGCTGGGACAAGAAACAGGGGGGCTGACAACGATGAGCGACAGGATTGTGCTGGCGGGCCAAACCGCGCTGGTGACCGGCGCGGGCCGCAGGCTGGGCCGCGCCACCGCCCTTGCCCTTGCGCGGGCGGGCGCAAACGTGGCGATACACTACCGCAACTCCGCCGCCGAAGCGGAGGAGACGGCCGCCGAGGCGAACCTGCTCGGCGCGCGGACATGGCTTTTTGAGGCCGACATCTCCACGCCTGCGGCGGCGGCCGAACTTGTGGAGCGCGCCGCGGCCGAGACGGGCGGGCTGGACATACTGGTCAACAACGCGAGCATCTTTGACGAGT
>CAIUWO010000751.1 GCA_903902895.1 Candidatus Hydrogenedentota bacterium | reverse complement strand
TGGGCCTGTGGGTGCAGGAGATTGCTTCGCTTCGCTGCTAAGAAAGTGTGGGACAGGCGCCCTCGCCTGTCGTCCCAAGTCGCTGGTCAAGGTCCGACAGCCGAGGGCGGCTGTCCTACATTCCGGAGCCGTCTTTCTTCTGCGAATCGCCGCCGACGGCGGTCTGAGGCTCGCAATGACGGGGATTCGATGCCTGTGTCATGTATGACTGACTGCATTGGGCACCGGAATGCCATTAGAGCTCCGAAACGCGCTTTCGGGGCTCTGTCTACGTATGGAGACCAAGAATGAACGGTATTTTCAGGTTTTCGGTGCTGTGCGCGGCGGTGCCTGCGGCCGGGGCTTGGGCCCCCGCCGACACGGTGCTGATGCAAAACGGCAGCTCGGTTGACGGAAAAATCCTCAGCAGGACCGACACCCAGATTCGCATCCAGGTGAACGACCAGGAGGTGACGGTGCCCGTTGCGGATGTGGCCAGCGCGGAAATCAACGACAAGCGGGCCGCGCCGCCGGTTGACCCCGCCGAACTCGACCGCCGCGCCGCCGAGCACGACAAAGAGCTGGTGGAAAAGACCGGCCTGGACTTTGAACAGCGCGCAGGCGTGGACGAGCTGCTGAAAATCTTCTTCCTGGGCGCGGAGGAGTTGGCCCAAAGCGCCAGGCGCGGGCTCCTGGACATGGCCAAGACGGACAAGTCCCCCTACCGGTACATAAAAATGCGGCTGCCCGAAATCAATCCCGACAGGCTGGCCCCGATACTCGAGGTGATGTTCGAGATGGACCCCGGGGACATGCGCGAAACCCTCCAGCAGACCGCCCACAGCCAGAGCGCGCCGGCCCGCGCCGCATCGCTGCGCTGTCTCGGCACGCTCAAGGACAAGTCCTCCCTGGAGCTCATGAAAAGAGGCATGACGGACGAGGACACCGAGGTGCGCATCGCCGCCGTCCACGGCATTGAGGCGCTCGGCGTCAGGGATGCCACCCCCATGCTGCTCCAGTTGATGAAGGCGGGGGACCCGCGCGTGCAGAACGCGGCGCGCGAGGCGCTGTCCATCCTCTGGACCGAACCCGGCCAGCCGGCGCCGAGCTTCTTGAAAAACGCCGAATGGGACGAATTCTGGAAGACCAAGGCCGTCGGCGTCCCCGGCGCGTGGAGCGCCGGCACCGTCGAGCCGCTTGTGCCCCCGGGCACCGTGGTGCTCTACGACTGACCCTGCGGGGGGAAGCACCCCCAAACCCGGACCATGTCCGGGTCTGAGGGTGCCACGAATCCCCGGCAGGCACGGGTACAGCCACCGCAAGGGGACTGGCACCTGTTTCCGCCAATAACCCTGCCTCTGCCAATACCCCCCCAACCGGAAACAGGTGCCTGTACCCGAGACGCGATGGCAGGCACGAGACGCGATGGCAGGCACGGGTACAGCCACCGATTTCAGGTCTCCGCGTTGACTGATCGCAATTGAGCCTTGGGCTGAAATCGGAGGCAGTCCCCTGGCGGCGCGAATCCCCGGCGGGCACGGGCACAGCCCCGCAGGGGGACTGGCATCCTGTTTCCGCCAATAACCCTGCCTCTGCCAATTT
>CAIUWO010000750.1 GCA_903902895.1 Candidatus Hydrogenedentota bacterium | reverse complement strand
CGGGTGGGTTCAGGGCCGAAACATCTTGAGTGATGTGTTGGCGCCCGACTGCCCCGTCCAATACCCAGCGACAAGAGTCCCGCAATTGGGACAGGCGCCGTCCTGGATGCAGTTGCGCCGGATTTGGAACCCGGTGCGTTCCACCAGAATCGTCCCGCATCCGGGGCACAACGTGTCCTCCAGCGTGCCCACCCGGCCGGGAAGGTTCCCCGCATACACATGATGCAGCCCGGCGTTGCGGCCAATCTGCCAGGCCCGGAAAAGGTCTTCAGGCGTGGTGCTGCGCTGGTTGGCCATCTTGTACTGCGGATGAAAGGCCGTCACATGCCAGGGAAGGTGGGGCGAGACGCCCGCGAGAAAACGTGCCATTCCCCGCAGTTCGGCGCCGTCATCGTTGAAACCCGGAATAAGCAGGGTGACCACCTCCACCCAGTAACCAAGGTCCACCAGCCGCTGAATGCAGTCCAGCACCGGCGCAAGCCGGCACCCCAGGCCGCGGTAGCTTTCATCGTCAAAACATTTCAGGTCCACCTTGAACAGGTCCGTAACAGGCCGCAGGTAGGCAAGCACCTCGGGCGTGGCATAGCCGTTGCTGACAAATCCGCACGGCAGGCCGTGCCTCTTGGCCTCGGAGAAGACGGCATGGGCCCAGTCCGCGGTGATTAGCGGCTCGTTGTAGGTGCTTATGACAGCATCCGCCCCCTGACGGACCCCTTCGGCAACGATGGCCGCCGGATCGCACACCGTGGGCATTGCGGCGGAGGCGTCATCCCGAAGCGTCTGGCTGGAAAACCAGTTCTGGCAGAAGGCACAGTGCAGGTTGCAGCCGAGCATGCCGAAGGACAGCGCCCTGCCGCCGGGCAGCGCATGGTAGAAGGGCTTCTTTTCGATAGGGTCGATTTGGAGGCCCGCCACGTAGCCCCAAGGCGCCCGGAGCACGCCCTGTTCATTGAAGCGCACCCGGCATACACCCCGCCTGCCTGGGCGGACAAGACAACAGTGTGCGCATGCCAGGCATCGGACCGCAGCGCCAGGGCCGGAACTGGTCAGCGCCGATGCGGCCGGTTCCGAACACCGGTCCAGCAAATCGGCCAGTACCGACTTTTTCTGTCTGCTCTCACGGTTCGCCATCACGGACTCCCGCATTACGCCCCTCACCCTATGGATTGTAGCATGGGTGGCAAAATGGTGACGGGGTTATTGCGTCGCGGACAGGGTTAAGGGTAGCATGGTCGCATGGGCGGAACAGTGAGAGACAAGATAGCGCGCATGCGCGAGGCGATGGAAAGGGGACGCCGTTTTGCGGCGCATGACGTGTGGCGCATCGGTCGTCCCGGCGAGGAAGTGCCCCACAGCTTCATCATTCAGCAGGTGCGCGCCGCAATCCTGCTGGCGCGCAGCGTGGCCGAGGAAACGCTGGTCGTGCGCGCGGCGGCATTGTCTTTCGCCACGCTTATCTTTCTCGTGCCGTTCTTGGCGTTCATGTTTGCCTTCATTCAGGCCTTCAATCTGGGGGACCAGGTTTACGACGCGGCCGACGCGCAGTTGACCCGGCTGGTGGGCACCCTCCGCCAACTGGAAGTGGTGGCTGCGCCCCCCGGCACAGACGGCTCTCCATCTTCTGAAAAAGACCCCAAGAAACTGCCCGCCAATGACGAGGCGCTGAAACAGCGTCTGATCGCCTGGGTATTTCCGACTTTTGACCAGCAGCAGGCGGGCGCAACGCTTCCAAGTTACGAAAACCCTGTGCGCCTGCTGGTGCGCCTGGCGGAAGAAAGTGCGACCAAGCCGCAGGCACTTGGCATTACGGGGGTCCTCTTCGTTCTTAGCACCGTTTTCGGGTTTATGCGCAACGTTGAACAGGCGTTTAACCGGATCTGGGGGGTGCGCCGCACGCGGGGCGTGTTGCGCGCCTTGAGCGACTACCTGCTGGTAACCGTGTTGTTGCCCTTCGCCGCGGCGGCGGTGCTCGGTGTCACGGCGGCGCTGGAAAGCACCCGTTTGGCCTTGTTGCTTGGGCCGTTTGCAGTCCTGCTGCGCAGCAGCCAGTTCCTCATCATTGCCTCCTCTTTCTGCCTGGTCTACTGGGTGGTCCCCAATACGCGGGTAAAATTTCGCTATGCGCTGCTGGGTGGGCTGGTGGCGGGGCTCCTATGGGTGACCATGTCATGGGGCTACATAAAATTCCAGTTTGGCCTGGCCCAGTATGCCCTGTTTTTCTCGACCTTCGCACTGTTCCCCCTCTTCCTCCTGTGGATTTACACGAGCTGGCTCATCCTCCTTTTTGGTGCGGTCGTGGCCTACGCCTACCAGAATGAGAAGACCTTTGCCATGGAACGGCTGGCGGGTGAGGCCCCATTTGCCTACCGTGAGGCGGTGGCCGTGCGCACGATGATTGAAATCTGCCGGCGATTCACCGCGGGAAGCGCGCCGCTGACCGTGCAGGAGGCGGCCGAGTCTTGGAACGTGCCCACAAGACTCCTGATGGAAACCTTGGACTGTCTCACGTCGGCGCGGCTGACAACGGCATGTGCCGACCCGGCGGGATGGCAGCCGGCGCGGGCCCCGGAATGTATTAAGGTGCGCGATGTGGTGACCGCCATGCGCGAACAGGGCAAGGACCCATCCCTTTTCCGCCGTGACAAGAGCTTTCTGCCGCTCTTTGCTTTGCTTGAAAGAGCCGATCAAGACCTGTTGGACGCCACGATGCTGTCGCTTTCCGGGACCATCCCCCCCCTTCACGGCGGCGCAGCCGCCATTATCTCCGGGGTGCCTGAACCGGCCCCCGGCGAGACTACCGAAACAGCCGAGGTAAATAGTTGACTTTTTCGGCCACTTCGCACACAATGGTAATGATGTACCTTAACAAGTGTATGTGGACGTAGGTATTGTCGTGTCCGGAAAGGGGAAGTCCCCGGCGGGCTGGTCACGTGTCGAACGCGAAGAAAGGGCTATGCTCTCATGCCACGCGTCTTTATGAAAATGACTTTGGTGGGATTGGTGCTTGGTTGTGTGGTTCTGGCGGGGTGCCCCGCGCCGACCTCACCCAATCCGGTGCCGAATTTTAAGGCGTCGGCGTTGGGCGGCAATGTGCCGTTCCCGGTTCAGTTCACCGACACCTCACAGCCGGGGAACACGCCGATACGGGCGTGGGCCTGGGAATTCGGCGACGGCACGCGCAGCACAAAGCGCAACCCGCAAAAGACATACACTTTTGCCGGGACCTTCACCGTAAGCCTCACAATCACCTCGTCCCAGGGTAATTTCACCCGCACTGCGGAGAAACTTATCCAGGTGAAGGACCCGACCACCTTTGGAGCGCTGGATGCGACCGGCGGGTCGGTCACCGCAAACGGGGTGACCATCTCCGTGCCGCCGGGCGTGCTCACGCGTGAGACCGCGTTTGGGGTCAACGAAAACGCCAAGGATGTGACGCTTCCGGCAACGGAGAACACGGTCCGCGTTTCCCGCACCTATTCCATCAATCACGACAACGACAGTCCCAATCTTTTCACCACCGGCACCGACGGCAAGGTGGTGCCCACAACCGTGCGCGTGCCGATTTTGTCGGGCGGTTTCACCCCCAACGCCAACCAGGAAGGCCAGATTTTCCTGCTGGCCCAGTTTGAAAACGGCAGGACGCTTCCCATTCCAGCCCAGTTCGACACCGACGCCGTGCTTGCGAAAGTCATGCGTCTCCCCGCCAAGGCCACGTACACGGTCATTTACCGTCCGGAAAGCACCACCTTCCGGGCCAGCGACTATGCGAAGGGCGCCAAGGACACCCCGGACGCGCTGCACACCTGGCCCGCGACCTGGAAAGTGAGCGCAAGCGTGGAACTGGTGCGCCAGCTCACCGCCCTGCGGCTGGGCAACATCAACAACGAGTTCTCCTTCGGCCAGCGCAACTTCACCGATGAGCAACTGGCGGAAACCGGCGTGGGCATGCTAATCGGCGTCCAGACCATACACGACGAACTGGCCGTCGGCGATGCGCGCCACCCGGCGCTGATCGAGGAGGACGACGCCTACACGCTGATAGCGCACAATATGCAGGCCACCTATCCCTCGGGGTACGAGAGTTTCTCCAAGCTTGTCTACCGCGACGACTTCTTCGGGCAAATCGTTGTTGATCCGGGCCAGCTACTGGCCATTAGCACGCACAATTCCGCCGCCTATGTGGGCGGGGGCAAGAAGGACACCGATATTGCGCAGGTGTTCAGCATCAAGACGGCCTTCGTGGAAGCGCTCTACAGTTCTGTGTCCAGGGCCTACAATTTCCCGAACATTACAACTGTGGGCGACCCGGTAATGGGCATTCCGGTTCCGGCAGACACCGATGACAAGGGAAATGTGCTTCCCGTTCATTTCCTTGCCGGGCTTGAGAAGGGCGGCCCGACCTATTTGGGCCAGCAGTCCGATGGGCGGCTCGCCCGCAGTTTGGAGGACAGTGAATTTGCACTGCTTTCCCTTCCGCTACTTTACCCTTACAGCACTGTTCTTCCCAACTATGCCCAGTCTGGTCAGGAGTTCTACTTCTACCTTGGCAATGATTCGGAGCGCTACACAGCCCCCCTGACCCTTATCGGCAGCTCCCTGGAAGGCCTTCGCATCGCCCTCGACAAACAGCCCAACGGCGGCGCGGACCTGTCGTTCCCCGCAGCGCTGGGACTCAGTTACCAGGTGATGAACGAGGTGCTTGACAAGGAATTGTCGTCCTATTATTGGGATTTCGCGCGCGACCGGGCCTTTGAAAACAGCCAGGTCTCAATAATTCGCGATGCCGACAACAAACTCACGCCCTACACATTCAATGCCGACCGCTTTAGCGCGGATGCGG
The DNA here is from genome assembly GCA_903902895.1 of Candidatus Hydrogenedentota bacterium. GTDB lineage: Bacteria > Hydrogenedentota > Hydrogenedentia > Hydrogenedentales > CAITNO01 > CAITNO01. The sequence goes on along the minus strand of CAIUWO010000750.1, from coordinate 11,467 downwards.
TTGTGCGCAGGGAACTTGCGTCGCCCACAAGCGAGGTCACTGTCAATTCGGCCGACATTCCGTCACTCGCCAATATCGGGCCCCTTTCGAGCCGCGCAGTCGAGCTGCAAACCAGTCCGATGACCACCGACGTCGTCTTCACCTTCAACGCGGCCGACTGGCTTGCCGATGAAGACGGCAACAGCATGGCCGTTAAGCTGTACCGTTTCGGCGCGGACGGCGTGGAACTGAGCCAGCCGGCCGGTGTCTATGGTGATTATGAAATCGAGGACAGCGACGCCGACGGCGTTAATGACACCCTGACCGTGCACAACCTCCGCAACAGCACCGAAGAGTGCGGCGAACTGCTGTTCGTCATGGCGGCGAATCTGAGCCTCACCGACTTCAACACGCTGGGCCTGACCGCGCGCGCCGAGTCCCTTTTGGATGTGCCCGAGAGTCAGGTGCTCCGCGAATATGTGACGGCGTGCGATCCCAGTTACTCCTACCGGGTGCGCAACACCATCAGAAACGCCGCGCAGGGTGTCACCGCGTACGTGCTTGAGATGACCTCGGGCGTGTGGCGCGGCGCGCAGGAAGTGGACCAGCCAACCTGGAGGCACTTCCTGACCATCGTCGAGCCGGACAACGCCAGTTCGCACACCGCCATGCTGGTTGTCTCCGGCGGAAGCACGGGGTCCGAGCCGTCGTCGACCGAGGCGTCGCTGCTCCTGCCCTTCGCCAAGGATTCGGGCAGCGTCGTTGCGCTCATGCAGGCCGTGCCCAACGAGCCGCTTGTGTTTCTTGAGGAGGGCGTGTCGCGCACCGAGGACGCGATTATCGCGTACAGTTACAGCAAGTACATGGACTCCTTCGAGGATGGCGCAACGGACATGACCTGGCCGCTGCTGCTGCCGATGACCCGCTCCGCCGTTCGGGCCATGGACACCGTCCAGGACTATATGGCGACCAAGCCCAGCGGCGCCCGCACAGTCGACAAGTACGTGGTGGTCGGCGCGTCGAAACGCGGCTGGACCACGTGGCTCACCGCCGCGGCCGACCCGCGCGTGACGGCGATCGTACCGATGGTCATTGACGTGCTCAGCATGGAAAGACAGATGGACCATCAGAAAAAGGCCTACAGCAGTTATGCCTTCGACGACCCCGCCAACAAGATTTACCATGGGTATTCTTCATCCGTGCAGGATTACGTCAAGATGAACGTGTTCCAGCGCTTCGGCGATGCGCCCGAGTCACGGTCGCTCCTGAGCATTGTTGATCCCTTCACCTACCGTGACATCCTGACCATGCCCAAGCTGATCTCGAACTCGACGGGAGATCAGTTCTTCCTGCCCGACTCTTCGAAGTTCTATTTCGACCAGATGCTTGGCGACAATTCACTGCATTACGCGCCCAACACGGACCACAGCCTGTCGGGCGGCCTCGATTTTGACCGCAGCACCCTGAGCACCATAGAGGCGTTCTACATCGCCCAGGTCCGCAACACGAACAGCATCACCGCCGACAATGTCGTTGTCCCGAAGTACAGCTGGCGCTACGAGGATGATGCGCAGACCGGCAAGGCCCGCATTGTCGTGACCAGCGAGACCGCGCCAAAGTCTGTCAAACTGTGGCAGGCTGTCAACCCGAACCACCGCGACTTCCGCCTGCAGACGCTTGGCGCCAAATGGACCGGCACGGCATTGGCTGCCGTCCCAAGCACGCAAAGCAAGGTGTATTCCGGCGAGGTGGAAGTGCCTGCGGACGGTGCCGGATGGCGCGGGTTCTTCGTGGAAATGGTCTATGCCGGTCCGGATCCCAACCTTCCCGATGTGGGGTACACGTTCACGACCCCGGTGCGCGTTGTTCCGGACGTGTACGCCGGCCAGTAAACGCGGCGGACTAACCCCTGGTAACACGCCCCGAGGCGCCCGGCGCCTCGGGGCTTTTGCTTTTGGACTGCCCCGTCCCGTGAACGGAACGCGCCGCATATGGTATCTTTAAGTAGGCGGTGCGGCCTCCACTTTCGCCCCGCGTAAGGTTTGTCGCGCGATACTGACTTTTTATGGGAGAAAGACGATGGTTTCGATTCACGACATCATGAGGGAGGCGGTGGCCCGCCGCGCCTCCGACATCCACATCAAGATAGACAACCCCCCGATTCTGCGCGTTGACGGCGCGCTCATCCGCCTGGATGAGCTCCCCGTGCTGACCAAAGAGACGGCGCGCGCATTGCTTGCGGAAATCGTTGAACCGCGGGACCTGGCCAAGTACGACAAACTGCTCGAACTTGACTCCTCCTACATGTATGAGAACACCGCCCGCTTCCGGGTGAACGCCTGTGTGGACGATGGCAGGCCGCGCATCGTGCTCCGCCTCATACCGCTCATCATCCGCAGCCTGGAAGACCTGCGACTGCCGGCCGTGCTCAAGAAAATGTGCTATCTTAAGAACGGCCTGGTGCTGTTCACCGGGCCCACCGGCAGCGGAAAGTCAACTTCCCTGGCCGCGATGATTGAAGAAATCAACATCAACCGTCCCGACCATATCATCACCATTGAGGACCCGCTGGAATTCATCCACGCCGACAGGATGGGAATCGTGACGCAGCGCGAGGTGGGGCATGACACCCTGTCCTTCGCAAACGCCCTGCGCGGGGCACTGCGCCAGGACCCGGATGTGATTCTCATCGGCGAGATGCGCGACACCGAGACGGTGCGCACGTCGCTCTCCTCGGCGGAAACGGGACACCTTGTGTTTTCCACCCTGCACACGGTGGACGCCATTGAGACGCTCAACCGCATCATGGAGTTTTTCGAGCCGCACCAGCAGATACAAATACGCAAACAGCTTGCCAGCGTGCTTCGCGGCATCTGTTCCCAGCGCATCCTGCCCATAGCATCGGGTGAGGGGCGAATCGTCGCCTGCGAGATGCTGGTCGGGACGCGCACCATCCGCGACTTCATCGACCAGGGCAAGTCTTTCCGCGAGATTCTGGCCATTATCGAGGAGAGCAAGGAGCAGTGGGGCATGCAGAGCTTCGACCAGGCGCTGTATGACCTTTGGAAGGCCAAAACCATCACCGCTGAAATCGCGCTGCAAAACGCCACCAGTTCGAAGGACCTGAAACTGCGCATGCAGGGCATGTCGGTCAGAACCTGAAGCCCCTGTCTCAGCCGAAAGGGGCCAGTTCATGCTTCCGCGACAGGTAGTACAGAATGGGCACGGCCATGCGGGAAAGCAGGAGCGAGGCTATCTCGCCGGCCATCAGTGAGATGGCCAGCCCCTGGAAGATGGGGTCGAACAGAATCACCGAGGAGCCCACAATCACCGCGGCCGCCGTCAGCAGCATGGGCCGGAAACGCACCGCCCCGGCGTCCACCACCGCCTCGGCCAGCGGCATGCCCTCGGCCAGGCGCAGTTCGATGAAGTCCACCAGAATGATCGAGTTGCGCACAACAATGCCCGCGCCCGCGATAAAGCCGATCATGGAGGTCGCCGTAAAGAACGCGCCCATGAGCCAGTGGGCGGGCAGTATGCCCACAAGCGAAAAGGGGATGGCCGCCATGATGACAAAGGGCGTCTTCATCGACTGGAACCAACCCACCACAAGAATGAATATCAGCACGAGCACTGCGGCGAAGGCAATGCCCATGTCCCGGAACACCTCATAGGTGACAAACCATTCGCCGTCCCATTTTACGGCGTATTCGCCGGTGGAAAAGGGCTGCATGGTGGAGTACTGCACTATCGCCGCGCCGTTGGGCGCCTTCATTTCCGCCAACTGACGCTGCAGGTCAAAGATCACGTACACCGGGCTTTCACCCCTGCCCCCGGCGTCCCCGGTCACGTAAACGACGGGCATCAGGTTCTTGTGGTAAATGCTCTTGTCCTGCACCGATTCCACCACCTTCACCAACTGACCCAGCGAAACCAGATTGCCCGCCGTACCGGCAACCTTGATGTCCTTGAGGCTTTCAATCCCGGAACGCTCACTGCGGGAAAGATGCAGAAAAATGGGCACATCCTCCTTTTCGGCCGGTTTGTGCACCAGTCCCGCGCCCATGCCCCCCAGCGCAATGCGCAGCGTGGCATTTATCTGCTCCACCGACACCCCGTTCAGCGCCGCCTTTTCCTGGTCGACCGTCAGGCGGTACTTGACCTGGTCGTCCTCCACAAAGGAATCCGCGTCGACCACCCCGTCGGTCCTGTCAAAGACCTTCTCCACCTCTTTTGCCAGGGCGATCTGGCCCGCGTAATCGGGCCCGTATATCTCCGCCACCAGCGTTTGCAGCACCGGCGGACCGGGAGGCACTTCGGCCACCTTGACGCGGGCGCCGAATTTGCGGGCAATCTCATGAATGCGCGGCCTTGCCTTCTTGGCAATTGCGTGGCTCTGGGCCTTTCGGTGCTCTTTTGACGCCAGGTTTACCTGGATGTCGGCCTCGTTGGGCTGATGGCGCAGGAAATAGTGGCGCACCAGTCCGTTGAAATTGTGGGGCGACGCGGCGCCGGTGTACATTTGATAGTCGGTCACTTCCGGGATGGTGGCGACGTAGTCCCCGATTGCCCGCGTCACGGCGGCCGTCTTTTCAAGCGGGGTGCCCTCGGGCATGTCGATGATAACCTGGAACTCGCTCTTGTTGTCGAAAGGAAGCATCTTGACCAGCACCTTCGACAGGGGAACCAGCGCGCAGGCGGCCAGCAGCAGCACCACCACGCTGGCGAGAAAACCGTAGCGCAGAAAAGGCACGGTGACGAGCGGCTTCATAATGCGCCGGTAAAGCCTGTCCAGCCACCCCTCCTCATGGCCTTGCGGGGACGGCGGCGGGGGAGAGGCTGCCTCCGCCTTCCTCCCGGACAGGAGGCGCAGGGGATTCCAGCGGCGGCGGGGGACGTGGTGGTGGTCGGGATTGCCCTTGAGAAAGCGGTATGCGGCCCAGGGCGTGACCACGAAAGAGATGATGATGGAGAACACCATGGCGGCCGACGCGCCCACGGGAATGGGGCGCATGTAGGGCCCCATGAGCCCGCGCACGAAGGCCATCGGCAGGATGGCCGCGATCACGGCGGCCGTGGCCAGCAGCGTGGGGTTGCCCACCTCGTCCACCGCTTCCACGGCTATCACCAGGAGCGGCTTGCCCTTGTTTTCGGGGAGCCGGAAGTGGCGCACGATGTTTTCCACCACGACTATGGCGTCGTCCACCAGGATGCCGATGGAGAAAATCAGCGCAAAAAGCGTGACGCGGTTCAGTGTGTATCCATAGAGATAGAAGACCACCAGCGTCAGCGCAAGCGTGACGGGAATGGCGAGGCCAACCGTGCCCGACTCGCGCAGACCCAGCACAAGGGCGATCAGCAGGGACACGGAAAGGATGGCCAGCGCCATGTGATAAAGCAGTTCGTTGGATTTTTCCGCCGCCGTCTCGCCGTAGTTGCGCGAAACCGTTACCCGCACATCGGAGGGCACTACAGTCCCCTGGAGTTCCCTGACCTTCTCAAGCACATGGTCCGCCACGACGATGGCGTTGGTGCCCTTGCGCTTGGCCACGGAAATGGTGACCGCCGGGGCGATGGGGCCGGCATCCTGCGCGAGAATATCGCCCTCCGCGCCGAGCACATGACTGAACTGCGCCGAGGGGCCTTTCCCGTTAAAGACGTAATTGGCCGGCTCTTCGGGACCGTCAACGATGTCGGCGACATCGCGCAGGTAGACGGGGCGCTGGTCATGCACGCCGATGACCACGCCGGCCACGGCGTCGGCGTCCTGCAGGAAACCGCCGGTCTCCACCAGAAACTCTTCATTGTTGGCCGAATAACCGCCCGCCAGCGACTGGCTGTTGGCCTGGGCCAGCATGGGCGGTATGCCCGCGGGGGCGACGCCGTAGGCGGACATGCGCCCCTTGTCCAACACCACGCGCACCTGGCGCCGCTGGCCGCCGATAAGCTTCACCTCGGAGACGTTCTGCACTTCCTTGATCGCATCATGCAGTTGGGCCGCAATCCGCCGGAGCATGAAATGGTCATAGCGGTCGCTGGAAAGGGTGAGCGCAAGCACGGGCACGTCATCGATGGAACGGGGCTTGACCAGCGGCTGGCTGCATCCCGGCGGAATGATGTCGAAATTGGACGACATCTTCTGGTTGAGCCGGACAATAGCGTCCTCCTCCTTGGTGCCCACCAGAAAACGCACCACAACCATGGTGCCGCCGGGGCTCGAGGTGGAGTAGAGGTACTCCACGCCAGGCACCTCCCACAGGAGCTTTTCGAGGGGCTTGGTGACGCGCTCCTCAACCTCCCTGGCCTCCGCGCCGGGCATCTGCACGAACACGTCGATCATGGGCACGATAATCTGCGGCTCCTCCTCGCGCGGCAGCAGCAGCACCGCGCCCACCCCGAGCAGCAGGGAGGCCCCGATCAGCAACGGGGTCAGTTTGCTGGTGATAAACACGCGGGCAATGCTGCCCGCAATGCCAAGTTTGGCGGTCATGTTTGCGTCCTCCTGCCTGTTGCCCTACCGCACGACGCAGCCGTCAGTGACGCGGTCGATTCCGTCCACAACAATCCGCTCTCCCGGGTCCAGGCCGCCCAGCACCTCGACCTTGTCCCCGCGCCGCTTTCCCGCGGTGATCAGCCGCAGGCTGGCCACCCCGCCCTCGCCCACAACGTAAACGCCGGAAAGCTGGCCGCGCTCAAACACGGCCGCGACGGGAACAGCCAGCGCATCCTTCTGCCCCGCGCTGAATGAGGCCCGCCCAAACATGCCCGACTTTATGCCCGGCGTGGGGGGGAGGTCTATCTTCACGAGAAAAGTGCGGCTCGACGGGTCGGCTGAAGGAACCAGTTCGGCCACCAGACCGTCCAGCGCTGCGGTGCCGATGGCGTCCAAAAGCACAGGAACCTTGTCTCCCCGCTTGATCCGCTGCACAAGCACCTCATCGACCACCGCCTCCAGCCGGTACTGCTTGACATCCTCCATCTCAAGCAAAGGCGCGCCCGGGGACGCCATATCGCCCACCTCCACCCATTTCTTCGTCACCAGTCCGGCAAACGGCGCCTCCACCTTGGTATGGCTTAGAAATGCCTGGGCGTTCTCCAACTGTGCCTGGGCCTGCTCGATGCGCGCCTGCGCCTCACCCCGGCGCGCCTCGATGGACGCAACCATTTCCCCGGCCTGCGCCGCCTGTGCGGCCGCCGATTTCCACTTGGCGCTCGCCTCATCCAGCACTTGCCGGCTCACCGCCTGCTTGTCCGCAAGGCCTTTGACCCGCTCGTAGGTGGAAGTGGCCAGCGCATGGTCGGCGTCGGAGGCCGTCTTGGCATGCATCGCCGCCTGCACCGACTTCTCCACCTCCTGCACAGATTCCTGCGCCTGCCGCAGCGCGCTTTCCGCGCCGCGCACCTGGGCCGCCGCCTCCCTGTCGTCAATTTCAACCAGCGTCTGCCCCGCCTCCACCTGGTCACCCGTGTTCACGCGCACAGCCAGTATGTTGCCCGTGGCCTTGCTCTGTATTGTTACGGCGCTGCGCGAACGCACCGTGCCCACCGCTTCATACGGAGTGTCCACTGGCACTTTCTCCACCACCGCCAGCGTGGCCGAAACGGTGGGTCGTTTCATTTCGGACGGTGCCGATACTGATTGCCGCCCGCAACCGGTGAACACCGCCAAAAGGACCATCATCACGCCCAAAACAGCCGTTCTTTTCATGGACTAACCCTCTCTTGGAGAAGCTACAGTATACAACATCTTTCCTAGATTGTATAATACTCTGCTAGTATAACGCACGCATAGTACGGAATATTCGCCAGGCGATGCATTTCCTTCCCAAGAAAAATGGTACTGCCTTTCTCGCATCCCTTTTTGCACCAAGAATTCCCAGCGGCATCGTCGCTTTTAAATGGGCATGTTTGGACTGTGCATGCGGCGGGAGTGACCGCCCTGGCGGTCTCCCCCGGACGGAGACAAGCAGTTAAGCCCGCCCGCATTCGGTGCTGTATACTTTACCCTCGTGAACAAGGAGCGGCCCGCATAGTGAAACAGTCATTTACGTTGGTGACTTTGTTCGTCTTTGCCCTGGCGACCTTTCCCATGGCGCCATGCCCCGGTGCCGGGACCGGAACCCCTGACGAACCGTCCGGGTCGGCCGCTGAAGAAGGACAAGGTTTCGCGGCACCCCTGGAAAAAGACATTCTCTTCCGTTTCATACCGGGACAAACGGACTTTTCGACCTTTGTCGCAGAGTGTCCCGAGAAGTGGCGGATTGCGGGCGATGCACTCATCTATAAGAGCGATGATTGGGGATATGCCACCGCAACCGTCAATCCCGGTGAGGATGACTACCGACTGGACGCTGTGGTTTCCATCGCCGCCAAATCCGCGGCGGCAAGCGACCTGATAAACCCCGCCTTCAACAATGGTCCCGGCGTGGTGTTTCGCAGGTCCGGGGACAAAGCGGCGATTTTCTTTCTTTCCCAGCCCTGTGGCGGATGGGCCGCCCTTGCCCGGCTTTTCCCGCTCGCATCCTCCCGGTTCTCTGGAAAAGAGGTTGTGTACGCATTAACCAAGGACAAAGAGAAGGAGGAGCACCGTCTTGTGGTGCTGGTGAAGGGCAGTCTTGCCAACGGCTATGTTGACGGCGAACTCGCATGTGTTCTCGACTTGAGCGGCTACGACCATGGAGCTGTCGGCCTTACGGCCTGCTTTGGAGCCCGTTTCTCCTCGTTTACCGTAAGCCGGCTTGCGCCGGATGTGACGCTGGCAACATCCCGCAAGCCGAGGCCGCTGCTTGCGGACGGCAAGATATACTCCGCCCAGTATGACTGGAAGCGGTCCGTTCAGTCCTCGCTCAAGGTCCTGCAGGATGCCTTTTCCGCCGGTTCCCCCGGAGTTTCGGGAGAGGAGGACATGGCCCACTACACCTATCGCTGCGTGGTGTGGATGAAGGAGGGGATGAGTCCGTACTATGCCTATCCCGCGTTTCATCACTGCCTTATCCTGGAATCCCTGCTCAATGCCCTGGAGCACACCAAGGACGATGCCTATCTCCGGCAGGCCCGAAAACTGGCCGACTGGGAGCTCGCCCACAGCACCCCGGAGAGCGACCTGCTGCCGCACATGCCCTATTCCACCACCTACAACGGCAAGATGGGCGGAAACGTGGACGGGGACTCGATCATGCCGGACAAGGCGGGGATTATGGGCAAGGCCTACCTGCGCCTGTGGGCGCTGACGCACGATGACCGTTACAAGGACGGCGCGGCCAGGATGGCCGACACGCTGCTCCGCCTGCAGCTCCCGGAAGGCCGCTGGCAGGGGCGGGTCAACAATCGGACCGGGGCGGTCACGCAGGATTACTCGTCCAACGCCATATTCAACATTGCCTTCTTGGATGAACTCCACCGCCTCGACGGCGCCCCCCGGTATCAGGAGGCTTCCAAAAAGGCCTTTCAGTGGCTGATGGAAAATCCCGTGAAGACCTACCGCTGGACGGGGTTCTATGAGGACGTCGCGCCCGGCGAGGAATCCATCGGAAACTGGGATGCCATCGACACGGCCCGTTATCTCCTCGCGCACCGCGGGGAGCATCCGGAGTATTTGAACACCGCCAAAGACATTACCAACTGGGTGGCCACTTCCTTTTCTGTCCACGAGGACGGGAAATGGCCCATGGTTGGCGAACAGTCCTGCTGCATGCCTGTCATGGTGGGGCACACCATGCATTATGCGGCCCTCCTGATGGACATGCACAAGGCCACCGGCGACGCATACTACCGCGATGCGGCGGCATCCGCCACAAACGCCGCTTTCGACGCCTACCATGAGGGCAAGGGAGCCTGCGACTGGTACAGCATTGCCTGCACTCCGCTTTACTTCGGGTTGGACCTGGCGAAAGCGCTGGGAATGCAGTGAGAGAGCGAACGGATGAAGAGAATCCACAGCCTGCCGCGCGTATGAAGGCGTCCGAACCGGATTCTTGCCCGCCCAGGCGGCTTGTGGCACACTAGACCAAATGACCGATTTGCCCCTCGTTCCAAAACTGCATTTCGGAACCCATTTTCGCGCAAAGTCACAGTTTGCTGGGGCAAGCCGGTCTATGGAGGTGACTAATGGATAGAGAGCAGGCGCTTGCTGTATTTGAGAACTACGAAATCCGCCGAATTTATGTTGATTCCTCGGGAATGTGGATGTTTTCTGTCGTGGATGTCGTCGCCGCATTGATTCAGCAGCCGGATTATCAGACCGCACGAAAATACTGGAACAAACTAAAAGAGCGGCTGAAGAAGGAAGGAAACGAGTCGGTGACAAAATGTCACCAACTGAAATTAATGGCCGCTGACGGCAAGAAATACCTCACAGACGTGGCCTCTGCGGAAACACTCCTGCGCATCATTCAATCGGTTCCCAGCCCCAAGGCGGAACCGATAAAACTGTGGCTTGCCAAGGTCGGTTATGAACGCATTCAGGACATGAGCGACCCGGCTCGGTCGCTTGACCGTGCACGTGAGTACTGGCAGCAGCACGGGCGAAGCGAAAAGTGGATTCAGCAGCGGATGATGGGCCAGGAAACCCGCAACAAGCTGACCGATTACTGGAAGGACCATGAGATCGCGGGTGAGACCGAATTCGCGATTCTGACCAATATTATTCACCACGAATGGAGCGGGGTTTCCGTCAAGAAACACAAGGCAATCAAGGGGATCAAGGCCCAACACCTTCGTGACCATATGAGCGAGGCAGAGCTTATCTTTACCGCCCTGGCGGAACTCTCCACCCGTCAAATCGCCGAAAGCGTTACGGCAACGGGTATGACCGAAAACGCCGAAGCTGGCAAGCAGGGTGGAAAGATAGCCCGCAAAGCACGCCTTGAACTGGAACACAAAACGGGCAAGAAGGTGGTAACCGGTGAGAACTTCCTGTCTTCGCCAGGTACCAAGAAGAAGTTGCAGGGACCATCTGGCCCGCTCAAGTAACTATTTCCCGGACCGCTAAGGCCTATTAGGCCTTGAGAGGCGCTTAATGGCAATACTTTCACTGCTGGCCCTGCTGGCCATTCCACTCGCTGCGGCCCAACCGGCCGCGCCGAAGGTCCCCGTTGTGCTGGGCGTGGACACGGCGGGCGAAACCCTGCTGGACGTGCATGGCATGCCGTACTGGCAGCACGAGCCGTTTTACGCGGCGCTCGACGATCTAGGCGCGCAGTTTGTCATGGTGCATCTGATGCCGTACTCCATTCCGGACAAGGACGCCGCGCTGGCGATGCGCGACATGATGCGGTCCATTGACGCGGGCATGCGGGCCCATGGAAAGTCCTATGCGCTCAATCTGGAGGCGCCGAACTTCATCCCCCGGCTGGAAATCACACCCGGCACGGACGAGTTTTCCCAGTCCGGCGGCCGTCACCTGTGGCTGCTGCGCATGGACTGGCTGCGGCCCTTGCTGGAACAGCCCGGGCCGCCCGCGCTGAAGGCGCTGGTCTATGACGAGGCG
>CAIUWO010000749.1 GCA_903902895.1 Candidatus Hydrogenedentota bacterium | reverse complement strand
TTCTGCGCAGCGCAAAGGCCCGCACCCAGGACGAGCTACAGGACGCCATCGCAGGCGCACTATCAACCGTCACTTCGAGCGACACAAAAGGCTTCTTTCGGCACTGTTGCGTAGGTATAATTTCTTAAAATGCTCTAGCCCGTTTTTCAGCGGCCCGGGCCGCTTTGGCCGCCATCAGCGCGCCCATGCCAAGAACGCCCGCCCCCAAGAACTGCCGCCGTGTTGTGTCCATCGCAGGAAACCTCCAAGTTGAGCATGGGAGCATTCAACAGGATGGGGGCGGCGCGGGTCAAGCGGCATTGATTTGTGTTGGGGCGGTGCGTAGCATACAGAGGTGTCACGCAGCCGTTTTCGGGCGCAGGCGCGCAAATGCAGTGTATAATAAGGGTTGGAGCTAAACCACAGGCGGACAGGCCATGACCACCGTTGAGACAACTCCAGTTTTGGCGCCTGAAGACCGGGAGATCCTCTCGGCCGCGAAGGAGGCTGTCCGGTCGGTCCTTCCGGATGCCACGGTGGTCCTCTTTGGGAGCGGCGCGCGCGGGGAACGGACGCCCGAATCCGATTATGACCTGCTGGTGTTGACGGAGAAGGTTCCGAGCAGCGCGGAACAGTCTGCCGTTCGGGACAGGCTTTTCAGCATTGAGTTGGAGCGCGGTCCCGTGCTGTGCACGCTGTTCTACTCGATGAGTGAATGGTCCGCACCGCGGATGAGCGCCACGCCGTTCCATGCGGAGGTTGAAAGGGACGCCATTCTTCTATGAATCCGGAGCAGCGGGACTATTTGAACCACCGCATGGTTCGCGCCGCCGAAAGCCTTGAGGTGGCCAGGCTGGCGTTTGAAAACAACCACCTCCAGGATGCCGTGAACCGCATGTACTTTGCCTGTTTCTACATGGTTTCGGCATTGCTTTAGACAAGGGGGCTGGCGTCGGCCAAACATTCGGGAGTTCGGGCCCTCTTCAACCAGAACTGGATCAAGACCGGCGCACTGTCCCGGGAAACCGGCCGCTTCTACCAGGAGATTTTTGAGCGCCGTCAGGAAGGCGACTATGCCGACCATACGACGTTTGGCCATGACGACGTGCGTGCCTGGATGAACTCCGCGACAGAGTTTGTGGCCGCGATCAGGGCGCTTGTTGAAGGGCATGTTCAGAATGAAGGGCCGGTGGACGACTAACCCGACCCGCCAGAAAATATTGTTTCCCGCGCGCCCAATAGACTACCTTTTTCTAATGCGGCCTTTGGCTTCCTTGGGAACGATGGCAGCCCCGCGCCGCACGGCAAGGGTCACAACGATGGTCAAACAAGGAACATACAGCATGGACGCGAAGAAATCGGACGGAATGTCTCGACGCTCATTCATGAAGGGCGTGGCCGCGGTGGCGCCGCTCATTATCCCGGCGGCGGCGCTGGGCTCAAGGACGGCGGCTGCGGCCAGCGAGCGCAACACGTTCGCGCTGATCGGCTGCGGCGGCCAGGGCAATCACGTCATCGGCGGCGTGCTCGAGCTTCAGCGCAAGGGGACGCAGGTGGTGGCGCTCTGCGACGTGAA
>CAIUWO010000748.1 GCA_903902895.1 Candidatus Hydrogenedentota bacterium | reverse complement strand
TATCCATTCCTCGGGAGTAAGCAACCGGCAGTCGAGGTCACCCCGGTTGAGCACGAGAAAGGATGCGTTGTCGTCGGTGATTATCGAGTAGACAATCCTGTCGAACCAGGGTGCGTTCTGCCCCTGCCCGGCAAAAAAATGCGGATTGCGCGCCAGCACGATTTCCAGCCCCGTCTTCCAGCCTTCCAGCACATACGGTCCGGAACCGACGGGGGCCCGGTTGTTGGGATGGTTGTTGAAATCGCCTGTTCCGTAGACATGCTCCGGCATGATGGGTGTGCTGCCGATCATGACGGCATGGAGGTAATAGGGCTTGGAACAGGTAAAGCGCACGGTATAGTCGTCCGCCAGTTCCACCGAGGTGACATCCACAAAGTAACTGCGCAGCTGCGGCGCATCCACCTTGGGATCCATGATCCGGTCGAAGGTGAACTTGACGTCCTTGGCTGTGAGCGGGGCACCGTCGGAGAACTTCACATCCTTGCGCAGGTGAAAGGTGTAGATCAGCTTGTCGTCGGAGACGTCAAAGGACTCAGCGATCCAGGGTTTCATTTCCTGCGTCTGGGGATCACGGTCCAGCAGCGAGTCGAACACCTTGCCAACGATCTTTTCCGAATAGGCGTCAGTGCTGGTGATGGGGTTGAGATGGGGCATCTCGGCCGGCAACAGTAGCATGAGCCAGTCGCCCTTTTCGGGCCTGGCGTCGGGTTTGTATTCGGTCAGGCCCGGATCAACCGGCCGCGCCGCGACGTCAGACGCGGGCCCGCCGCAGCCCGCCGCCAGCAGGAGTACGGAGGCAAATGCGAGGACGCGCAGGTGTGCTCCTATTGAGTGCGCGCGGCCATGCCTCGGCGCCAGTGCAAGGCACCGCTTCGCAGACAGTCGCGTTCTCAAGAGCAACTTGGAAACGAGGGGAAAACGCCCCTCCAAATCCCCTTTCAAAGACAGGGGGGACAGAATGTGCGGTTGGGTTATGGCGTAGTGGTCCACATCCCCCGGCCCTTCGGGCCACCCCCTTCGAAGGGGGACTGGGGCAGGCGCATGGTCTAGCTGTAGCAAGATGCACTCTTCCCCGGCTACTTCTGTCCACCCTGTTTTCAAAGGGGGGCTTTGATGCTTTGCGGGGAGGCGCGTTCCCAAGTGCAACTTGGGAACGAGAGGGCAGGAAAGAAAAGAACCCCACCCCTGCCCCTCCCCTTGCCAAGGGGAGGGATAAATAGCGTGGCATAAACCGCTTTCCCCGGGAATGCCAATCTGCCGATTGGCTGGCTTTTGTGACAGGCTCGGATGCCCGCCCGTGCGGGCATGACGGAAGGCGCAGTGCGCCTGCCAAGGGGAGGGAAAAAGTTGTGCTGCCTTTGGCGGTTGATGGAATGCTGGACTGCTCAACGTCCGCGGGGTGTCATTCGCGGCCAGGCGGATCGCTGGTTTTCGCTCCCTCCCCTTGGCAAGGGGAGGGCCGGGGTGGGGTTCCTTCAGATGCTCGGTCATCTAACCCATCCTTCCCAGGCCGCACGCCGTCACAGGCGGCCGAGTTTGCCGAAACGGGATTCCACCTCGGCCTGGAAACGCGCGATGTGGGCGCGGACGAGGTCGAGTGGGGACAGCGTGTCGTCGGTGATCAGCGGGGTAAGGTCCATGGCGAAAATCGTGCCCGTGGTCTCGTCAACGCCGTGCGACGCGTGGTAGGTGGCGTGGGCGCGGCGGCGGCCGAGGGTGGCCAGATCGTAACGCTTGCCGCCGGCGATCTGAGAATCGAACACGCCCACCAGGGCCGCCTGAAGGTTCTCGTGCTCGGTGGTGTCGAAGGCAATCTTGTCCCCGTCGGTCATCCAGTCGAGATCTCGCCAGACCTCACAGCCGTAGAGTTTCTTCGGGCGAAGTTCCACGGGCAGACGGCGGATGGCCTCGATCAGTTTGAGCGCCACACCGACATGGGTGTCGTGCTTGTCGGCCAGGTTGTGCGTGTAAACCACGTCCGCCCGGCAGGCGCGCAGGATGGCCTCCATATCGTCCACAGGCGCGCCGTTGTGCAGGTCCTTGATCGCCGCACTGGGCAGGTCGAGCAGGAACTGCGCGGCATAATCACCGACCATGGCGGCCTTCTTCTGCTCCTTGCGGCGCACCTGCACCATCTCGGCGTCGGAGTATTTCGCATACACGCCCGAACGCGGACTGCCGGAGCCATTGGTCACCACCACGCCGGAAAACCAGCGGTCGTCCTGCTGGAAGCACTGGATGACGCCGTCATAGGCCATGATCTCAATGTCATCCTGGTGCGCGGCCACGCACAGGTGCGTCGTGCGCGCCAACGCGGCCGATTCCTCCACGCCGTCGGGAATGTACAGTTCGGCGGATTCGAGCGACAGTTTCATAGACATTCTCCACTGCAAAGAACGTAGTGCCCGCAGGTATTAAAGCACGGGGAGACTGGCGGCGGCAATGGACTGGCCGACACGCCGGCTTTTTTCGTCGGGAAGCTGGATGTTGACCGCGGCGGCGATTTCGGGGAACTCGCGGCGCAGCACGTCCATGGCACCGTTGAGGATGAGGTCTCCCCCGCTGCCCGAGGTGCAGCGGCCCAGGATGAGCACGTGTTTGATGGCGTAGAAGACGGCGTAGTGGGCGATGGCGTAGCCCATGTAGACGCCCATGGATTCCCAAATCTGGCGCGCGCCTTCATGGCCGGCTTCCAGTTTCTCCTGGACGAACTTGAGTTTCTCGGCGTCCGTGCAGCCGACGGGCAGTTCGATGCCCGCCTTGGGCGCGAGGCGGAAGACGCACTGCTGGGAGAAATACTTGGCGCCAACGCCCACATCGCCCGACCACTCATCGAGCGGGGCCGTGGGGCTGTAATCGACCGGGCAGAAGGCCAGTTCGTTAAGCCAGCCGGTGATGTTGCCGTCGAGGGTGACGTAGCCGCCGGCCTCGCTGGAGCCGAGCGCCACGCCCAGCACGCCGTTGTCCCCGAGCGACATGGACCCGGCCAGGGCGGTGACCTCGCCGTCGTTCACGACGTCGAAGGGCACGCCCAGCTCTTTGCCCATGCGCAGGAACATGTCGCGCACCTCGTGGAAGCGGTCACGCGGGATGCCGCGGAACAGGGAGGCGACCATGGCGCGGTTGTTGACGTACACGCCGGCCGAACTGCCGCCGATGGCGTCGACGCGCGGCATTTTGGCGGCGGCCGCCTGGAGCGACGCCATGACCTCGCGGTAGTGGTAGGCGGGATCGGTCTGCTTGACCGGCTCCCAGATGACCTCCTCACTGTAGACCGCCTCGCCGTCGATGACGGCCGAGACTTTGCGGTCTGAGGCGCCCAGGTCAAAGCCAATACGGCACCCTTCCAGATGGCGGCCCAGCGGCCGGGTGGTTTCGTTTTCCGATGGTACCGCCCCGGGCTCACAGGACAGGATGGTAAAGGGCTTCTCGTACACGCTGCCGCCCATGAATCGGTAGTCAAAATCGCGCGCGCCGCCGTCGCGGTAGCAGTCCTGCAGATAGGCGGCCACGGAGGCCGGACCGCCGACGTGCACGGTGCAAGCGCCCCGCTGCCAGAGCAGGAACTTCAGCAGCCGCTCCACATAGGGCAGATTGGCCTCCGCCCTGGGGTGCCCGTCGGGAAACACCGCCGTTTCAAAACGCGACACCGACCCGTCGCCGCGCTCCAGTCCAAGCACCAGCGGCGCGCCCGCACCGAACGCGGCAACCGCCTCGCTGAAGGCGCGGTTGGCCAGCGAAGCGGGCCGGAAACCGGGGTCCAGCGGGGGGGCAATAGCGGGAGAAACAAGCATCCATGACGTGCTCATGATTGGTATCTTTCCTTTCCTTCCGGGTGTGGCCAACGGCGGTGGCTCGGACCGCAACTGCTCTGCTGGCGCAAGACTATAACACAGCACGAAGGCCGTGCGCAGGACGGCCAGTGTATCCTGTTTGACAGGGCAGGCCCGGCACGTTACAATCAAAACAATGTGAAAATGGCGTTCTGGCGGTCCGGGGGCGGGCCGCTGAGATGCAAGGCGTCCTTGGGGGCGACAGGCATGTCGGGGCGACCGTCACCAACCCGGCCCGTCTTGACAAACGGGCGGAAGGAATTGCGGTCATGAAGGGTATGACATTCGCCAATTTCGTCGCCGATGAAAACAACCAGGCAGCCTTCGATATTTGCCGAAAGGTGGCGTCCCTCAAGGGGGATGCGGCCAAGCCGATAACGCTGGTCGGCGAGAAGGGCACCGGCAAGAGCCACCTGCTGTGGGCCATTGTCAATGATTTCCGGGAGCACCAGGCCCGCGTCGGTGTGGCGCTTGTCAGCGCCAGCGAATTTCCGCAGAAGGTGCGCAACCTTGTCAACAACCCGGCCCCCATCCAGAAGAACCGCGCGGCGGCGCTGCTGGTGGACGAGTTGGAACTGTTCAAGGAGAATGCGCCCGAGCTTGAGGCGGTGGTCCGCACCTTTCTGGACAACGGGCACATGGTGGTGCTTGCCAGCCGCATTCATCCCAGCGCCCTTTCCGGCTACAGCGGCAAGTTCAAAGCGCTGCTGTCCTCCGGGTCCATTGTCGGGATGCAGGCCACCGGGGCCACTTCGGCCGACGGCGGCATGTCCGCCTTTGCGCTGGAGCGCATTGCCGGACTCAAATTGACCATTGGCGATCTGGAGAAAGAGCGCGACCAGTTCAAGGCGATGCTGGACAACGCCGGCGGAAACGCCCGGGACGGCGGCGGGTCGGCCCAGTTGGAGGCGGAACGCGACCGCATCCGCGAGGCGCTGGAGCGCAGCGAGGGCGACCTTCTCGAAACCCGCCAGGAACTGGCCACCGCGCGCGAGTCCGCCGAGCGGGCCGTCAGTCTTGCTGCGGCGCTTTCCGAGAAAATGGCCGGCACGGAGCGGGCGCAGCGCGCGCGCATTGAAGCGCTCGATCAGGCGCTCGCCGGGTTGGACCAGGACCTGGAGGTGCTTGCCGGAAACGGCCCCGCCGAGGGTGATCCGGCACTGGCCGCGTATGATTCGCTGGTGGCGGAAAAGCACGCGGCCGAGGCGCAACTGGACAAGGCCCGGCGCGAAGCCACCCAGAGCATGGCCCGGGCGAGTGTGCGGGCCGGGGAGGTGCAGCGCCTGCTGGACAGGACCGCGGCGCTGCTTTCGGAAAGCGACGAGGACCCGGCGCTGGCCGAGGCGCGCAGGACCTTGGACGAGGCGATTGTCCGCCTCGCCGGCGTTTCCAGCGGCGCAGCCGGAACGGTGCAGGATGAAACGGAGGAGGGCGGCACGGGCCTTCTGCCCAAGCGCGGCATGCCCGGCGGCGAGGCGCTGACCGATGTCGTGAAAAAGGCCTTCGGCGACCCGGTGGAGGACGACGAGGACGACGACGATTTCACCTACGCCGAGCCCGCGCCGGAGGAGGATGAGTCGGAACCCGACCCAAACCGTCTATGAGCGGTTTCGCCGAGCGGGCCATGGACCTGTTCCATGCCCTCCATCCCCTTGACCGGGTGCCGCGCGCGGGATACCTGCTGCGCGGCGTGACCGAGCCCGAATCTGTTTCCGCCCACAGTCACGCGCTGGCACTGCTGGCGCTGCTTTTTGCGGACGAATACCCCGGCCGGTGGGACCGTGGAACCACCCTGGCCATGGCGCTGGTGCATGACTTGGCCGAGGCGCAGTTGATGGACATTCCCATGCCCGTGGCCGACGCCCATCTGCGCGACGCGAAACGCGGCGCCGAGCAGGCCATTTTTGAGGGGCTTTTTGCCGGATTCCCCGCCCGCTATGCGGAACTGCACGCGGCGTTTGCGGAAGCGTCCACCCCGGAGGCGAAGCTGCTGCGGGGCTTGGACAAGGCGCAAATGATGATCAAGGTCATGGCCTATGAGGCCGAGGGGCGCGGCCGCCTCGCCGAATTCTGGTGCAATCCCGCCAATTTCCGGGACTTTGGCACACCGGAGGTTTCGGAGCTCTTTGACGCCATTTGCCGCCGCGCCAACCGTGCGCGGCCTGTTTGACGGCACGGAACCCTTTCGCTTCCGGGGGTATTCATAGGGCGTGGTGGTGTTTTCGGCCATCATTGGACTGTCTTGCATTACAGAAAGGGCTTTAACTCTTGGACAACAACAAGCTGATTATAGGCGTCATTGTGGCGGTTGCCGCTTTCTTGGGCGCTCCTTTTGCGATGCGGGCATTGCGCCCCGCCGCCGCACCCGTGGCGGCTGCGGCGCCGATGGCGGGGCAAGCCGCCCCCGCTCCCTACGCCACGCCCCAGAATCCGGGTTACGCCCCCGCCCAGCCGCAGGCACAGCAGCAACAGCAACTGCAGCAACCCCAGGCGGGCCAGCAGGAACTGAACGCTCAAACGCTCGTCGGAACCCTCTGGGAAGTGCGGGCGACCCAGGGCACGGTCAAGTTCCAGTTTGGCGCGGGCGGCCAGGGGTTCGCCATCCATCCCATGGCCGGACAAATCCCCGCCACATGGACCTGTTCGGGAAACGCCGTGAACGTCACGGCCGCCGCCTTTGGGCAGACACTTACCCTTTCCGCACTGATTCAGGGCAGGAACCTTGTGGGACAGGGTTGCTCCATTCACCGATTGCAGTGACCTGTCGGCATAGGAGGGCCGGTTCACCATGACGCAGCGTTTCGAGGGAAAAAGCGTTTTTATTACCGGAGCGTCCTCGGGCATTGGCGCGGCCCTGGCAAAGGCCTTCGCCCTGGAGGGGGCGCGGGTGGCGCTGCTGGCGCGGCGCACGGACAAACTTGAGGAGGTCAAGCGCGAGATAGAGGCGCGCGCGGGACAGGCCATCATTTTTCAATGCGATGTCACCGACGCCGATGGTTTGAAAATCGCGGCGGAAGAGACGGTCGAAGCCTTCGGCGGCATAGACGTGGTGCTGGCCAATGCGGGATTCGGCGTGTCCGGCCCCTTTGAAAACCTCAGCGTGGAGGATTGGCGCCACCAGTTCGAGGTGAATGTTTTCGGCCTGATCAACACCGTCTACGCCACGCTCCCCGCGCTGAAAGAGTCAAAGGGCCGGCTTGGCCTGCTCGGCAGCGTGGCCGGCAAACTGGGCATGCCCATGACCTCGCCCTACAACGCCAGCAAGTTCACCGTCGTCGGCCTTGCCGAATGCCTCTACCATGAGTTCGACGAGGTCGGCGTTTCGGTCACCTGCATCAACCCCGGGTTCATCGAAAGTGAGATTCGCAGCGTCAACAACAACGGTGTCTACACGGGCAATCCCGACCCCGTGCCCGGCAGGTTCATCATGCCTGCGGAAACGGCCGCGCGCCTGATCGTGGATGCGATGCACAAGCGGCGGCCCGAACTCATCCTCACCCGCCTCGGCAAACTGGCCGTGCTCGCCAACCGCCTCTCCCCCGCGCTCACGCGCTGGACAATTCGGCACTTCACGCGCGGAAAACTGGCGGCGTTTCAAAAGAAGCGCCGGTCGGTTGAGCGACCGAAACAATAGTCCCCCCGCCCATCCCTCCTCAAGGACATGCTCTTCTTTCGGGAATACGGCTCTTATCATGTCTGTTAACGCTGAATATATTTTAGACATGAGGTGCAGTTGACTCTAAAGGAAAGGTAAGAACCATGCCATTAGGAAAACGTGCGGCGGCTGAGTTTATCGGGACGTTCTGGCTTGTGTTTGGCGGCTGCGGCAGCGCGGTGCTGGCCGCGGGGGTGCCCAACGTGGGTATCGGCTATGCGGGGGTGGCCCTCGCCTTCGGACTCACGGTGCTGACCATGGCCTACGCCATCGGGCACATCTCCGGGTGCCATCTCAATCCCGCCGTATCGGTGGGGCTACTGGTGGGCAAACGCTTTCCGGCGTCGGACCTGATCCCCTACGTTATCGCGCAGGTGCTGGGCGGCATCGCTGGCGCCGGCGTGTTGTATCTCATCGCCAGCGGCAATGCGGCCTTCAGCCTGGCCGGCGGTTTTGCAGCCAACGGCTACGGTGCACACTCCCCGCAGGGCTACACCATGGTCGCCGGGTTGGTTGCTGAAGTCGTGCTGACCTTCATGTTCCTTATGATTATTCTTGGTGCGACGGACAAACGCGCCCCGGCGGGATTCGCCCCCATCGCCATCGGCCTGGGCCTCACGCTCATCCATCTCATAGGCATCCCCGTCACCAACCTGTCGGTCAACCCCGCGCGCAGCACGGGCCCGGCGGTGTTCGTCGGCGGCTGGGCCATCGCGCAGTTGTGGCTGTTCTGGGTCGCCCCGATTGTGGGCGCAGCACTGGCCGGGCTGGTCTATCCGGCCATTTCCGGCGGGGCGGACAAGGCCAAGTAGGACGGGTATCGGATAGCTTCCTGACGCACAAAGGGCGGCCCTTCGGCTGCCCTTTTCGCATGCAACACCTCCTGATTTGGATGTGTCATCTCCTGATTCCTGTAAAAACAAACACGCCCGGGACCGGCTTATCAACCGACCCCGGGCGCGGGAAAGAGCGTTACGCCACGAGCGTGGCGGTCTTGATGAAGTCCATCTCGGGGAAGTTCTTCTTGAGGTATTCGGTGCCGTTCGCGGTGATCTGGCCCTGGTGGGGCTGCTCGCCGTATTTGGCGGTTATCGCGCGGACCACGTCCATGCCGGAAGTGACCTTGCCGAAGGGGGCAAAACCCATGCCGTCGAGACGGGCGTTGTTGCCCAGGTTAATAAACAGCTGACTGGTGCGGCTGTTGGGGCCGGAGGTTGCAAAGCAGACTGAGGCTTCCCTGTTGCTCTCGATGACCGGGTCGTCCTTGAGCATTTTCGCGCGCCACTTTGCGGTGGCTTTCGGGTCGGCCGCGAGGCCGAACTGCACCACGAAACCGGGCACGACGCGGAAGAATCCGGAATCGTCAAAAAATCCCTCGCGCACGAGGTCGTAGAAACGCTGCACGCCGACAGGCGCCCATGCCTTGGTGCACTCCATGACGAAGGTTCCGTTGGTGCAGTCAAACTGAACACTGAACGTGTCGGGGGCTTCTGCGGGCCATTCCATGTCTGTTTTCTCCGTGGGGTTTGCCGCGCCCAAAACGTCCATTGATGCCGTCTTGGCGTGGGATTAGTGTCTCGTAAACGTTACTTTTGGAGTGTGGCCTTCTTGATGCCATCCATCTCGGGGAAGTTCTTCTTGAGGTATTCGGCGCCGTTCATGGTGATCTGGCCCTGGTTGGGCTGCTCACCGTACTTGGGGGTAATCTTGCGGACCACATCCATGCCGGCGATGACCTTGCCGAAGGGGGCAAAGCCCATGCCGTCGAGGCGCGCGTTGTCAGCAAGGCTGATAAAGACCTGGCTGGTGCGGGTGTTGGGGCCGGAGGTGGCGAAGCAGATGTAGCCTTCCTTGTTGCTCTGCGTGACCGGATCGTCCTTGAGTTGCTTCACGCGCCATTTGGCGGTCGCCTTCGGGTCCGCGGCAAGACCGAACTGGACCACGAAGCCCGGGACCACGCGGAAGAAGGCCGCGCCGTCATAGAAGCCCTCGCGCACCAAGTCGTAGAAGCGCTGCACGCCGATGGGCGCCCAGGCCTTGTTGCACTCCATGACGAAAGTGCCGCTGGTGCACTCAAACTGCACGCGGAACGTGGCGGGGGCTTCCGCGGGCCATTCGCCGTCTTTCTGCTCTGCGGGGGCTGCCGCAGCGGGCACCGCCGCAGCCGGGGGTTGCGGCTTTGCAGCTTCGGGTGCGGGTGCCGGGGCGGGCTGGGCCTGGGCAAGCTGCGTCTCGGCCGCTTTGCTCTTGGCCACTTCCTGGTCCGCCTTCTCCAGGGCCTGCTTGGCCCTGTCCTGAAGCTTAAGTTCGCTCGCCGTTAGCGTGGACGGATGGAAGAACAGGTTCAACGCGGTGACACCCGCGAGAATTGCCACCACCAAAATCCATTTTGCCAGCTTTGTCTTCATCGCATGCATTCTCCGTTAATGGGCACTGGGCCCGCTTCCTTTATTTCAAACACGATCATACCGCATTTGGTGGCACGGTTGGCAATTGTTTGATGGCCGCATGCCGCCGGGACGGTCCTTTTTGAGTGCGTGCGGAAGCACGGCTTCCGCACGAAAGCGGTGGCATGGCCACCGCACTCAAAAAAAAAACGCCCGCAGTCATTGCATTGGCTTCTCCATCAAATCGCACTCGGTCAGGGTGCATGCCGCCGGGTTAAGAACGAAGGTCTTGATCTCAAAGGGTGACAGGGACACTTCGACGTCCATGCCAAGCGCGGGCAGCCGCAGCCGCGTGGCGCGCGCGGTGCCGGTGGGCTCGAAGAGGCGGATAATGTAACCCTGCCCGTTGGCGGCGCGCTTAAAGGCGGACATGATTACCGCGTCGCCGTCGAGTTGCACCAGGGGAAACGCGGGTTTCGTTCCCACGCCGGTGGGGTAGAAGGACAGCACAAAGGGCTTCTCATTGTGCGAGAGCGCCACCCGGTCAATCTCGCCGAGAACTGTGCCGGTCGTGCCCGCGCGGAACCAGAAGCGGAACTGGCGCTCGCCCTGCTCCTGGCGCATGGTATAGCGGTCCGCGGGCGTGACGGGACGGTCGTTGATGGGATGGCCCGAATAGGCCGGCGAGCGCATGAGCGTCAGGCGCATCTCGCCGTCCACAAAGTCCGACCCGTACACGCCGTCGTTGATGGCGGCCAGCGCGCACCCGTCCCGCTCCGAAACGGCGGCGACCCATTTCTGCGCGACGGTCTCGTGCGCCACGCCGGGCAGTTCGTCGCAGCCAAAGGCCACCTGGCCCATGTACTTCGCCTCCGTGAGCGCCGTGGGCACGGCGAGTTTGAGCAGGCGGTCCTTTTCGTTCCAATGCACGCGCAGGTGCACCTCGATCTCGGTGCCGTGCTTGGGCAGTTTGTAGGTGAGCACCAGGAACGAGTCGCCGTAACCGAGCAGGGCCTCGACCACGGTGCGCACCTCGCCGTCTTCAATCACATGGACGGCGTCGATCGGTGTGTTGCCAAGGCCGGCCACCTCGCCGGCCTTTTCGGGCGCGAGCGGCGTGAATTTGCCGGCAACGTCGCGCCACTTGTTGTAGCGCATGCCCCAGGGGTCGGCGTCGTCCATCATCACCAGCGGCAGGAACGCGCCGGGGCGCACATAGTCGCGCCCGTCCACGGCAAGCTTGTCCACCAGACCGGTGGCGGTGTTGATGACGACCTCCAGCGCGCCGTTGTTGAAACGAAGCGCGCCGTTTTCGGGCCGCACCGCCGGGGCGGGCTTGGCGGGCAGGACCCGCTCCAGCGTGCAGTCGAAGCGGTTCATGGCGCAGGGCGCCAGTTCGGCCTCGAAGACGACGCGCTTGCGCCAGTCGAGGTTGATGTTGGCCTGCTGCTGCTCGCACTGGCAGGGAACGGGCGCGCCGTCGCGGCGCACAATCGGCATGGTGTACTGCTCCTCCCAATGGGCGTCGGGCAGGTTGAACTCGACCTCGAACGCGCCGCGCACGGGATAGGGATGGGGATTCCAGGCGAGCACGGGAATGGTGTTCTCTTCCGCCTTGGGCTGGCCCGAGGCCAGCGCGAAGAAGCGGCGCGCCCGCTCGCGGGAGGCGATTTCGAGCCCGTGGTCAAAGAGCCGCAGCGCGGCGTCCTCGACGGGCTGGATGGACGAGCCCGGCAGGATGTCGTGAAACTCGCCCATAAGCAGATCGTAAAAGGCACCGTCCAGGTCAGGATAGGCCGCGAGCCCGGCCAGTTCGGCCGCGCTGGCCGTCTTTTCGAGCGTGTACAGCTCGTTTTCGAGCAGGCGGTGCTTCTGCTTGATGCGCACCTGCGAGGTGTAGCAGCCCACGCCCCAGGGGTTGATGGGCGCGGCGTGCTTTTCCAGCGGCTTGCCGCTTTCGCCCAGGTCGCGGAAATACTGCTCCGGCGTCGCATGCACGATTTCGACGTCCTTGGTCTCGGCGATAAGCGCGGTCACGTCGGCAAGGTCCTTGTGCGACGGGCCACCGCCATGGTTGCCCACGCCCCAGAGGACGAGCCCGATTTCGCGGTCTTTCTGGTCACGCAGGAAGGTCTCCATCTTTTCGCGGGCCTTGCCCAACTGCGAGTTGTACCAGGCAAGGAAACGGTGCCCCCGCACTTCCGAGCCGTCGTAGCCGACCCAGATGAAATCCGCGTCGGGCAGGGGGCAGTCCTCCTGCGCCGGACGGCCGAAGAGATAGGCGTCGTAGCCCGACTTCTTCAGCACCTGCACCAGTCCGCGCGTGTGGCCGAAGGGATCAAAGTTGATGGCCGTGGTCGGGGTCACACCGAACTTCTCGCCAAAATAACGGCGGCCTGCGAGGATCTGGCGCACGAAGGACTCGCCCGAGATCATGTTGCAGTCGGGCTGGAGGAACCAGCCGCCCATGATGTGCCAGCGTCCGGCTTTCACCAGTTTCTGAATGCGCGCGAACAGCTCGGGCTCGTAGGTCTCGACCCACTGGTAGAGAATGACCTCGTTGTGGTTGAAGATGAACGTGTCATACTTCTCGCACAGGTCGGCGGCGGTGCGGAAGGTGGAGAGCGTCTCGGCGGCTCCCTCCTCCCACTCCCACAGCCATACGGGGTCCAAATGGGCATTGCAAAGCAGGTGCAGGCGTTTCATGGGTGAAATCCTTCTGATTGGCGGTCTACTGCGGGAACGGTGGAGATTCTAAGGATTTTGGGGAGGCATTGCCAGATCGGCGTGATGACCGGAATGGGACGTATGGGTATTATGGGAGGGGGATGAGGAAAGGGCAGGGTCGCCTTGTCAGCATTTCGGCGACTGCCATACCTTGCTCATAACTCCCATGATTCCCATGCTTCTCATGAACCCCTTCTCTCGCCGCATGGAGCGTCCCCCCGCAGGACTTGCCCTGCCTGATGCAGGCGCCCGTGCAGCGACCATGCCCGAAGACATGGCCGATGCGCCTCATTTCCCCGCAGGACGCGCGTCACGGGCCTGTTTCAGTTCGGCGACCGCCTCGGCATGCCTGTCCCGCCAGTACGCCAGTTGTTCCTCCCTTGTCTTGCCCTTCAGCGTTTCATGAATCCGCAGCGCGCCACGGTGCATCATGTCAACGCAGTCAAACGTTTTCGGTGTCGTCTTCGTCGTCATAGGAAAGCACCTCCTGCGGCGTGTGTATCGCTATCGCCTGAAACCCGTGCGTCAGGTTAACTCCATTATACAATGGAATCCGCCGGAAGTTGACAATGTGCTTGAAATTCCAGCTCACGATCACCGGACACAGGGACACCGTGGCCACGGCCACATGCAGCGCGTCCGCCTCCCACCGGGAGCTCACAATATGCGCGTCCAGATAGCCCGCCTGCAGCTCCATCGCAGCCTCGTCGATCTCCGCCACTTCAATGAAAGGCTCCAATGCCCGAAAAAAGACGCGCACCGGCTCCGGCGCGTCCCGCAGTTCGTCCGAGACCGTGGGGGAGATCACCAGACGGAATTCACCCGCCCGAACCCGATCAAAGAAATCGCCGCTCGCCTCCTGGAACTCCCCGTCAAACGCCCCGCCGAACACCGAAGTGTCCACGTAAACCCGCATCGGCCTTTGCATTGATTCACCCTTTCCGTTCAGCCTCCATCCTTCAGCGTTTCCCCCTGCCCTGCCCAACGAGTCAAGCACGCGGCCGACCTCGTCGATCTTGCGGCTGGCGTGCTCGCACTGCCTATGCGGGAGAAACGCCAGCTTGTGCGCGATGGCCAGCAGAATCCACAGCTTCGTCAGCAGCAGGTTTACCTGCCGAACAAGTATGGAACAGACGCGGCTTCCGGGATAAGTGCATTTCCAAGGCATTTCGGTTGTATCTCCCATGCGCCCGGCGCCTTTCGTTCAAAGTCATAAGATACAACTGTCTCAACTAAACCTTCGGACCCCCGTCGTTCCAATCTAACGGGCGTCCCCCCGCAGGACCTGCCCTGCCTGATGCACGCGCCCGTGTAACGGCCTGCCCGATGCAAGGGCCTGTTCCACCGCCTCGGGAGCAAGGCCAATCAGGTTTATCCCCCGGTCAACCGTGGAGCGGAAGATGGTTTCCATGTCGTTGAGTTCGGGCTGGCTGATATTGACGGCGCTGACGCCGTCCATGGCGGTGAGCAGTTCGACAAAATGGTCGCCCCGCCCGCAAAAATGCACGGCGCCGCCGCCGAATTCGCGGAGCAGGCGCTGATCATGGGGCACAACGAACTCGCGCACCATGTCGGGCGAGAGGTTCATGCACGAGTCCTCGCGCAGCATGATGCCCCCTTTGGTCAGCATGCCCCAGTGCGGGTTGCAGCCGGGGTGGAGCGGGCACACACCCTGCCATGCCTGGAGAAACTCATAATAGGTCTGTGTGATCAGTTCGAGCAGCGCCTTGACCCGGTCGGGCTGCTCGATGAGCGCACAGAAGAGCGAACTGCCCCACAGCAGTTCGCACAGGTCCATGGGCCCCTGCGTGTCGGGATGGTAGACCTGCACAAATTGGCCGATTTTCGGCCATTCCACGCCAATCTCGCGGAAATGCGCCCCCATGCCGAGCGCGCGGCCACCCAGCGCGCCAAGCACGTTGGGCACGCCGCCGTCGAGGACGCGCAGCACCCCGTCCTCCTCCAGCGGCCAGTTGGTCGGCAGGGTGTCGGTCTCCCGGGGCATGATGAACAGTCTTGCCCCAAACAGCGAGGGGATAATGGGCGTGCCGTAGTTGGCGCGC
Source organism: Candidatus Hydrogenedentota bacterium (assembly GCA_903902895.1). Lineage (GTDB taxonomy): Bacteria > Hydrogenedentota > Hydrogenedentia > Hydrogenedentales > CAITNO01 > CAITNO01. The sequence goes on along the minus strand of CAIUWO010000748.1, from coordinate 13,837 downwards.
ACCTGGAGCAGGTTGCCGCCACCGGACGCGAGCAGGTCGGAGCAGAGCCGGTACTGGTGCAGCGCCATCAGGTCGAAGTCCTCGATGGCGTCGTTGATGCCCACCTTGGGCCACTCGGTCTTTGGCGGGCGCGGCTTGGAACGCCGGGGGGCAAACACACCCCCCCTTTGGCGCCCCTCGGCGAAATCGGTCCACTCTCGGAGAAGTCGTCCTTCCTCTTCGGGGTCTATGCGTTCCTCAAGGTCATTCAGGCACCGTATCAGTGTGCTGTTCACAGAAGTACTCCGTTTCGGCGGTGTTGGGCCGATGCGTATACTCTGCTACGCGAACAAGGCGGACTTCAAGGTTGCCGGGGGACGGGGCGGGACGCGATCCTCCGTGCGAGGCCCCGAAACTTGGCCGCCCCGGGGCTGGTCTATTCTCAGCATAATTTTCAGTTTGAACGGCCCCATGGCGGCAGAGGACAGGAATCATGCCTTTAAAATCTTTCTGGTCGGCCTGCGCAGTGATTGCCTGCGTGTTTGCAGCCGGACTCGCCTTTTACTCGACTCAGGCACTGAACCCGCCGCGCGCGCTTCCCAAGGACGCCCCGGCGGAGCAGTTTTCGGCGCACCGGGCCATTGAGCACGCCTTTGCCTGCTCCAAGGAATCCCATCCCGCCGGGTCCAAGAACGACGACCGTGTGGCGCAGTACTTCATGGACACGCTGAAGGAAATGGGCGTCGAGGCCGAATTCATGTCGAAACCGACGGTATACGGCGGCACGGTCCAGTTGCAGCAGGCGGTGATCGGGCGGATTCCCGGCACGGACAACACGGGAGCCATTGCTTTCAGCGCCCACTATGACTCGGTGCCCTACGGCCCGGGGGCCACGGACGACATCTCGGGCTGTATCACCATGCTCGAGGCGGCGCGCGCCTTCACGAAGCTGCCGCAGATGCGCAACGACCTGCTGTTCATCTTCGCCGACGCGGAGGAAATCGGCGGCTACGGCGCGAAGGGTTTCTGCAGCCACCCGCTGGCGGAAAAGATTGGTGTCATCACCGAACTGGACGTGCGCGGTGTGGCGGGTCCGGCGCTGATATACGAGATGTCGTCCGGCAACGGCGCGCTGATCGCCGAACTGCGCAAGGCGGACGGTGTCCTGCCCTTGACCAGTTCGCTCATGTACGCGGTATACAAGGCGTCCCCCTTCGGCAGCGACTTTGGCAAATTCCGCGACGCGGGCATGAAGGGCTACAGTCTGGCCTACATAGACAATTTCGCCTGGTACCACACGGCCAACGACAGCCCCGAACACATCAGCCCGAACAGCATCCAGCATTTCGGTGAGTTCACCATGAACATATCAAAGCATTTCGGCAACGCCGATTTCGGCAAGGTCACGCTGGCGACAAAGGACGACATCTTCTTCAACACGCTCGGGTTCCATCTGGTCCAGTACCCAATGTCCCACGCCACGCCGTTCGCGGTGTTCGCGATCGCGGCGTTGCTCACGGTCATCGTGGCCGGGTTCGCGAAGAAGCGGATTCGGGTGGGTGGCTTTGTCCTGGCGCTGCTCCTGTTCCCGTTGACCGCAGCACTTTCCGCCGGGATCGCGCTCGCCATGCTCTCCGCCGCGTTCGGCTATGAAAACGTGGTCCACCTCTACACGGTGAAGGTCACCTACATCCCCGAACCGCGCGCCTTCTATGAGGGCAATCTTTACTGCTACGCCTTTGGACTCATGGCCCTTGCCGTGGCCGGACTAATCTATTGCGCGGCCAGCCGCCGTCTTCGCGCCGAGGAACTGCACGCCGCCGCATTGACGTGGCTGTGCCCAGTGCTCGTGGGGACGGTGCTGACCTTCTCCGGGGGCAGCTACCTGTTCATGTGGCCCATCCTTTTTGGCGCGCTCGGTCTGGCGCTGATCTGTCTGGGCAACCGCGAAACGGGCCCCGGCCCGCTGCTCCTGCTGGTTGCGGTGCTCTTTGCTGTTCCGGCGCTGTGCCTGCTACCGCCGGGATGGCGGTCGCTGATGTGGATGGTCAACCTTCTGGGCGCGCCGCTGCTGGCCGTGCTGGCCGTGGTGCTGCTGCTGAACCTCATGCCCGCGCTGACGCTGCTCGGGCGCGTGCGGCATTCATGGATGGTCTGGATTGTCGCCGCCCTTGTCGCCGGGGCGATGCTCGGCGGGGGCATTATGGTCAACAAGCCCAGCAAAGACCGTCCGGTTATGAACTCCGTTACTTATACTGCAAACCTCGACAAGAACGAGGCCTGGTGGATGAGCGAGGATATGAAGGTGGACGAATGGACGCGCCAGTTCTTCCCGGACGGCAGGCGCGGGGAAATTGATGACATCGATCCGGGCACGAAGGGGGACCATTTCCTGCGCGCGACCGCCCCGGTCGCCCAGAACCTGACGGGTGTCCGCATCGACACGGTCAAGGATGAAGCCGTAGACGGAAAACGCCGCCTGACTCTGCGGCTCCACACGAACGACGCCCCGTTCCGCGTGCATCTGCGCCAGACGGAGGGGCCCGCAATCACCGCCGCCACAGTCAATGGAATGACCGTTCCCGCAGGTGAACAGAGTTTATCCATCAATTTTGACCTGTTTGCGAAGGACGGCTACGAACTGGTGCTGGAAACAACGCCCGGCGAGGCCCTCTCCTTTGAAGCGAACCAGGAAGTGTACGGGTTCCCCAATGTTCCAGGTATCACGCCCCGCCCCGACTACATGATTCCCGAGTCCAATATCCTGCGCAACGGCATTTCCCTGCGCGGCGAGCACATGTACGTCAAGAACAGCTTCCAGGTCGCCGCGGGGCCGGCCGTTATAACCCCGGCACCCGAAACGGTCGCGGCACCCGCGCCGGTCGAAGTGTCTGCGCCGGTTGCTACACCCGACGCGGTCGCGGTGCCCGCCCCTGTAGAAGCCCCCACTCCGGTCGTGGCACCCGATGCGGCCCAGGCACCCCCTACAACCGCGGCAGTACCTGGGCAATGATTTGCGCAGATAGTGTCACCAGGATCAGGGCGACGGGATACACCGTCGCGTAGCTGATAATGGGTATTTCTGAGTCTGTTTTCGCGGCGATGGCGCCCAGGCCCGGTGTGCAGGTGCGTCCGCCGCAGGTTGCGCCCAGCGTCTGCAGCAGGTTCAGCTTGAGCCGGTACCGTGCGAAGAGGTAGCCCGCCGCCAGCGGCAGCGTGGTCACGAACAGGCCCATGACGGGAAGAATCACGCCGTATTCGCGCATCACCTGCACAAACTGGCCGCCCGCCTGAACGCCCGCCCCCGCCAGAAAGAAGACCAGGCCCATCTCGCTCATGAGCATGCGCGCCGCGCGCGGCACGCGCCCGCGCAGTGCGCCGAGGTTGCCGAAGTGGGACAGCACCAGCGCCACCAGCAGCGGCCCGCCGGCCGCGCCAAGCGTGAAGGTAAACCGGTCCGATATGCCGATCGGCGCCATGCCGACCACCAGGCCCAGCGCCATGCCGGCCACCAGCGAGATGATATCTGTCTCGTCGAGTGCGCGCGTGCGGTGACCGGCAAATTCGGCAAACTCCTTGATCCCCTTCGCTTCGCCGATGGCGGTGAGCACGTCGGCATACTGCACCTCCGTGTCCACCCGGGGCACGGCCGTCACCTCGTTGCGCTCCAAACGCGTGACAGTCACGCCAAAGCGGTTCAGCAGGTTCAGTTCGCCCAGTTCCTTCCCGAGCATCTCCTTCGAGGTCACGACCACCTTCATGCGCTGCTGTTCACTGTCCATCTGCAGGCGGCGCTCCGAGGCGCGGCCAAGATAGTCGATCAGCGCCGGCAACTGGTCCGCCTCACCCACGGCCAGCACGATCTGGCCCTCGGCAAAACAGGTCTCGGGTGTCACCGGGAGAAAACGCTCCCCCTCGCCCACGCGGGATATCTGGCAGCGCTGCGTGGCAATAAACGCGTTTTCACCGATTCGCCGGCCGTAGAGGCTTGGGTTGGCAACCTCGATCGCCTTTCGCACGATGCGCCGCCCCGCAGCCACCGCGCCTAGACGCCGGGCTTCGTCATCCAGATTTACCCGCAACAGCCGCGGCACGAGTTGCACGAACAGGACAATGCCCACCACCCCGCAGGGATAAGCCACACCGTAGCCGACAGATACCATGGGGTCCTGTTTGAGCGCGTCCAGCGCCGAGGCCAGCGCGGGGGTGCTGGTCATGGCCCCGGCAAACACGCCTGCCGCCAACGGTGTCGGGATGCCCGCCAGCCAGGCGAAAGCAAGCGCCGTCGCAAGACCCGTCATGACAATCACCACGCCCTGCTGTGCCATCGACGCGCCGTGCTGGGCAAACACGCGAAAGAAGGTCGGTCCGGCGGCGAGGCCGATGCAATACACAAACAGCACCAGGCCCAGCGTGCTGACCCCGCCCGGAATGGTAAAGCCCCACGCGCCAAAGCCCAGCGCGGCGAAGATCACACCGCTGCTGCCGAAACTCACACCAAATATCCGAATCTTGCCCAGCAGCATGCCCAGGCCCACCACCATGAACAGCACCACCATCTGGCTCACCAACACCGCCGAACCGGGCTTTTCCGGCGTCGCCGCGCCGGCCCCGTCGGCCTGCGCGCAGCACATCGCCAGCAGCGCCACCACAGCCACAACCCACACACTTGCCGGTATTTTATTGAACACTTTCATCGTCGTCTGTCCTTGATTGTTTGTCGGGGGGAGCGGGAAGCGCCCGCGGGCGCGCCAGCGTTCAGCTTGCGCCACGCAGACAGTATACCACAATAGAGAATTTTTTCTCAATTAGACGTGCAGCGCCGGTGGCGTTCCGCGTTTCGGAGCGATATGCAGCCAGTAACGCCCGCTTTTGCGGCGGGCGCGCATGCCCGCCTCCGCGGGCATGACGGGAACACTGGATGTGCGCGACGTGATGCAGCCCGAACCGGCCGGCATGAACCCCGAAAAGCTGGCCGTGGAAACCAACCCCAGACTCGCCTTCTGCGGCCCCATCAGCACCCAGCAAACGCTGCCCTTCGGCACGCCCGAAGACTGCCGCGCCGAGGCGCGCCACCGTCTACACCTGTTCCGAAACGGCGGTTACATCTTCTCCCCCGCCCACTGCATCCAGGCCAACACGCGCCTGGAGAATATCCTCGCCATCTATGAGGAGGCGCTGGGGCTGGAACCGGGAACGCTGGCACAGCGGTAATACGGATGTGGAACCGTAAGGGTGGGTGGATTTCCGCAAAGCGGAATGGAACCCACCGTCTTGGGAGTGGTCTCACACAAGGGAATGGAGGGTTACGCCCCGCTTTGCGGAACTTCACCCACCCTACGAACTTCCGTTTCCCGCCGCAGCACTTCCAGGCGGATGGTGGACACATGGGTGCGGGTGCCGTCGAGGATGGTGACCTGGAAGGGGTCGTGGAGAATCATTTCGCCGCGCACGGGGATGCGCCCGGCGAGGTGGCAAATCCAACCGCCAACGGTCTCGACCTCGTCGTCCTCCAGGGGCATGCCGAGCGCCTCGGCGCAGTCGCCCAGCGGCAGTTTTCCGTCGATGACGTAGACATTGGGCCCGATGCGGCGGAACTGGGGCTCGCGCACGTCGTACTCGTCGTGTATCTCGCCGAATATCTCCTCGAGGATGTCCTCCAGCGAAATTATCCCGTCGGTCCCGCCGAACTCGTCGGTGACGATGGCGATGGCCTGCCGCTCTCGCTTCATCCGCTTGAGCAGGTCGTCCAGTTTAAGCGAGTCGGGCACGTGCAGCACGGGGCGCAGGAAGCGCTTGATGTTGGGATTGCCGGGGTTGCGGTCGGTCAGGACGTCAAAGGCGCGGATCAGGCCGACCACACGGTCTATGGATTCGGAATAGATGGGAATGCGCGACAGCCCGCTTTCCTTGAGCAGGGCCACCAGTTCGGCGCGCGGGGTGGTGTCGGGCAGCGCCTCCATGCGGACGCGGGGAACCATGATCTCCTTGGCGCTGCGCGTCTGCAGATCCATGACCGAGTGGATCATCTCCTGCTCCTCCGCGTCGATGGAGCCCCGGTCCGTGCTCTCGTCAACCAGCACGCGCATCTCCTCCAATGAGGTGAACAGGGTGCTCACGTCGCGGTTTTCGCCGCCGAACAGCCGCAGCAGTCCCTGCGACACCCAGTTCAGGGGCACGGCAAGCGGGGCCAGCAGGACGTCGAAGACGCGCATCACGGGCATGAGGCCCAGGGCGAGCCGCGTGGCGTGAACGCGGAATATGCTCTTGGGAAGCACCTCGCCGAATATGAGGAACAGCGGCGTCGCCACGATGGTGGCAAGGGTGCCCCCGAGCGCGGCGGTCAGCGTTATCGTGCCGATGACCAGGACAAGATTATTGCCCACAAGCAGCGTGGTGATGAGCCTGCCGGGGCTGTTCTGCTGGGCCATGAGCCGCCTGGCGGCGGGATTGCCGTCCTTCTCGGCAAGATGGCGCACGCGAATGGGGTTGCTGGAGACGAAACCGGTCTCGTATCCGGCGAAGAATGCGGACAGCACCAGCACGGCGGCCACGATGAGGATGACGATCAGGGCGCTCATGCAACGTCCTCCCCGCCGGCGAGTTCGGGCGGGCAGTCGATGAGCACGCGCATCACACGCTTTTCGCGCACCTGCTCGATGCGGAAACGCACGCCGGCATAGACTATCTCGTCACCCGCCTCGGGAATCTTGTCCGACTGGGACATGAGGAAGCCGGCGACCGTGGTGTGCTCCTCGTCGTCCACGACTATGCCAATGAGGTCCTCGAGGTCCTCCAGCGGCAGCGCGCCGTCCACACGGTAACGGCCCGTCCCCAGGGACTCACAAAGCATTTCCAGGCCGTCATCCTCCTCGCCGATATCACCCACCACCTCGCGCAGCGCGTCCTGGAGCGTCACCAGGCCGCGGGTGCCCCCGTACTCGTCAACCACCAGGGCCAGGTGCGAATGCAGGCGCTGGGCGGTCTTGAGAAAGTCCGCCAGGGACATGGTCTCGGGCACAAAATGCGCCGGCCGGGCCACCTCCTGAATCAGCGTGTCGAGTTTTCCCGACTCGACCAGCGGCAGCAGGTCCTTGGCGTGGAGCACGCCGACGATGTCGTCAAGGTCGTCGCGGTACACGGGCATGCGCGAGTATTCCTGATCGCGCACGGCCTCCAGCGCCTCGGCGGCCGTGGCCGTCGCGCGCAGGGCTATCATGTCCGGCCGGGGCACCAGGATTTCACGCACCGTCGTGTCGGAAAACTCGATGATCCCCTGGATCATCTGCCGCTCCTCCTCCTCGATCACGCCCGAGGCCTCGCTGTCCTCAAGGACCGCACGGAACTCGTCATCGGTCATGAAAGGGGCGGGGGGCAGTTCGGAAAAGCGGGTGACCCGGAACAGAAACGCCACGAACGCCATGATGACCGCCCGAAGCGGGCGCATGAGGTGGTCAACGATGAAAACGGGAACCGCGGCGGCCTGCGCAAAAACGGCGTTGTAGCGCATGACCATGACTTTGGGGACCACTTCGCAAAACAGCAGTAACCCGGCCGTTGTCACCACCACCGAAATCACATAGGATCGAGCGACGGGCATCAGGAAGGAGCGCTCAAACATTTCGGCCATCGGCTCGCCGAGCACGGTGCCGAGCAACACGTTGGCAATGGTGTTGCCCATGAGCAGGGTGGCCAGCAACGCGCCGGGCTGGTCCATGTTGCGCGCGGCCAGCCGGGCAAGCAGGCCCGGGCTCTCCCCCATCGCGCGCAGCTTCACCTTGTGCAGTGAAAAATAGGCCACCTCGCTGGCGGAGAAAAACGCGGAAAATCCCGCGAGCACCGCCGCAATCAGCAACAGGTTGGGCGTCAGGACGGTGAACCAGGGCACCGAAACCGCCGTTGTCGCGCCGTCCGCCGCGGCAACCCGTCCCGCACCGGCCACGGCCAGCCCCGCAACAAGGGCAAGACAGGCCGCGAGGCCCGTCTTTGGCCGCCTACTTCGGGGCGCCTCACCGCCCGCGTCTCCGGCACAGGCGCGCTGCGCCGGCCTGACGCTTCGTCGGCCCGCCGTCATGTGTCTGTCCCGATTCAGCACGGGCGCCTCTCCGAATGCCACGCGGCGTTGGCGTCAACGCCGAGGTAGCGCGCCTGCAAGTCGAGCATGCGCCTCTTACCCGCCGCGTCGGCATGGTCGCTTCCCAGCAGATGCAGAAGGCCGTGACAGAACAAAAGGCGCACTTCGGCGCGCATGCGCGCGGGTTCGCCGTCGCAGAAGCGTTCGACGGTTTCCAGCGAGATGACGATGTCGCCGAGCGCGCGCGCGCCGCCGACGGCCATGTCATCCTCCTGCGCGAAGGAAAGCACGTCGGTCGGGCCCTTCTTCTTGCGGTAGCGCCGGTTCAGCTCTGCGATGAACGGGTCATCGCAGAACAGCACGCTAAGCTCGACAGCGCCCGCGACGCCCTCACCCTCGAGAACCCGCGCGGCGATGCGCTCCAGCACGTCCCTGCGGTGCATGCCCCTGCGGGCGGACTCGTTTCTGACTTCGATGGAAACCGGCATGGCTTCATTTTCCTTCCGTTGGCTTTGCCGCTGCAAGAACCGCCGCGGGAACCGCGGCGAGATTTGGATACCGTATGCGCGTGTGCAGCGTGCCCATGACGCCGCGCACCACCACGTCCTCGATGACATGGAACTGGCGCAGGGTGAGGTTGCACTCGTCAAACTGGCCGTCATTGACGCGCATGTCGATGATGCGCCGGACAAAGGCGTGCACGTTCACCTCGGTCGGTTCGTCCAGGGTGCGCACGCCCGACTCGGAGGCGTCGCAGATCATCAGTATGGCCGTTTCGGGGCGCTGGGGGCGCGGACCCGGGTAGCGAAAGTCCTCCTCGCGCACCTTTTCGGCGCCGTGGCGCTCCACCGCCTGCTGGAAGAAATAGCCCACCCGCAGGGTGCCGTGGTGCTCCAGGATGCCCCGGACGATGGCTTCGGGCAGGCGGTACTTGCGGGCCAATTCGGCGCCGTAGAGCACGTGCTGGCGAATCAGCCCCGCGCTTTTCTCAGGTTCCAGACTGTCATGAATGTTGACCCCGTGCTGGTTTTCAACAAACATGGCCGAGTTAACCGTCTTGCCAATGTCATGATAATAGCCGCACACCCTTGCCAGCAGGCCGTTTGCGCCGATGGCGTCCGCCGCGGCCTCGGCCAGCTGGCCCAGCAACAGGCTGTGCGCATAGGTGGCCGGGGCCTTCATCGCGAGTTCGCTCAGCAGCTGGTTGTTCAGGTCCGAATATTCCAGCAGGGTGATGTCCGTTGTCAGGCCAAAGAGGCGCTCAAGCGGCGAAAGCAGCCCCGGCACCGCCACAATGCAGAAGCCCCCGTTCAGCACCACGAGCAGCACCCGCCGCAGGAAGGACTCTGCAAACAGGGACTCGGTTGACAGGATCACCGCGACCATCGCGGTCACCCCGGCCAGTGCGGCCACCAGCGAGGCGGCGGTCATGTCGCTGCGCCGGCGCACCCGGCTGACACTGAACGCGCCCGCCACGGACATGGCCGAGGCCACGAGCATGAGCCGCCAGTTGTACTGGAACTGCGCGGACAGGAGGGCTGCCGAGATGCCGCTGAAGAACGCCGCAAAAGGCGCGTTTACCAGAATGGCGCAAAGGATGGCGGCCGCGGCCACGGGCACCACGTAGCCGGTGGGCTCGAAGTAGGAGGCGAGCCGCCCGGCCACAAGGACCAGACAGGTCAACACCAGGGCCACTTCGAACGCCTTCTGCGCGCCGATGCCGGGCCGCACGCCCGCCGGGTCCCCGGCAAGCAGCGAAGACCCGCGGTACAGACCCAGAAACGCCAGCAGCACCAGGATGCCGTGGGCGATCAGGCTGTTAATCATGCGCTGCAGCGGCCGATCCTCCTGCCGGACAATGGTCAGGTAGGCCTCCACATCCGATCGGGACTGCCGGGTCCAGCGCTTGCCGCGGTCCTGGATGATCTCGCCCGCCTCCACCTCCTTCATGACCGCCGCGACGGATTCCGCCGCGCGGGCCTTGGCCGAAACCGTGGCCACCTTGTCCTCCACCAGCGTGGGAACCAGCAGCGGCTGCACCATGCCCGTCACCGCCTCGCGGATGCGCGGCCAGTCCGCCGGGGCGGTGGCCACGGGTGCCGGACCGTTCGCCATCGCCGCCAAACGCGCGCCCAGCGCGGCGGCCGCCTCCTGCGGGTCCGGAGCGGTGCCGTATTCCACCTCATTGGGCGCGGGCGCATTGTCGCCCGCCACCGCGCCCAGAATAACCACACTGCGCCTGCGCTGGTCGGGGGGAAGATCGCCGGCGCGTATGCCTGCGCCCAGCGCGGTCTGCAATTCCTCCAGGGCCAGCGTGCCCAGCCGGTCGGACTCCGTGAAGGAAAGCGGCTCGGGCGGGTCGGGTTTGAGTCCTGACACCTTTGGCGACGGCGCATCCCCGGACTTGGAGACGGCCTTTGGCGGCTCAAAAAGGCGTTCCGGCAGACTGCTCCGATCGGGCAGCAGCCACTGCGCGGCCACCTCGGCGTCGGGCAGGTTCTTGCCCTCCGGCCGCTGCTTGAGCCGTGCCGCCAGCGCGGTCACGGCCCGCTCGGCCGTCATCCACGCATCCTGGTCCTGGGTGGAGTCGCGCAGCGCGGCCAGCACCGCCTCCTGCGCCTTGGGCCGATATCCCCGAATCTGGCTGATGCGGTCCCGCAGCATGCGCACCTGGTCGTTGACCACGCCCATGTCCACCCGCAAATGGTCCGGCACCTTGACCATGGCCGCATCGCGCGCCTCCTGCGTGCGCTGCTGGTCCACCGATTCAAAATAGAACCCCGCGCGCACTTCCCTGCTGGATACCGGCGCCTCCAGGTCGGTCGGGGAAATCGTCTCCTGTTCGGGTTCCCGCGTCAGCGCGACCACGCAAAGGGCAAAGGACAACGCGAAAAATATGCGCCTCACCCAGCGCTGCGGCGTGGACGGGCCTTCCCCGCCGCCCGAAGGCCCCCCCCGCGGTGCCGGAGAAAGAATGTTTGTACCGTTGAGCGGGTCCATCATGTCTCGCGTTCTGCCCTGCCGCCCAGGCGGGGCAACCGTGTTTCATTCACTTCATAGGCGTTGATGATCCGCTGCACCAACGGATGGCGCACCACATCGGCCTTGCCCAGTTTCACCCTGCCGATGCCGGGGACGTCCTGCAGGATGTTCCATGCGTCTCCCAGCCCCGACACGGTGCCGGGAGGCAGGTCAACCTGGGTGGTGTCACCGGTAACCACCGCTCGGGAACCCTGGCCCAGCCGGGTCAGGAACATCAGCATTTGGTCCACGGTCGTGTTCTGCGCCTCGTCGAGAATGATGAAGGCCTGGTCCAGCGTGCGCCCCCGCATGAACGCCAGCGGCGCCACCTCGATGCACTGCTGGTCCATCAGCCGCCGCACGCGGTCCATGTCGACCATCGCATAAAGCGCGTCATAGAGCGGCCGCAGATAGGGGTTGACCTTCTGCTCCAGATCGCCCGGCAAAAAGCCAAGCCGCTCCCCCGCCTCCACCGCCGGGCGCGTCAGCACCAGGCGCTTTACCTGCTTGCTCAGCAGCGCCGACACGGCGGCCGCCATGGCCAGAAAAGTCTTGCCCGTGCCCGCGGGCCCCACCACCAGGGTAATCTCATGGGAATGAATGGTGTCCAAATACTTCTTCTGCCCGCGTGTGCGGGCACGGATGTGCACGTCCTCGCGAATGGCCGCGGGCCTTTGCGAAAGGAGCGAACCCAGTTGGCGGGCATCACTTTCCCGCGCCTGGCTTACGGCGCAGTCCAAGTCATCGACTGTCGGCGTTTGACCGGCGCGCACCGCCGCCAGCATGCCCGCAAGCACCGTCCCGGCCAGCGCCGCATCCTCCTCCTCGCCGACAATCACCACCGTGGCGCCGCGGTCCACAATGCGCACCCGCGCCTGATCCTGAAGACGCCGGCGAAGTTCACCGTTTTGTCCCAGGAGTTTGATGGATTCCTCCTGGTTATGCAGTTCGATCTCGTGAGTCAGGGTCTTTACAGCGTCCTATGTCGGGGACAGCCCCGGCCATCCGCACGCCCAGCGGGGCGCGGGACTCCTGCGAACATCGCCGGACCCGCCCTCGAATCATTATTGTAGCCCAAATCCCCCCCCACCGCAACGAAAGCCAGCGTCAGACACTGCCCTGATGCCCTTCGGCAAAATCGGTGAGGGCCTCCTCGATCATCCGCTTGTGGTCTTTCTCGTACAGTTCCCGGTCTGCCTGACGGCGGAACAGGCATCGTCGCTCATGCGTCCATTTGCCGGCCGGCTGTCCGTCGCGGCGGTCGGGGCCGCTTCGCCGGTCTACCTGCCATTGGCCGGCGGCGTCCCGGTAGAATCCCGGTCGGTTCTGCGCTTCATCGTTCATCTTGCGGTGTCCTTCTCCCGGCCATGCCGGGGTCCGATACCGTCCGAATGGTTCGGCGCAGTTCGCACTGCGTCCCCGTTTCTGGTATAATCTTCCCTTAGTTTATCAGGAAAGTCCGGTTACCTGCTTGCAACCCAAAAGGAATCAGTTCATGACAGACCAAGTCAAAGCGACTAACATTACCTGGCATCATGGCGACATCATACGCGAAGACCGTGAAAAGAGCAATGGCCATCGGTCATTGGTGCTGTGGTTCACGGGGCTTTCCGCCTCGGGCAAGTCCACGCTGGCGCAGGCGGTGCAGACCCTGCTCTTCGAGCGCGGCTGCAAGGCCTACGTGCTCGACGGGGACAATGTGCGCTTCGGGCTCAACAAGGACCTGGGCTTCTCACCGGAGGACCGGGAGCAGAACATCCGCCGCATCGGCGAGGTGGCCAAACTTTTCTGCGACGCCGGCGTGATCACCCTGACCGCGTTCATCTCCCCCTACCGCGCGGACCGCGACAAGGCGCGCGCGATCAACGGCGACTCCTTCGTCGAGGTGTATGTGCAGTGCGCCCTGGAGGTGTGCGAGGCGCGGGACCCGAAGGGACTGTACAAGAAGGCCCGGGCCGGCCAGCTTCCCGAATTTACCGGCATCAGCGCGCCCTACGAGGCCCCGGAAAACGCGGAGCTGACGGTGGACACGGGCGCTGAGGGCCTCGAAGAGAGCGCGGCGAGGGTTGTCGCCTATCTGGAACAGCGGGGCGTGTTCTCAGTGGCATAGGGTTTAGGGGGAAGGCCAACCCCGCACCGACAGCCCTCACGCGACCAAATCCCTCCGCCATGTCCGAAAGCACACTGGCACGGCGCGCTCAGGGTTCTATTTGATACTCTTTCATCTTGCGCCAGAGGGTGGAGCGGGAGATGCCCAGCTTCTTCGCGGTCAGGCTTTGGTTGCCGTGCAACGCTTTGAGTGTGTCGCGGATGTGGCGCTCTTCCGACGCCGCCAGCGGCATGATATTGCCGTCCGGGTCGTGGCCCAGCGCGAGGCGGCGCACCGCGCCGTGGCGCACCGCGTCGGGCAGGTCCTGCGCGCGGATCATGTCGGTGTCAGCCATGATGATGGCGTGGGCGATGACGCTCTCCAACTCGCGCACATTGCCCGGATAGGCGTACTGCCGCAGGTACTGCGCCGAGGCATCGTCCATGCCGCGCACATTCTTGCCGAAGCGCGCGTTGTGCTGGGCGATGAAATGGCTGACCAGCGCGGGCAATGCGTCCATCCGCTCGCGCAGCGGCGGGATGCGTATCTGCACCACGTTGAGCCGGAAATAGAGGTCCTCGCGGAACTCGTGCCGCTGCGTGGCTTCCAGCAGGTCGCGGTTGGTCGCCGCGATTACCCGCACATCCACCCGCCGCGCCGTGTTGGCGCCCACC
>CAIUWO010000747.1 GCA_903902895.1 Candidatus Hydrogenedentota bacterium | reverse complement strand
GGTCCTGCTGGTTGGGCTGGTCGTGGGAAGCGCCTGGTTGGCTGGCGGGTCGCACACAACGGGTATGTCGGTGTGAGCACCCGCTTTGTCGACAGCCTGCTGCGGAAAAGTCCGCCCGCGCGCCTGGCCGCGCCGGTCACGCTCAAACTGGTCACCTTCAACATCCAGGCGCTCTGGGTTGTGGGGAAGAACCGCCCCGCGCGCATGCGCGCCATTGCCGAACACCTCGGGCCGCTGGACCCGGACATTGTCGGTTTTCAGGAATGCTTCGTGTCCGCCGACCGGGATTTGCTCATCGGCGAAATGAAGAGGAAGACCCGCCTTCAGCACCACCAGTACTATCCCAGCGGCAATGTGGGCAGCGGCCTGCTCATCAGCAGCGCCTTCCCAATCCGCGAGGCGTGGTTCCACCGGTACCAGGCGATAGCACCCGCATGGAAGATCTGGGAGGGCGACGGATTGGCCGGCAAGGGCATGGGCCTTGCCCGGATCGAACTGCCCGGCGCGGCCGGGTATTTTGACCTGTTCGACACCCACGCCCAGGCCGGGTACGGCAACGCCGACTACAAGCTTGTCCGAAAACAGGAAATGGCCGAGGCCGCCGAATTCATAAAAAGCGCGGGGTGCGGCCCCATTCCGGCATTCGTCGTGGGCGACTTAAACAGCGGCAGGGACGAGCCGGAGCACAAGACTCTCGTCGCGGGCGCCAATCTGGAACGGGTCATGAGCGTGGAAAGCGCCATTGACCACATCTACGCCGTGCGCGACCCACACTATAAATTCGAAGTGCTTGAGTCCGCAGAAATCCCTGAAACCATCCAGAAAGACGGCAAACCCTTCGAACTGAGCGACCACAACGGATACTTCACGGTGGTCAAAATTACGCCCATCGCCTGACCCCGGCACCCGAACGGGACCGGCCGCTTGTGAACGAGAACGCGGTAGGATAGAATCGCGAAATCTAATCGGTGAGTGTCCCAATGCATGGGGTTCAGGCTTGGCATGTTGGAAGAGTCGCACCGCAGGAAGTGGCCGCTCCACACCCGAATCCTAGTCGGGCTGGTGGTCGGTGCCGCCACGGGCGGGGCGCTCAACGCCTGGCTGGGGGATGGGGCCGGACCGCTTCAGTGGTTCACCAACCAGATTACCGAGCCCATAGGCCAGTTGTTTCTGCGTCTGTTGCTGATGCTGGTGGTGCCGCTGGTGTTCACGTCGTTGACGCTGGGCGTGGCCGGCATTGGCGACATTCGCCGTCTGGGCCGGGTGGGGCTGAAATGCCTGGGTTACACACTGGCCGTCTCGGCGATATCGGTCGGAATCGGCCTGGGCCTTTCCAATGCGATACGTCCGGGGGAGCGGGTTTCCCCCGAGGTGAGCCGGCGGCTGCAGGAGCGGTACGGCACCGAGGCGCAGGCAAAAGTCGCAACCGTCAAGACGGCGGCGGACTCATCCGAGGCGCCGCTCATGACTGCGGTAAGGATGATTACGCCCACCAACGTTGTCCGGTCCGTCTCCCTCGACCCGCCGGACATGCTGGGCCTGATGTTCTTCTCCCTGTTTTTCGGCGTGACCCTCACGCTCATCGGAGACAAGGCCACTCCGGTCCTGGCGTTTCTGGAAGGGGTGTGCGGGGCCGTGTCGAAAGGAATCGGGCTCGTGATGCACCTCGCGCCCTACGCGGTGTGCGCGCTGCTGTTTACCATGACCTCGCGCTTTGGATTTGGAATGCTCGTCAGTCTGGGCTGGTTTGTGGCCACCGTGCTGGCCGGATTGGCGATACACCTCTTTGTCGTCTACTCTGTTTCGCTCGCCGTGCTGTCGCGCATTTCGCCCCTTGAATTCTTCCGCCGGGTTAAGACGGTGATGATCACGGCCTTCTCCACCTCCTCGTCCAATGCAACCCTCCCCACGGCGCTGCGCGAGAGCGAAAGACAGCTGGGGGTGCCCCGCGACATCAACTCTTTTGTGCTTACCGTCGGCGCGACGGCCAACCAGAACGGCACGGCGCTGTTTGAGGGTGTCACCGTGCTGTTCCTGGCTCAGGTCGCGGGGGTCCACCTGACCGTGGCCCAGCAGCTGATGGTGCTCTACATGGCCATTCTGGGCGGAATAGGCACTGCGGGGGTTCCCGCGGCCTCGATCCCCTTTATCGTGGTGGTCCTGTCGACCGTCGGCGTCAATCCGGCCCTGATTGCGATTGTCATCGGCGTGGACCGCATCCTGGACATGTGCCGCACGGTGGTCAACGTTATCGGCGACCTGACCTGCGCCACCTACGTCGCACGCTCGGAAGGCGCCGAACTGATGCCGACAACGGTTCCCGCCGAGGAGTGACCAGCACGGGCAAGATTTCCTCCCGTTCCCAAGTTGAACTTGGGAACGCACTCGTCTTCGAAGCGGTGCTTCGCAGGAGGGGCCGCGAAGCGCAACTTCGCGCGCCGGGACAACCCCCATGGACCGGCCGGGTCCGGGCGCTTCCATCAATTTCCAACCGATACGGCCGGTGCTGTAGGATTATTCCATGGGCGGCGGGCGAGTTTGGGGACACGTTGTCAAGAGCGTTCCAGCGAAGGATTAATCACCATGCGCACTTCAACACTCCGCGGCGCGGCCGTACTGTTTGCCGTTTTCGCCTGCATTTGGAGCGCGGGCGCCGCGGGCCTCGGCATGGTTGTGGGACCCTATCTCAACCAGCCCACGCAGCACGGCATGGTGGTGCGCTGGGAAACCGACGCGCCCGCGACCTCGCTCGTGCGTTGGGGGCGCAAGGTGCCGCTTGCAGAAGAAACCGGGGCCGAGGGCCTGCGCACGCTGCACGAGGTCGCGCTGGCCGGGCTTGAACCGGGCACGCCCTATTTCTACCAGACCGTTTCCCGCGACGATGCCGGCAACGAAACCGCGAGCGAGGTTTACACCTTCGGCACGGCCGTGGACCGGGACGGGGCCTTCGGCTTTGTTGTGCTCAGCGACACCCAGGAGAATCCGGTCACGCTCCGCGCCCTGGCGACATACGCCTATGGGCAGCGGCCGTCCTTCACGCTGCTCAGCGGGGACCTCGTGGGGGACGGCAACGACAAGGCGCAGTATACGGAGCACCTCTTCCCCAACATGGCGCCGCTGAACACGCGCGTGCCGCTGGTGCCGATTCTCGGCAATCACGACAACAACTCGAAATATTACTATGGCTACTTCTCGGCCCCGGAGCCAAAGTATTACTTTCAATTCGACTACGGCAATCTGGCCGTCTTCATGGTGGATTCGCAAAAGCCGCTCCGGTCGTCTTCCGAAACCCACCAGTGGCTCGACAAGGCGCTCGGAAAGTCCAAAGCGACGTGGAAAATGGTGATGCTCCACAGGCCGCCGTACTCTTCGGACGAGGACGACTACGGCGACACCGGCAAGGGGCCGTCGATAATGGGCGACGCCAATGTGCGCGCGCTCGCGCCGCTGTGCGAAAAGCACCGGGTTGACGTCGTCTGGGCGGGGCACATCCACTCCTACGAGCGCACCTGGCCTTTGAGGGACGGCAAGCCGGTGTCGGCGAAGAAGGGCGTCCTGTACATGGTCACGGGCGGCGGCGGCGGCGGACTGGAAAAGGCGGCCCCCGTGCGCACGCCCCTTTCGGCCAAGGTCTACAGTGGCCACCATTACTGTTATGTCATGGTAAACGGGAAGACGCTTCGCATAGAGGCGTACGACATCGACAACCACCTGTTTGATTTTGTGGAACTGGCCAAGTAGCGCGCCTCAGGCGGGGGCGGCCCGGGATAACAAACGATGCGAAAAGAGACGGACAGGACCGAGGGTGATGTAAACGCATCCCCCCTGCGAAGCCACTGGATCGAAGAGTGCGTTTCGCCCGAAACGCGGGCGCTGCTTGAGGAGGACAGCCGGTATTTTCTGCACCAGTCGCTTTCGACGCCGTGCCTGAACGCACTGGAATCCTGCGAAGGCTCTCTCATCCGCGATATGGACGGGCGGGAGTATCTTGATTTCCACGGCAACAGCGTCCACCAGGTTGGCTACGGCAATCCGCGCGTCATTGAGGCGGTCAAGAAACAGTTGGACCTGCTGCCGTTCTGTCCGCGCCGGTACACCAACGGGGTCGCGGTCGCGCTGGCGCGCCGTCTGGCACTATTGGCCCCGGGCGACCTCAACAAGGTGCTGCTGGCCCCCGCCGGGGCCCTGGCCGTCAGCATGGCATTGAAACTGGCGCGTGTCGCCACGGGTCGGTTCAAGACCATCAGTTTTTGGGGCGCTTTCCACGGCGCCACGCTGGACGCCATCAGTGTCGGCGGCGAGGCCATGTTCCGGGACGGCATCGGGCCTCTCCTTCCCGGAGCGATTCACGTTGCGCCGCCGGAGGACTGCCGTGGCGACGACAACGCCCTTTCCAATGTGGGGCAAATCGAAAGCGTGATGGAGCGGGAAGGCGACATTGCCGCCTTAATCGCCGAACCCATCCGCTGCACCGACGTAACCCGTCCCGGCAAAGCCTACTGGCGCCGTGTGCGCGAACTCTGCGACAGGCATGGGGCGCTGCTCATTTTCGACGAGGTGCCGACCTGCCTGGGGCGTACGGGCGTCCTGTTTGCCTGCGAACACTACGACGTGGTACCCGACATTCTCTGCATCGGAAAAGGGCTCGGCGGGGGCGTCATGCCCATGGCCGCCGTCATCGCCCGTGACGGCCTCGACGTGGCCGCGCCGTTTTCGCTGGGTCATTTCACGCACGAGAAATCGCCCGTCGGCTGCGCCGCGGCGCTGGCCACGCTCGACTGCATCGAGGAGGAAGGCCTGGTCGAGCGCAGCCGCCTGATGGGCGCGCAACTGCTTGAAAGCCTGCGGGTCCTGCAGAAAAGGCATGCATGCATCCGCGAACTGCGCGGCGTCGGCCTGCTCGTCGGCGTCGAACTGGGCGAAGACCCGGCCACCGGCCGGGCCGCCGGTGACCTCGCCGAACAGATGCTCTACGCATGCCTGCGCAGGGGGCTCAGTTTCAAAGTTTCCGGCGGCAAAACGCTCACGCTGGCCCCGCCGCTCACCGTCACCGGCGAGGAACTCGACCGGGCCGTCGGCATTATCGACGCCTCCCTGAACGAGATCCTTGCGCAGTAGTCTCCCGCCTGGGGCGCGAATGCATCGGCTTGCGCCGCACCGCCGTGCGCTATTCTCTCGTTCCCAAGCTGCACTTGGGAACGCACTTGTCTTCGAAGCGGCGCTTCGCAACAGGGGCCGCGGAGTGCAACTTCGCGCACAGGGACATTCCCAAG
>CAIUWO010000746.1 GCA_903902895.1 Candidatus Hydrogenedentota bacterium | reverse complement strand
CCCGAACTGGACGCGATGGCGGAGGTGGCGCGGTCGCTGCCCGGCTGCCACGGCGCCCGCATGACCGGCGCGGGCTTCGGCGGATGCACCATCAACCTCGTGGACGCCGACCAGTCCCGCGCCTTCTGCGCCGCGCTCATGCAGGGCTATACAGAGGCCACCGGCCTCGTTGGCGAGGTAATCCTCTCCAGGCCGGCCAACGGTGCCGGAAAGATGGCCTAGACCGAGCCAGCCACGGCAAGGGTACGGACAGGAGTTTTCGGACGGAGGTGGCCAAATGGACGCCTCCGCCCTTTTTGAATGCCTCAATACCCGGGACAAAAACGATGGGCAAGCGAACCGCGCAAAATGTGCTTCTTGCGGCAATCATTATCATGAATATTCACGCCGCGGCGCAGGCAGTGACGGATACGGCCGTGCTCGACAGTTTGGCGGGGCAGCCGGTGGACATCTCGCCCTGGACCTATGCCTGGCGCGCGGACCGCGCGGTGCAGGAGAAACCCGAGGCCTACTTCATTCCGCGGCGGCTGGAACGGCTCGATACGGTCTACCGGACGGCGTTCAGCGCGTTGCCCGAGCAGGACCTCAAAAGCCTCTACTACGACCAGCCGGATATCCTGAAACCGCTCTTGCCGAAACCAACGGGAACCCTGTTGACGGGCCTGCTTTGGACCGGGAGCGTGGCGGACTGCCAGGTGCAACTGTGCTGGCCCGCCGATGCCGGCCCGATTCCCGCGCCCGAAGCCGTGGAACTGCGCGTCTATCCCACGTCCTGGGGATGGTTCGGCTGGACGGTGGACAGAGTCCTGTCCAATCCGGAAATCTCCACCGACGGGCGGACATGGACCTACAAGATTGCGCCCGGCATCCAGATGGACTACGCCTACAGCCGCCACGTCGACGCGGCCACGGAGATGGTGGCGGTGTTCTGTGAACGCGGCCGCTGCGGTGCGACACCGCCGATTCCGCAAATCCACGTCACCAGCCCGCGGCTGGGCCAGTGGAAGCGGATGGACGTGGAAATCGAGTGGGGGTTTCAGCCGGGAACGGAAAACGCGGCGTTTGACGGAAGGCTGGAAACACATGTGGCGCTGGCCGGTGCGGCAACGGTATTGCCCGGGGACAAGGGAACGCAGCTAACCGGCGGAAACGGATGGCACTCCCAGGAGGCACAGGAGGGCAGGCGCGGCATCGTCCTGCCGGTGCTGTTTGCCCCCGACGCGCGGCCCGGCCTCGACAGCCGCGTCACCGTGTGGACACAGACCGGCGGCTTCACGTTCCGAATAGCCGACCTCGAAAAGGGGCCCATCCTGATTCCGCAACAAGGCGTCTTCGTGGCCAGGGCCGGCGGTGGAATGCCGGCGCGGGAGTACGCAAAGACGCTGGCGGAGAAGAACCTCAAGAGCATCCGGCAGATGACCCGCGAACACCCGGAGACCGGCGCGTGGGAAGCGGTCATGCGTGAGTTGCGCCTGTGGACCTGTCCGCAGGGCACGGAACTGGCACCGTTTCCGGCGGTGGACGCCCCCGCCATGGCGGTGCAGGTGCCGGACCCCGGCTGGACCGCCGCGTGGAACGCGGGCTACACCCAGTTGAAAGGCAAACATCTTTGGGGCGGACTCGCGCACGAAGTGGGCCGCGTGGTCCGCGTGCAGGACATGCTGGGCCTGCACGCGCAGGCCGACGAGATCTACGGCCATTTCCTGAAGTCGCCGGGCGTCAAGTCGGACGGCGATTTTGTGGACGGCAGCGGGGCGCTGGAGTGGGCCGCAAGCCTGCGGCACGACATGGGCTACAGCCACGACGGCACGCACGCCTCGACGGGGCGCCTGCTCTTTGCCATGGCCGAACGGTACTTCCTGACGGGGGACCGGGACTGGTTTGAAAAGAACCTGCCCAGGCTCCGGGCGGCGGCGGATTGGATCCTCCGCCAGCGAAAGCTGTACATGATGAACACGCCCGGCCGGGAGAACCTGTTCGCGGCCGGCCTCTTGCCCCCGTGCATGCTGGGCGACTACGCCCTGCCCGCGTGCGACTGGCACTGGTACTATTCCGACAACGCCTTTTCCCTGCAGGGCGTGCAGCGCTTCGGCGACGCCCTGGCGGAGTTCGACGCGGACGCGGGCGCGAAATACCGGGCCGAGGCGGGGGCCTATCGCGAAGACCTCCGCCGGGTCGCGGAGCGGGACACGGCGCTGTCACCGGTGCGGCCGGGCCGCGACGGCATGTACCACGCGTTCCTCCCGCGAATGCCCTATGCGCAGGGCATGACGGGGCTGGAACTCGGCGCGCCCCAGTACAACGACAGCGAATGCGACTCTTACGTCGGGGCACTGCCGCTGGCCGAGCCCTTCAGCGCGTTCGACGCGAACGCGCCGGCCGTGGTGGACACCCTGGATGTCATGACCGAAATGACCGCTTCGGAAAACGCCGTACAGAAACTCCAAGAGGAGCGCAGGGCAAAGGGCCTTCCCGCGGACGACGCATGGTACTGGATGAGCTACGTAAGCCTGCCCAAGATCTCGCACAACGCCAACATCTTCCTGCGCCAGGACGACATCCCCAATTTCCTGCGGTTCTGGATGAACGCGTACGCGACCATGGTGGGCGCCGACGGACGGCTGTGGGAACACTGGCACCTGGGCGGCTTCGCGCCCTGCGAGACGCCGGACAACGGCACGGCCGGCTGGTTCATGGAGAACTTCCGCAACCTGCTGCTGATGGAGGACGATCGGTCCCTGTGGGTGGCCCGGGGCACCCCCCGCGCATGGCTGGAACAGGGCGGGACCATTTCGGTCCGCAACGCGCCGACCCACTTCGGGGACCTGGCCTACGAGATCGTCTCCGATGTCGAGCACGGCAGGATTGGCGCGACCGTTGAAGTGCCGGGCAGAAGCGCGCCCGAAGCGGTGCTGGTGCGGTTCCGGCACCCCGGGGCAAAGCCCATCCGGCAGGTGACGGTCAACGGCGAAACGTGGGAGGACTTCGACCCGGCAAGGGAAGTCATCCGCCTGCGCGGCGTCGCCGGAACGGTCAGGGTGGAGGCCGCCTACTAAGCCCCCCGGCAGCGCTTTCGGTACCGGTCCGTGTTGGCGGGTCTATTCCACCGGCACGGGCTCCAGCAGGCGCTCGGCCGATTCGACGACCACCACGCCGTTGTCGGTGATGCGGAAGCGCTTGGCGTCCTCCTCAAGGTCGTAGCCGATGACGGTGTCCTCGGGAATGTGAACGTTCTTCTCGATGATGGCCCGGCGGATG
>CAIUWO010000745.1 GCA_903902895.1 Candidatus Hydrogenedentota bacterium | reverse complement strand
CTTGCGCGGCCGCGGCGTTAAAAAAAGTTGGCAGGGCGCGGAACGGGACCGATCAGTTCCGGTCCGCGCCCCGGCCTATGGTGCGCGCGGCGGCCAGGGGCCCCCGTCCGCGGAGGAGAGCGTTTATGACGCGTGCATTGCTTGCGCTGTTGGCGGTGGTTTTCCTTGTCGGAACGTCCGCCGCGTCCGCGGCGGTGCTGGTGGACGGGGTGGTGGCCAGCGTTGGAAACGAGCCCATTCTCCAGTCAGACCTGGTGCAGGACGCCGGTCCCGTCATCCAGAATCTGCGCAGCTCGGCCACGTCCCAGCAGCAATTCGAAATCGAGGTGGACAAGGCGCTGCGCGCCGCGCTCGACCAGGCAATCGAATACCAGATTCTCTATCAGGAGGCCGAGAAGGCCGGCATGAAAGTGCCCGATGACGATGTCGAGAAGCGAATGGGCATGATCAAGAAGCAGTATGAGTCTTCCGAGGCGTTTCAAAAGGCTCTGGAAGAGTCCGGCCGGACAATGAGCGACTTCCGGGAGCGCATCAGGCGCCAGATTATGGCGATGTCGTTCAGCATGGGCAAGCACCGCGAGTTTGAAAAACAGGCGGTGGTTTCCGAGTCGGACATGGCCCAGTACTACCAGGACCATCCGGCCGACTTTGTCCATCCGCCGCGCGTGCAGGTGCGCCGCATTTTCATCGCGGCCGAGAAGGATGCCGCGGCGCGCAGGGAGGCCAAAGCCAAACTGGAGGCCGTGCGCGATGAATTGGCGCTCGGTTCCGATTTCGCCGAACTGGCCAAGGCCCGCTCGCAGGGGCCCGAAGCGGCCGAGGGCGGCCTGGTCGGCTGGGTGAAAAAGGGGGATTTGGTCCCCGAACTGGAAGCCGCGCTCGAAGGGCTCAAGGACGGCGAACTCAGCGCGGTTGTGGAAACCGAATACGGTTTCACGATGATGAAAGTCGAGGCGCGCGAGGCCGAGGGCGCGACGCCGTACGAGAAGGCGAGCCAGGAGATAGAGCCGATTCTGCGCAAGAAGCTGGGCGACGAGCACTACCAGAAATGGATGGGCGGCCTGCGCAAGCGCGGCAACGTGCGCGTGTTCATGTGATCCCCCGCGCCGCAGCAGCCTGTCCATGCTGTCACGTGCGCTGAAAATGGCGTTCTGGGTGGCCTACGACCACCTTGGAAAACTGATGGTGGCCAATCTTGCCGCTTCGGTCATGTGCGCATGGCCCCTTTTGATTGTGCTTGCCGTGGCGCCCGGGCTTTCCCGCGCCGCCTTCCTGGCGTTTCTTCTGCCGGCCTGCGCCGCGGCCGTTCTGGCCGGTTCTTCCTGCGCCGTGGCCCTTGCGTGGATGGTGCGCGGTCTTATAGAAACGCGGGACGGTTCTGTGGGCGCATTCTTCACGGGGCTGCGCCGCTTTGGGCTGCGCGGCGCGGCGCTCGGACTGTGCTATTTGTTTGCCGGCGCGTGCCTGCTCAGCAGTGTCTGGTTTTACGCCTCCCGCGTGGGCGCTGCGCATCCGGTGCTCGGCTACGGCCTGAGCGCAATCGCGCTCTGGGCGGCCGTGTTCCTTGGGTTGACAGCGCTCGCCGCGGCGCCTGCCATGGTGCACAGAAACCTGGGCCCTGCCGGCGCGATAAGGCTTGCCGCGGCGCTGGTGCTTGACAACCCGCTGTTCTTTGCGGGCATGGCGGCGCACTCGGCGCTGATTGCCGCCGCGGCCGTGCTTGTGCCGGTGTTGCTGGCCTGTTTCGCGCTGGCGCCCCTTGTGGTGCTGCAGTGCGCGGCCTATGAAATGCTGTCCCGAAGATACGCCGCCGTTGAGGCGGCGCGGGCCGGCGGCGGACTGGCTCCGGGCCGGCACGGCCCGGTCCGGGTTGATTTTGACGATGCAAATGATGATTATCTTAACCGTGGATTTCGGGACCTGATATTCCCTTGGAAAGGGTGAACACGGGGGTGCCGCCGGGCGGTGCCTCCATGGTTGAAGGGCGCGACCCTCCGGGCGTGCGCCGTATTGGACAAACACAGCAGGAAGGACTTGAACGAAATGACGAGAATCACCGGCATTGAAGCCCGCGAAATACTGGACTCGCGCGGCAACCCCACCATTGAAGTGGATGTGCACCTCGGCTCCGGATTCATGGGCCGGGCGGCCGTTCCCTCAGGCGCCTCAACGGGCGAAAACGAGGCGGTCGAGCTGCGCGACGGCGACAAGAAACGCTATATGGGCAAGGGCGTGACCAAGGCGGTCAAGAACGTGAACGATGTGATCGCCCAGGAGCTGCTCGGCATGGACGCGCTTAACCAGCGCGAAATCGACGAGACCATGATCCGTCTCGACGGCACGAAGAACAAGGGCAAGCTCGGCGCCAACGCGCTGCTGGGCGTGTCGCTCGCCGTCGCCAAGGCCTCCGCGGAGACGCTGGAACTGCCGCTGTACCGCTACATCGGCGGCGTCAACGCGCACACCCTGCCCGTGCCGATGATGAACATCCTCAACGGCGGCAAACACGCCGACGGCACCGTGGACTTCCAGGAGTTCATGGTCATGCCCACCGGCGCGCCCACCTTCCGCGAGGCGCTGCGCATGGGCGCCGAGGTCTTCCACGCGCTCAAGAAGGTGCTCAAGGACAGCGGCTACAACACCGGCGTGGGCGACGAGGGCGGCTATGCGCCCAGCCTCAAGAGCAACGAGGAGGCGCCGGAGCTGATTCTCAAGGCGATTAAAAACGCCGGATACAAGGCCGGAAAGGACATCTTCATCGCTCTTGACCCCGCCGCCAGCGAAATGGTCAACGAGGCCGTCGCGAAGAACAAGAAGGGCTACAACTTCTTCAAGTCCGACCCGGGCCGCTTCGCCACCAGCGATGAAATGGTCGCGCTGTGGGAGTCCTGGTGCGCCAAGTACCCGATCATCAGCCTCGAGGACGGTCTGGGCGAGAACGACTGGGCCGGCTGGAAGAAACTGACCGACTCGCTCGGCAAAAAGGTGCAGCTGGTCGGCGACGACCTCTTCGTCACCAACACGCAGTACCTTGCCAAGGGCATTGCGGCGAACACGGCCAATTCGATCCTGGTCAAGGTCAACCAGATCGGCACCCTGACCGAAACGCTTGACGCCTGCCAGATGGCGCACCGCGCCGGCTACACCACGGTCATGTCCCACCGCAGCGGTGAGACCGAGGACGCCACGATCGCCGACATCGCCGTGGCCATCAACGCCGGCCAGATAAAGACCGGTTCCGCCTCGCGCAGTGACCGCGTTGCGAAGTACAACCAACTGCTCCGCATCGAACAGGAACTTGGCGACCAGGCCCACTATCCCGGCAAGGACGCCTTCTTCAACCTCAAGTAGAAAAATGCAGCGAAGGAAGGGGAGGCCGCAAGGCCTCCCCTTTTCACACCATGATAAGCATGACGGGACTCCGAACGCTGGTCTTTTCCTCGCTGCTCGCCGCAGCGCTCTGCTTCGGCTACTGGAAGTACCGGGGGGTGGACGCCCGCCACCAGGAACTGGAGCGCAATCAGCAGACCATCGAGCAGGTGCGCACGGAAGTGCGAGACTTGGAGACACGGCTGGAACAGGTCCGCGCCCGCAACAAGGCCCTTGAAAACGACCCTGTGGAGGCCGAGGCGGCCGCACGGCGCATAGGCCGCACCGTCCGGAGCAAGGATGAGACCGTTTTTCATCTCGATGAAAGCCGCCTGACGCCCGCCGCACCCGCCGCACCTCCCGCGCCTCCCGCGCCTCCCGCGCCTCCCGCGCCCGCGGCGGCAACGCCTGAATCGGCAAACCCCGCAGCGGCGGCCGCCCCTCCGGCGTCCATGCCGGTCCCGCAGCAGGCGGCGCCGCCCGCCGCCCAGTGATGGATTGTCCCGCCGTTTCTTCACATTAGCAGAAAGGAGCGCAAGATGGACGCATTGGAGGTTCTCCGGGGACGCAGGTCGGTTCGCGTCTATGACGCGCAGCGTCCGGTTGCCCACGGCCAGATTGAGACGATTGTCGACTGCGGCCGGCTTGCCGCCACGGCGCGCAACACCCAGCCGTGGGAATTCATCGTGGTCACAGACCCGACCGTGCGCGCGGCCATTGCCGCCCTTGCCACCAACGGCCCGTTTATCGCCGACGCCCCCGTCTGCATTGCCGTGGCATGCCAAGAGGGCCCCTATTATCTGGAGGACGGCTGCAGCGCCACCCAGAACCTGCTCCTGGCGGCCCACGCGCTCGGGCTGGGTTCCTGCTGGGTGGCGGGGGACAAGAAGCCCTACGCGGCAGCCGTGGCGGATCTTGTCGGCGTTCCCGGGGAGTATCGGCTGGTGAGCCTGGTGGCGGTCGGACATGCCCTTTCGGTGCCCCACCCCAAGAAGCGTGCCCTCGCCGAAGTGCTGCACTGGGAAAAGTTCTAGAAGGTCGCGCCTCACGGCGGCACCCGTTCCTCCGTTCTGCCGCAAGTGCGAAAAACGGGATGACAAAAACGGGATGAACGGTTGACTTTTCGGGGGGTTCCTGCCATGATATCGAAAACTGTCTTAGTGGGTTGGTGTGCAGAGGGGAAGTGGGGAATCAGGCAAACGGGCGGGTCTGTTGTATCAGCACAGACGGTTTGAGCGGGTGCGGTAATAGGCGGCATGGAGGTTCAATGCGGGGGTGGCTGAACGACAGGTTTGACAAACTCCAAAGGGCGGCCGGTGCATGGCGCTGGCTCCGTGAGGCCGTGTTCCATCCCGTCATGCCCATTATTGCCGGGGCCTTTCTGGAAATTCACGCCGGCTTGCTGCTTCCCACGTCCGCCGGGAAAGCAACGCCTGTGGACGAAACCTACAGTCTTTGCGCGACCATTCTGATCGCGCTCGGCACGCTGTGGTATCTGCGGCGGCTCGGGCGGGTTCCCCTGGAACTCAAGATTGCAATGGTGCTTGTCATCGGCGCAAAGTCGCTCGACCTCATCGCAAACATCTCCACCTTCAATTACGTCCCCCTTATCGGCCGCGAGGACATGCGCAGCAAGACGCTCCAGGCGGTCCTGTTCGGCGCGGGAACGGTGCTGACGCTGCTGGGGACAATTCGGCTGGCGCGCCGCATCTGGCGCAGCACCCTGGAACTGCGGCGGCGCAATGCGGCCCTGGTGCGCGAGCGCGAGGAGCTTGAACTCGTGCGGCACGCGCTCGAGCGGTCCGAGCGCATGCTGCAAATCGTGATTGACAGCATTCCCGAAGGCGTCTTTTGGAAGGATCGCGAGTTGCACTATCTGGGCGCCAACCAGCGGCACGCGGACCACTTCGGCAAGCGGTCGCCCGCCGCCCTCACCGGCAGGAGCGACAACGATTTTCCCTGGCTGAACGACCTGGCCGACCTCTACCATGCCTGCGACCGGCGCGTTCTGGAAACCGGGCAGCCCATGTACAACATTATTGAACAGACGCGGCACGAGGACGGGACCGTCCGATGGCTGCGGACAAGCAAGGTGCCGCTTCGCGACGGGACCGGCGAGATTTTTGGCGTTCTGGGCACAAGCGAGGACATTACGGAGGACAAGCGCCTTCAGGACGAGCGGGCGCGCCTGGTCACGGCGATTGAGCAGACCGACGAGTCTGTGCTCATCACCGACCCCGAGGGGGTCATTCTCTACGTGAACCCC
Organism: Candidatus Hydrogenedentota bacterium; assembly: GCA_903902895.1. GTDB lineage: Bacteria > Hydrogenedentota > Hydrogenedentia > Hydrogenedentales > CAITNO01 > CAITNO01. The sequence goes on along the minus strand of CAIUWO010000745.1, from coordinate 7,304 downwards.
GCGTTTGAGCGCGCCTCGGGATACAGTTCGGCCGAAGTGCTCGGACGCAAGCCGCGCATACTGCGCAGCGGCGCCCATGAACCGGCCTTTTATGAGAACCTCTGGCAGACGATACGCAGGGGCGAGATATGGCACGGGCTCTTCATCAACCGGCGCAAGGACGGCGCAATCTACGAGGAGCAGGCGGTCATATCGCCGGTGCGCAACGGGGAGGGGGCGACCATCAACTACGTGGCGCTCAAACGGAACGTCACCAACGAGCGCCTTCTGGAGCGCCAGCTGCGGCAGGCGCAGAAGATGGAGGCCATCGGCCAGCTTGCCGGCGGCGTGGCCCACGATTTCAACAACCTGCTGCAGGTCATCGGTGGGTACACGGAAATGGCGCTGGCCGTGCTGCCGCCGGAGGACAAGGCGGCGCGGCAGTTGGAACTGGGGCGCGGCGCCATCGGCCGCGCGGCGCGGCTGGTGCGGCAGTTGCTCATGTTCGGCCGGCAGCAGGTCGGCCAGCCCGAGACCATCGATCTGAACAACGTTGTCGCGGACATGCTCAAAATGCTGCGCCGCCTCATCGGCGAGAACATTGATCTGATCCTGAAGCCGGGATACAAGCCCCAGATGGTTTACGCCGATCCCGGCCAGATGGAGCAGGTGATCATGAACCTGTGCGTCAACGCGCGCGACGCCATGCCCGACGGCGGCCGGGTCACCATCGAGACCTCGGGCGTCACCCTGGATGCTTCCTTCTGCACCGACCACCCGTGGGCGCACCCCGGCGAGTATGTGCTCATTTCCGTGTCAGACACGGGTGTCGGCATTCCGATTGACATGCAGGAGCACATCTTTGAGCCCTTCTACTCCACCAAGGAGGTGGGGAAGGGTACGGGGCTGGGGCTGGCCACGGTTTACGGAATCATCCACCAGCACCGGGGTGCCGTGCAGGTGTACAGTGAAGCCGGAAAGGGGGCCACCTTCCGCATCTACCTGCCCGCCGTTGACGGGGAAGCCGAGGCGTCCACCCCCCTGTCCAACGAGCGCCCGGAGGACATTCCCGGGGGCACGGAGACGATACTAATCGCCGAGGACGACGAACTGGTGCGTGAACTGGCGGTGGAGCTGCTCGTGCAGAAGGGGTACCACGTGCTGGCCGCATCTGACGGCGTGGAGGCGATGGAACTTTTTGAGCAGCACCAGGACCGAATCGGCCTGGTGCTTGCCGATGTGGTGATGCCCCGCGCCAGCGGCCGCGCCCTCTGCGAGTACGTGGTCGCCCGCCGTCCCCACCTCCCCGTTGTTTTCTGCAGCGGATACAGCCGCGACGTGCTCAAGGACAAGCTTCTCGGGGGTGAGGAACGGACCCTTATCCACAAGCCCTACAACCGGGTCACGCTGCTCAAGCGTGTGCGCGAGGCGCTTGACGCGGCGCACGGCATGGGCCTGGACTGAGCCGTCGGCCGAAGAAAAAGAGCGGCGCGGCGTTCCATGGAACACCGCGCCGTGAAAACGGTTGGTAGCCGCCTTATTTCTTCAAATCCTTGCCCGCCTTGCCGCCGACGCGGACCTTCATGCCCAGGCTGCGGCAGGTGGCGATCAATTCCTGAAGGATGTCGCCGTAGCCGATGACGATGTGGTTCGACATGTGCGAGGCCATCAGCTCGTCGCGGCCGTAGCCGGGGATATGCACGTTGGCGATGGGCCAGGTCGGGGTGGTGCGGTCCATGCGCTCCTTGAGCTCGGCCTCGGGCAGTTCAACCACCTCGCCGGTGCCGCAGTCCATGCCCAGTTCGCCGTAGGCCTCCCAGCAGCGCGCCCAGGTGATGGTGCCGGGCTTGGAAACGCCCGAGCAGGAGCCGCCGCCAAGCGGGAAATACATCGCCGACTGGCGGTACACGTGCGTCTTCTTCCAGCCGCCAAAATGGGCCGGCGGCGCGGCGCCGGAAATGAGGAACACCCACACGTACTTGCCCTCAAACTCGCGGCCCCAGCGCACGTCGTGAAGGGTGGTCTCGGTGGCCATCTTCTTCTTGGCGTAGATTTCCTTCATCAGCAGCTGGGGCACGCCCGCGCCGATGTCACCCTCGTTGAAGTGGGGGATGGCCTCGCCGTCGAACACGACCTTCTTGGTTTCCGGGTCGCGCACGGGCGGGCGGTCCTCATTGTTGAGCATGCCCTCCACGAGGTCGGAGGCGGGCACGCAGCGCACCAGCCCAAGCTGGTAGGGGATGCCAATCGAGCTGAGTCCGTAGCGGGCCATGAACCGGCAGGCCGCGACGTACATCTTCATCTGGGTCAGCACCTGTTCGGGGGTGAGTTCGGTGAACTTGTTCACGCCAAAGTGGAAGGTGGCGCCCTTCTTGAGCAGCCAGTCAAACACCTTCTGGGCCTCCTCGTCGCTGACGAGGTTCATCTCCGCCACCAGGTCGCTCTGGTTCAGGTATTCAATCGGCAGGCCGATGGCGCCCAGTTTGGCCGGGTCCATGACCGCGTTGAGCATGCCCATGCAGCCCGGGTCGAACTGGCCCATGATGCGCCGCTCGGCCTTGATCTGGGCGGCCAGCGCCGTGCCGAGCTTTTCGGCCTCAGGGTTGAGCTTGAGCTTCGCCGCGTCGGTCACGTGGGCCATGGAGTGCTTCACGGTGCCGTTCTTGCACCATTCGGCCAGCTTGGCCATGAAGTCCGGGTCCGCGCTGAACGACTCGGTCCACAGCCGCGAGTGTTTCACGTTGAGCCGGTCCAGCGACGCCGAATGGTTGAGCAGCGCCACCAGGCCCGGCCAGGTGCCGTCGAAATTGGCCAGCATCAGAATGGGGCCGCGGTGGGTTTGCAGCGGGCCGCAGACGTGGTGGGCATAGGCCCAAATGTTCAGAACGACAATGACCGGCGCCTCCGGATCGATCTTGCGAAAGGCCGCCGTGCCCTCGCACTGCCTGGTCAGAAAGCCGTGCTTGCGCTTGGCGTCGTACTCCGGCAGGGCAATGCTGTCCCAACCGAGCTTCTTGAGCGCCTTTTTGACCTGCGCCAGCGTCGAAGACTGCAGCGGCCAGCCCGCCGTGCAGGCCGGTTCGCGCATGTCGCCGTTGGAAACCAGATATACCGTGTTGTTCTTCGCCATGGCTCAATTATCCCCGTCTTGGTTGCGCGCCCGGCACGGGCGCATACAGTGGCAATATGCGTGCATTGTATGCCGCGCTTTCGCGCAGGTCAATTCGGCGGTTGCGTTGGATTGCGTTGCCGGGGCAGCTTCTATAGAATACGGTTTCGCCTAGGACACGAATTGCACCAAAGGACACCCGTTTAATGGAATATATCCGCACCGCGATGGACATTTTTCTGCATCTGGACAAGCATCTGGAGATGATCGCCCAGAATTACGGAACACTCACCTACCTCATCCTGTTCATAATTGTGTTCTGCGAGACCGGGCTGGTGGTCACGCCGTTCCTGCCCGGCGACTCGCTGCTGTTTGCCGCGGGCGTTCTGGCCAACATGGGCAAACTCAATGTCGCCGGCGTTATCGCCATGCTTTCCGTGGCGGCCATCCTGGGGGACACGGTCAATTACGCCATAGGGCACTTCATCGGTCCCCGCATCTTTCGCGGCGAAAACGTCCGCTTTCTGAACAAGAAACATCTGGACCGCACCCATGAGTTCTTTGAACGCTACGGTCCCGAGACGATTATCATCGCGCGCTTCGTGCCCATCGTGCGCACCTTCGCGCCCTTTGTCGCCGGCATGGGCAGCATGAGCTACGCGAAATTTCTCGCGTACAACGTGTTCGGCGGACTGCTCTGGGTGATCCTGCTCACGCTGGGCGGGTACATGTTCGCCAACGTTTCCATCGTGAAGGACCATTTCTCTTACGTCGTCATCGCCATCATCATCATCTCGCTGCTGCCGGGTGTCTACGAGTTCATGCGCCAGCGCAAACTGGCGAAGGCCAAAGCGGAGAAATAGTCCCGGTGGCGGAGCATTGGATTCACGCGCAGGGTCTTAACCTTCAAGAACAGGTGGAAAAAGCATGAGCACAGCGGCATACCAGGGCGGACTGGTCAGTGACACGGGCAGGCGCCTGCCGTCCAACTACAAATGGGCGATCGTGCTGATGCTGTGGTGCATCACCTTTTTCAACTACGCCGACCGCATGGCGCTGAACGCCAACATGCCCCTGATCCGCGCCGATTTTGGACTGGACAAGGCGACGGGCGGCATGCTGGGGGCTGCCTTCGGCTACACCTACGGGCTTTGCGCCCTGTTTGCCGGTTTCACGGTGGACCGTGTGCGCCGGAAGACGGCCGTGCTGGTCGGCCTGGTCGTGTGGAGTCTGATTTGCATGGGTACGGCCACGGCGCACACGTTCTGGATGCTGTTCGCATTCCTCGCGCTGGAGGGGCTGGGCGAGGCTTTCTATTTCCCCGCCGCCATGTCGATGATGAGTGATTATCACGGCAAGGCGACGCGGTCCAAGGCGATGAGCATAAACCAAACCAGCGTGTACTTCGGCACCATCGGCGGCACCTTCTTTGCCGGATACCTGGGCAAGGAGTACGGCTGGCGCTCGGCGTTTTTGGCCTTTGGCGCGATGGGCCTGGTCCTGGCGGTGCTGCTGTGGCGCTTCCTGCACGAGCCGCCCCGCGGCGCGGCGGACCGGGCCGACGCCGTCGCTGAGGGGGGGGGCGATCCCCACGTGATTCGCCACGTGTCCTCCGGGCCCGCGGACACGAGCCCGTTCTTCAACCTTACTGCCGTCGCGGGCCTGCTGATGCTGGTGAGCGGGCTGCTGATGCTGGCGCGCACGGTGATGAGCATAAAGACCGACCCGACCATCGCCGAGACCATCCGCGCCTATGTGCCCTGGGTGCTGATGACGCTGTTTGGCCTGGTCTTCACCACGCTGCGGCGTCTGCGCAAGGACCGCGAGTTCTGGACCTTCTTCCGGGTGTTCATGACCACGCCGACCGCCGTGCTGTTGCTGTTCGCCTTCCTCTGCGCGAATTCTGTGGCGACGATTGTGCTTGTTTGGATGCCTACCTTTGTCTTTGAAAACATTTACCTGAAGGATGCGGCCATGCTGGCCGTTGCGGGCACCTTCGCCACCATGCCGCTCCAATTGGCGAGCATGGTCGGCAGCCCGGGCGGCGGCGCGCTGGCCGACTACCTGCGCGCGCGCTCACCGCGCGGGCGCATTCTTGTGCAAATGATGGGTGTGCTGTGCGCCGTCCCCTTTGTGTTCTTCTGCGGGCAGGTGCACGGCAAATGGGCCCTCATTCTCGTGCTGGCCGGCTGGGGCCTGTTCAAGGGTGTCTATGACTCCAACATCTGGGCCTCGGTGTATGACGTGGTCCGCCCCGAACTGCGCGGCATGACGACCGGGTTTATGAACATGGTGGCTTGGGGCGGCGGCGCGCTGGCGCCCATCGGCGCCGGCTATATCGCCGACACCTACAAGGAAAACGGGCTCGGATACGCCATCTCCGGCGCATCGGGCATTTACATCCTCTCCGGACTGCTGCTCTTTGCTGCGGCCATGATGTTCGTGACGCGCGATTCGGCCCGGCTGAAAGCGCAGATCGCCGCCGAGGCCAGGCAGGCCTGACCGTAACCCCGGAAAACGGAGACTGAGCTAACACTTTCGCCCACTGGCGCAAAGGGTTTTCTTCCTGCTCCTGCTCCTGCTCTTGCTCTTGCTCCAGTTTTGGATTCTAGAAATAATGGGATTAACGAAATCCTTTCTGGATAGTGGCCAGTTTCAAAGTGCTCACAAATTTTGAGCAAGATTAAGAGCAGGAGCAAGAGCAAGAGAGAGGGACCAAGCAGCTTACGCCAATCGGCCAAACGGTAACAGACCTAAGAACCGGCCCGTACGCGGACCGGTTTTCTTGTTTTCCGGGCCTTTCCAGGATTCAATTATAGTGCGAAAAACTTGACCCTCGTTCCAGCTTTGCAGTACCCTCTCCGTTCTGTCCCGCCGGTGGTTTGGCGGCGACAAACACTTGGAGATGGATCATGTACAGACCGGAAATCAAGGTGCTCGACTGCACCATTCGTGACGGCGGGCTGATGAATGACTGGCATTTCGACAAAGCCTTGGTGAAGGATGTGTTTCATGGACTGGCCCAGGCGGGTGTCGATTATGTTGAATTGGGCTACCGGGCCGACAAGAAGCAGTTCAGTCCCAAAGACTTCGGGCCGTGGCGTTTTTGCGACGAGCAGGACCTGCGCGACGTGGCCTACGAATGCGACACCAAGCTGTCGATCATGGTGGACGTGGGCCGCACCGACTACGACAACTTTCTCCCGGCCAGTGAATCGCTGGTGAAACTGGTCCGCGTCGCCACCTACGTCAAGGATGTCGACAAGGCCATTCACCTGGGCAACCATGTGAAGAGCATGGGCTACGAGGTGGCGGTCAACATCATGGCCGTCTCGCACGCGCTGGAGCCGGACCTCGACGAGGCGCTGGACGAACTGGCCGCGACCAGTTTCGACATGATTTACCTGGTCGACAGTTTCGGCTATTTCTACAGCGAGCAGATTCACTACCTGGCCGAAAAATACCTGACCCGGCTCAAGGGCAAGCAGGTGGGCATCCACTGCCACGACAACCGCAACCTCGCCTTTGCCAACACCATCGAGGGCATCATCAAGGGCATCAACCGGCTCGACGCGACCATCTTCGGCATTGGCCGGGCGGCCGGCAACTGCCAGCTCGAAATGCTCATGTCCTTCCTCAAGAACCCCAAGTACGACGTGCGGCCCATCCTCGATCTGATCGAGAAATACTTCATCGAGATGAAAAAGGAGCTTCGCTGGGGCTACGAGATTCCCTACGCCATCACCGGCGTCCTCAACAAGCACCCCCGTGCCGCCCTGGCCTTCATGAAGGGTGTCCACGGCAGCACCTTCAGCGAGTTCTACGACCAGATGCTCAACGCCGACGACATCTAGGCGGCGGATGCTTGGCGCGGCCGTCATTGCGAGCCTCAGACCGCCCACGGCGGCGATTCGCAGCAGAAAGGCCACCAGGGGACTGGCTCCCGTTTCCGCCCATGGCCAGAGGGCGGCAGCACCAGCGCGTATCGGAAACGGGTGCCTGTACCCGAGTCACTACCGCCTGGGTCTTCGCGAGCCCGGGTACCTGACCTATCCCCAGTTTGGCGCCACCTGCAAGGTGACCAGATGCCGTAGCGCGTCCAGGGCGTATTCCAAGCGCACACCCGTGGTCCTGATGTAGAAGAACCCCATGCGCAGCAGGTTGATGACGCGCGTCCTGCGTGTGTTGGCCTTGAGTTTCCGGTCGTACCCCTCGG
>CAIUWO010000744.1 GCA_903902895.1 Candidatus Hydrogenedentota bacterium | reverse complement strand
TCGTCCAGCCACAACTGCCCGCCGTCGGTGAGTGTCACCTTGGCGTTGGCCCATTCCCCCTGGTCACAGGAGATGCCGTCGCCCCCGTCGCCCATGTCCAGCGTGAACTCGGTGGCCCCCGCCAAGTCCACTGTCACCGGCGCGCCCGCCTGGCCGCCATGCATCACCTCCGAGGTGAACAGAGTCTTTCCTCCCGCGCTGACCGAGAAGACAACACTGCCCTTGCCTCCCGCCGTGTTGTCATTGTTGTCCGCGCCCGCCACGGCCGTGAAGGTCTTTCCCGGCCCGGGCAGATGCACGGCAATCTTGCTCACCGCATGGCAGTAAATCCCGCGGGGATACTCCGCCTCGCCGACGCGCAGGGGCTTGCCGAAGCGCCCGTTCTTCTGCACCGGATTGTGGTTGGCCACCACCTCCAGCCAGGAAACGGTGGGGGTGGTTTCAATGCCGCCAAATTTCGTCTGTGCCCACTGGTGCGATGTAGCGAGTTCGTCCACGTCGGGGGCAACGCCCCAGGCGGCGCAGGCCGCGGCAAACGCCAGCGCCATAATCCCATTACCCTTCATGTCCTTGTCTCCCGTTCCAGTCTTGGAGAAGCGGTTGCGAAAACGCTGTGCGGGCGAAAAGTGCCCGCCGGACGTTCCGCCACGCATTATAGTAGGCAACGCGCCCCATTCCCAGCACAGGACAGGTGTTCGGGAGTTGCCGCGGGCCGGGGAAGTGATTATCATGGTGTGCGATGGAGCACGGGGATGTTCCCCGCGGCGCAACGACAATGGTCACCAGAAACGGGAGAAACTGTCCATGGGCGACAAAGGCAAGAAGGACAAGGACAAGGGGCAGAAGCAGAAACAGGCCAAGCAGGTGCCGGCCAAGGGCAAGCCTGCCGCCGATGCGGGCGCCAAGAAGAAATAACGCCTGCGCCCCCCCATCCCCTGTCGGGGAGACATCAAAGAAATCGGCCGGACGCCCTCGCGGGCGTCCGGCCGAAGCATGTCAGAGAATGGAAAAGCGGGGACTAGTAACGACGGAAGCTTCCGCCGCTGCTGCCGGAATCGCGGTCGCGCGGTCCGCGGCTACCCTCTTCCTTCGGGCGGGCTTCATTGACCTTCAGCGCGCGACCGTCCATGTCGCGGCCGTCAAGCGCCTGAATGGCGGCCTGGCCTTCGGCGGCATTGCCCATCTCGATGAAGCCGAAACCGCGCGAGCGGCCGGTTTCACGGTCGGTGACGACGCGGGCCGACGAAACCTGGCCGTAGCCTTCGAACGTCGAGCGAAGGGACTCTTCTTTGGTGGTGAAGGACAGATTGCCCACGAAAATGTTCATGCAGTCAACTCCTGTTGTTTTGGGCTTCACGCCCAAGTGAAATCACTCGGTCGGGTCAGCACAAACAGGGGTCAGCGGCATTTTCATGTAACTTGGACACCAGAGGAGCTGATCGACGTGTGCGTTGGGAAAAACGCAACCAGCGCATCCCATAACACTAGAGTACTATAACAGCTTTTCAGCTATTTTGCAAATTTTTTATATTGCCCATTGTACAGGCGCGCGGGTGCGGCGCATATCCTCCCGTTCCCGCCGCAAACCGCCCTGACGGCCGCCGTGTTGAAAATCCGGTGCCGCCGCCCCTTCATAAAGCCCCTTCCTATATAATGCTTGCTTCCTTGACCCGGAGAACACCTTGACATGGCCAAGCGCATCAGCCTGTTTCTTCTTCTGCCGGTCCTGCATGCCTGCCTGACGGCGGGTGCGGGTGCCGCCGCGCCCTCGCTCCTCAGTGAGATGGCGGCCCAAAGCGGTGCGGAATGGATGGTGCAGGCGCAGGGCAGGGCGCCGCTGTCCTTTGCCGCGCCGCAGGGGGAACCGAAAGTCAATGAAACCACCACGCATGAGGTGACCGTCCGGGACCCACATTCGGGCCTCGCCTTGAAGCAGGTCCAGCAATGGCTGCCCGTGCCGGCTATGAGCCTGTTGAACACCGTGGTGGAGAACGGCGCGTCCGAGAACATCCCGGTGAACGTCGTTGATTGGGCTTTTCAGTTCGACGGCGGCTATGACGGCGCGCGTTTCCAGGAACTCGCGCATTCGAAGGACACCTGGTACGGGTCCTCCTATTGGACCGGTCCGGATTGGACGCGGGTCGGAAAGGACTGGCAGCATTCGGGCGAGAAGACTTCCAGCATTCGCAGGTTCACAGCCCCCCGCGATGGAAAAGTCACCCTGTCGGGGAGCGTCTTCAAGGCGGACACCAACGGCGGCGACGGCGTGCGCGTGAGCATCCGCCACAACGCGGACACGGTGTGGCAGCAGGACATCGAGGCGAACGACGCGCAGGGTGTTGACCCCGCGCTGACCCTGGACCTGCGGGCGGGGGACCGCATTCGCTTTGCCGTCCACCGGCGCAATGCCATCGTGTGCGACACGACGCACTGGGACCCCGTCATCAGCTATGCCGACGGCGCTGTCTTCCGCGCCTCGGACGGCTTTGGGGAGGCGCCCCGGGACGGCTGGTCCTATGAGATGGAAGTGGAGGCGGCCACGGAGCTCCCGCGCCTGTACAGCTTTGACCGCCATTTCTGCCTGCAGGAACAACCACTGTCCTCGGGCACAAGCGTCGTGTTGGACAGTGCGTCCAGTCTGCCCCTGTTCATCCTGGCCGACGACAAGGACGCAAGCGGCATTGCGGGCGCTGTAATCAATGCGTGTCCGTGGCAAATCGAAGTTGCGCTCTCCGAAACGGGACTGCTTTCGCTCCGGATTCGGAACGGGGCCGGCGGCGACCTGCCGGTCGTTGCCGCGGGCGCATACAAAGGCAATTGGATGAACGGCGCCGCCCAGCTTGAGGGCCTGCGCCGGAGCGAAACGGCGTCCCCGGACTTGGGTTCCTTCCGCGGCAGCATCCAGGCCGCGTTTAATGAGGTGCTTGGCGCGGTTGAACCGCGCGCGGCGGCCGAACTGGACCTGTGGGCGGCCGTTCAGTGGGACTGGCACAAACAGGACAATCTTGCGCAGACGCCGGAGGGCTATGAAGCCGCAATTGCCTCCGTGGCGGAGAAGACCGGGAAACTCGCCGCCGACCTCGGCGTGACATGCGCGTTGCCCAGCCCCGCCCAGGAACCCTGCCTGAATTACCTGCGCGCGCATGCGCTGCGCCGCAAGACCGCGCTGGACAATCCGCTGATGCAGTTCGGCAGGTTGATGTTCTGCAAGCGGGTACCCACCTCATACAGCCATCTTGTGATGCAGTATTACGGCTGGCGGGCCCGGCCCGGCGGCGGACTCTTCGTGCTGGACAAGCCGGGGTGTTCGTTTGCGGCGCATGACATCTTCAACGGCACCCTCAAAAAGGGCTCCATTCTGGAGCCGCGCCTGTCCTATGACGCCACCCGCACGATGTTTTCGTATGTGGACAATGCCGGCAGGGAGTGCGATCCGCTGCAGTTGAACAACGCGGTCGACGAGGCCTTCTACCACGTGTACGAGGCAAACATCGACGGGACGGGGCTGCGCCAGATCACGCGCGGCCCCTATGACGACCTCATGCCCGCCTACCTGCCCGACGGGGGCATCGTCTTCTCATCCACGCGCCGCGAGGGCTATGCACGCTGCTTCGGCGGGCAGTTCAGTCCGCGCTGGCATGTCTACACGCTGCACCGGATGGATGCCGACGGCGGCAAGCTGCATGCCCTTTCCTATCATGACACGAACGAATGGTTTCCGGTGGTTTCGAACACGGGCCTGATCCTGTACAGCCGCTGGGACTACATTGACCGCGACGCCGTCACGCACCAGACCCTCTGGGCAACGCGGCCCGACGGCACGAACCCAATGGCCGTCTGGGGCAACGCCACGCCCAAGCCGCACTGCACCTTCCAGATTCAGCCCATCCCCAACAGCCCTAAAATCGCCTTCACCGCCGCGGCCCACCACTCCATCGCGGCCGGGCCCATCGTCGTGGTGGATCCCGACAAGGGCAGCAACGGCCAGGAAGCGCTGACGCGCATCACGCCCGGTCCATTCCCCGAAGCCGAGTCGATGAACATCCCGGACTACTACGAGTCGCCGTGGCCATTGTCGGAGAAGTACTTCCTCGCGGGCTACAGCCCATGGCCGCTGGTGTGGGAGCCGGGCGCAAACCTGCCCAACGCCCTGGGGATTTACCTGGTCGATGTCTTCGGCAACCGCGAGTTGATCTATCGCGACCCGGTGATCGGCAGCACCAATCCCTGCCCGCTTGTGCCGCGGCCTGTGCCGCCGGTGCTGTCCAGCGCGCCGCCGGAAAACGCTCCTGACCAGGGAGAGGTGCTTGTCTCTGACGTGTACCAGGGACTCACCGGCATTGAACGGGGCACGGTCACGGAAATGCGCGTCATCCAGATTTTCCCCAAGTCGACCCCCATCGGCGGTGCGCCGCCCATCGGCCTTGCGGCCGAGGAGAACGGGCGGGCCGTGCTGGGCGAGGTCCCCGTGGAGGCGGACGGTTCCGTGCGTGTCACGGTTCCGGCGCGCAAGCCCATTCTGTTCCAACTGCTCGACAAGGACGGCATGGCCGTCCAGACCATGCGCTCCCTCACCTACCTCCAGCCCGGTGAGAAGGTCTCCTGTGTCGGTTGCCATGAAAGCCGCATGAACACACCGGTCAAGGGCATTCCGCTGGCCGCCCAGCGGGACGCGTCCCCAGTCACGCCGAAGGAATTCGAAAACGAGCCCTTCTCCTACATGCGCGTGGTGCAGCCGATTCTGGACGCCCACTGCATTCGCTGCCATAGTGGGGCGGAGCCGAAGGGCAAGAAGGACTTGACGGGAGCGCCGCTCAAGGGGTTTAACACATCCTACTGGTCGCTCTGCGGTGACAAGGATTTTGCGGGGCCCAACACCAACCCCGAAACGGCGGCGGCCGCGCTGGTCCCGCGCTTCGGCATGCGCAACCAGGTGCAG
>CAIUWO010000743.1 GCA_903902895.1 Candidatus Hydrogenedentota bacterium | reverse complement strand
CGCTGCATGAATGTGTGATACGGGAAGATGGCTTCTTCGTACAAGCCATAACCAAGAAAATTAGACGTAGCAATTGTCAGTATTTCCTTGTCATCTTCACTAAGCCCGTCGGGTGCGCTTAGCTCCCGGAGAAGCGTGCTCTTTGCTGGGTCGTGATTGATAAGGATAAGCATAACCTCTGGTCTTTCCGGAACACATCTTTCAACCACGTTGTTGTTTCCTTCGATTCCAAAGCGCACAAGCCCGAGGTCACGTTTCTGACCAAAGACCTTCAGCATCTCCTCTTGCGTTTGCTTCAAAGCATTGGGTTTTCCGGCCAGTGCTGCCATGTTCTTGACATGCGTGACAAGCCCGGAATTACCTTTCAACGCCATGTCACCATACTTAACTTCGATCAGCACAAGTCCCACTTCTCCCCGCTTACGAGCGTGTCCCTCCGATTTCCATTTGAACGCAATAAGGTCTGCCCTGCCTTCGCGACAATCCGGATCCGGATGAACATATTCGCAATCAACGATAAAATAGTCGGTGCTGTTGGATGTGTTCGCATAGTTATTTTCCCGAATAATGAGTTGCTGGAATTCTCGCTCGTTCTTCTCAACACGTTCTGTGTGGTAAAGATCAATAGCCTGTTTCAAATGGGGCAGGCCGCAGATCCAAGATTCCACGCCATACATCGAGTCGACCGGCACCGAGGGTTGCGGGACTTGAGCGTGAACCAGCTGGTCGCCGAAGTAATTCTCATCGTAGGAAAACCGAAAAGCATGCATAGAATTCGAGACTGGTTTAATTCCCAAGATCTTACCGCCCCGATAGTAAATGTGAACTTCCTCGCTGCGTATCTGAAAATCCAGCGTGTGGTCACCCTTGACGCGCTGCAATACCCTATTAAGAAGTTGCCCCTCTTGAAATACTGCCAAAAAGCCTTCGCTCAAACATCTCGGTGTGGCCATTCGTGTTTGTCCTTCAGACCTCATAGTCATGGTTCATACATTCTTCCTCAACGTATTCGGCGCGATCCGCAGTGCTTCTGCGGTTCGCGTGATGTTTCCCCCGAACAGGCCCAGAACGTGCCTCAGATAGGACCGGTAGACGTCCTGTGCCGGAGAGACTTCATCCAGACTGCCTGGGCAGTATAGGGACAATAGTTCCGTGAGTCCACCCTGTTCTGTTGTCTGCTGCGAGGTCCGTTCCTCTTCGATAATTTCGCACACCGGCTTCTGGAGATAGGCCGCGCGCTTGAGGATATTGAGGAACTGCCGGACGTTTCCGGGCCACTCGTATGCGCGCAGGGCATCCCAGTCTGCTTGGTTCAGTTTCAGTGTATAACCCCTGCTTTCCAGTTCCTGGCCAATATGTGCGGCAATACTTCTCATGTCGTCTGGCCGCTCACACAACGGTGGAATGCGGATAGCCAATACGTTGAGCCGGTAGTACAGGTCCTCGCGAAAGGTGCCCTGCGAGACCATGCGGGACAGGTCGCGGTGGGTGGCCGCCACAATCCGCACGTCCACGGCGTCGGTCTTCATGGTTCCGACAGGGCGCACCACCTTCTCCTCCAGCACGCGCAGCAACTGGGACTGCACCTCGGGCGGCAGTTCACCAATCTCGTCGAGGAACAATGTGCCCTCATGCGCTTCCTGGAAGGCACCTTTCGCGTTCCCCGCCGCGCCTGTATAGCCCCCCTTCACATGTCCGAACAGCCGGTCCTCGACCAGGGCGGGGTTGCCGCCCAGCACGGCGCAGTTGACCGCGACGAAGCTGCCCGGTCGGCCGCTGGTCACATGCAGGGCTTTCGCCATGACCTCCTTGCCCGAGCCTGTGGGGCCGAATACCAGCACCGGCTCCGGCACGGGGCCGAGACGGCCGATCTGCCGCCGCAGTTCCTTCATCGCGCGGCTTGCTCCAAGGGGATAGAGCGCGTCGGTTGACCGCCGGTACTGTTCCACCATTTCGTCGAGTTCACCTGTCTTGCTCTCCAGCCCCGCCAGATAGCGGATGGCCTGCTCGTTCAGCCTGTCATCGCCGAAGAAGAAGAAGCGCCGGTTTGCGGCGCGCACCAGGTCATGACAGAACCGGTGCAGTTCCGAGCGCGGGACCCGTTCCCGCGCGGCCTCTTCGGCCAGCTCGGTAAGGAGCAAGACCCGTGCCATGTCCTTTACACGGAGTTGCCGGGTGATCGCTTCCGTGTCGGTGGCGGCATCGGAGAGGTGCAACGCGACGTGCTTTGAAAGAGCCTTGGCCTGCGCGTGCAGTTCGGGATGGCCGGCACCGCCATACCAGACAAGCTTTGCGTGCCGCGCCAATGCGGATACGCCCATATTCAAGTCATTCGCCGGCAGGCTGATGCCCACGCCGCACACATGCACCGTGCCAGCGAAAGACTCGGCGGCAATGAGTTCCATTGCCTTGGGCAGATGCCGGGGACTGGTTATCTGGATGCGCGCGCCGGGATGGGCCATCAGCACCGCGGCCGCGGCGCACGCGCCCTCCACCCCGTTCACAGTCAACACCACATGCCGTACCGGTGCCGTATTCTTGGTCATGGACAAACCCTTCAATAGTTGATTATGCAATGCGCAATTATTGACTACTTCGACAGAGCGGTTCAATCCATGGCCGATTCAAGCACTACGGGTTACGCGGTCCGACCCTCCCCGGTTCTTCTTGGCATGGGGCATGCTATGGAAGAGGTTATTACGGTTCCCGGCAAGCAAAGGAATTGGCTCAATGAAAACGCTCTATTTTGCATACGGCTCAAACATGGACGAAGCGCAGATGGCCCATCGTTGTCCGGGCGCAGAAATGACCGGCGTCGGCGTGCTCCACGGGTATCGCTTTATCATCAACAATCGGGGGTATGCAACGCTGTGCGCGGAATCGAGTGGCACCGTGTCGGGAGTCCTTTGGCGGCTTGCCGCCGAACATGAGGCGGCGCTCGACCGATACGAGGGCGTTGCGAGCGGGTTGTACGACAAGTGCTACCGGACCGTCAACATATCCGAGTCGGATACTGTACTTGCGCTCGTTTACATCGATCACTGCAACCGGTCCATCGGTCTGCCAAAGCAGGGTTATCTGGAGAAAATCATCGCGGCGGCGGGCGGCATCCTAGAAGAGCAAATGACGCTGTTGTGCAACTGGCCAGAAAGACGCACCTTTGGGACTTTCAATAGTGTTGTCAACCAGATAAAGTCGGGGGACGAAGTCTCCAGTCGCGTTGGCCGACACAAGAACAAACTTGTGGTCCACCTGAAGAAGAACCGGCAGGAGTTGTTCCTTCGGGCTCTCGACGCGGTCTCAGAGAATCCCGTATGGCGGCTTGAAGATAGGCTCGTTGAAATGGTCCTCCACGAGGGTGAAGACCGGGCCGAACAGTATGATCTTGAACTTGCGGGCAGGTGCGCCCTGGAATCCGCCTCCATCGACAGGTTCAAGACGCGCATCACTCAGCTGCGCCAGACGGACTGTCTTGTTGAAGACCTGATACAGGTGCAACATGTTCAGGAACTCGCGGGGCAGGGGATTATTGTGACAGAAGATCCGGAGCGGCCCCATGCACCGGGGGACAGGCTCCTCGTCAGCGTGAACGCATCCATGCTCGCGGCCCTGTGGCATCTTCTTTTCCATGATGGCCCCATTACTGCCCCCCGCATCCGCACCTTTCTTTCGGTGTTCGCTGCCGCTGCCGGGAAACACCCGGGCCAGAAGATGAGCCGTGAGAGCGTCTGTCGACTTCTTGACGAGGTCGAGGCGCTCGCCGGTGAACGCCAGGGGGAACTTTCCGCCGAAATTGACGCGATGGTTCAGAAATAGGCGGGCCATGTCCGATATTTGAAAATGGGTCGAGGAGACCAGCTTTGGTCCTGGGCGATTCCTGTACTACACTACTTTATCATCATGCGAGGAGAACGCGATGCAAATATTGACGTGGTTGGCTACAGGATGCTTAATGGCCGGCATGGCCACCGCTGACGGGGACAATCCGGACACGGCGCGCATTAAGGCGTTCTGCATCGACTTCAACTGGGGCGGAGCGGGGTTTGCGCCGGCGGGTATGTATGCCGGGGCTTCGGCGCAGGAGCATTTCGCGTGGTACAAGAAGCTGGGGGTGAACACGATCCAGACCTTTTGCGTGAGTTGTCCGGGCTATGCGTGGTACCAGAGCGAGATTGCCCCCGTGCAACCGGGGATGAAGGGGGAGTTTCTCAAGGATATTACCGAACTGGGCCATGGGGCGGGGATGAAGGTTATGGGGTATTTCTGCATCGGCGGCAATACCTATTGGTCGGAGAAGCATCCTGATGCGGTACACCCCATTCCCAGCGCCATCGCCATCCCGCTGACGCGGGAGTACCTGGACTATCTGGGCAGGGTCATTCCGGAGGCGCTAACCAAGACGGGGATTGACGGGTTCATGATCGACTGGGTGTTCAGCCCCATGAACCAGTACCCGGACAAGAAGTACACGTGGTTGGAATGCGAAAAGACCATGTACCAGGAACTGTTCGGCACGCCGTTCCCCGGCGTGGAGGCGATGGACACGGAGAAGACGAACGAATTCAACCGGCGCGCGGTGGAACGTTGCTGGAAAGTGATTCGCGACGCGGCGAAAGGGGCCGAGGCGGACTGCATTATCTGGCTGAGTTGCTACGACCTGCAGCACCCGCAAATGAAAGGGTGCTCCATGCTGCAGGAGGTGGACTGGGTCATGAACGAGCATTTCGACCCGGCCAAGCTGGAGGCGGTGAAGAGCGCCGTCGGGCCGAAGACGAAGCTCATCCAGTGCATCTGCGGCTGGGGCGACCAGCACAACGCGGACAAGGTCCTGCATGACCCGGCCTTCGCCGAATTCGGCGTCTACGGCTTCGCCAAGCCGGACGAGAAAACCACGCTCCCCCCGGAGGACGGTTCGGGCAACGCCAAAAACATCGCAGCCATGCGGGCGTTCTTCAATGCGGTGAGGTAAGAGAATCCAGAATCCAGAATCCAGAAGGTAGAAGGTAGAAGGCAGAATAAACAAAGGCCAACCACGGAAGGCGCGGAATTGCTTGGAGCGACCGCTGGCCGCAACCAAAGACAGGCATTTTGACCACGAAACCGCACGGAATTATGCGAACGTGGGAAGAAGGCGTATTAACAGGGATGAAGGGATGGAGGGGATCGGTAGGGGATCACGCAAAGCCGCCAAGGCGCAAAGACGCAAGGAAGATGGGGAGATAGG
>CAIUWO010000742.1 GCA_903902895.1 Candidatus Hydrogenedentota bacterium | reverse complement strand
TTGTTGAACAGCGTCGGCACGGCGACCAGCTTGTGCCGTTCGCATACCTTCAGCACCGCCTCCAAGTTGCCCGCAAACTGCGCGGGATTCTTGAAATAGGCGTCATGCGACAGCCACAGCCTTACCGTGTTCATCCCCGGGAAATACTTCCGGCCCAGTCCCAGTTCCCGGTCAACGGTCACCTCATCAAACCGGTCAATCCAAATCTCCCCCCCCGTCCGGCCAAAGCTCGGCTGATAGTTAAAACCGCGCACCTGCGCCCAACGGTCCTGGGGTGCGGCCGTCCCCTCCTCCGCATATGCCGCCCAAGGGACCGTAACGCTGGCAATGCAGACAATCATCCCACACAATCCCCGCAGCATAATGGCGTTCATGGCAGTCGTTTCTCCTCTTGATCGAGACTCTTTCCAGCCTGTCGCCAGTCCAATATAACAGACAGCCACTTTGCCTTTGCGAACAGGCACGGCCTTCCTCTATGCGCTCTTTGTACTACTACCCGTCATCTTGCTGTATTTTTTCGCAGAAGTTCAAGCTGCCATTTCCGTAAGTTGTTTTATTTCAATGCCTGACGCAACGAGCAGAGAACCGGCGAGGAGTTGTCCCTTTTGGGTCAGGACATAGCGGTTCTCGCGGGCAGTCTTGCGGATTAGGCCGTGGGCGCGCAGCATGCCTATCAGGCGCGTTGCCTTTGCGGCGAGTCTCTTGCGTTCTTCCGCAGGCAGCGCGTCCGTCTTGGGTTCAATCCATCTGCACAGTGTTTTGTTGCGAAACCCATTGACGGCCCATTCGCCTTTGGCCAAGAACGTCAGCACTCTGAAGTCCAGCGCGTTCCAAGGATTTATCGCGCGCACAGGCCGACCCTTTCTGGATGTACGGTTGCAGACATCCGCAGCAACCTCATGCAGAGTCTTGTTCACTTGCAGGGCGGCCATCGCGTCAAGGTAACGCTCATTGGAGCCCCGGCTAATCTCGCAACGGCGGTGCAAATCGCTGACCCCCTTGCGCATTTTCTGCCAGGTGCAGGGTTTGGCTGGATCGTCATTGGCCGAACGGAATGCCTTGAAGTTGCGGGCGTTGTTGATGGTGGTTTCTACGCGAAGCACCACCCCCTCCTTGTTGTACATCTTTACCGAGTCCCCGTTGACCCAGTGCTTGATGCGCACCCCTTCAGAGCGTCTGCGGCAGTCGCTCTGGATCTGGTCAGGGGCATGGCCCAGGGATGAGTTCGGCGATCGTTTGCCAAAATACCGAAGGACCGCCCTGCAATCCGACACCCGCATGCCGTGCAGCACAAGCCTTGGAAACAGTGTGTCCAGTGCCGCCTTGGACCGAAACATGACGTCCGTGGCAAACTCGGTCTCTTCGGCGCTCCAGTAATGGCGAATCTCAAACGGCGCGCACAACCCTGGCAGAACAGGGCACATCTTGAGCACCAGGCCGTCCAAAAGTTCCGCCCAGTTGGTCTCCAGCTGGGCGTTCATCAGCGCCTGGGCTGCCACCACGTCGGCAACCCAGGGGAAACAGTTGCCGACCTTGAGGTGGTCCATGCCGCCCGCAATCAGCTGCTTTTCCAGCCAATGCCGCCCGTTCAGACAAATAGTCACCCCATAGGGCGCCCAAGTCTGGAGCCGGACATGTCCGAAGCCCACCTGTGGATGGTCAAAATAGTAGTAGATGAAAAGACATCGGCGCGGACGCATCTGCACTTCGAGGTGCTTGCTCGCACGATCCGGCACCACCGTGGGGGCAAGGCATGCCTCAACAACGCTGAGCATGCAGATCGAACCGTCCGCCGTAACCCCTTCATTCCCCGCGATCTGACGGGCCAGTGCGTCCTTGTCCACTCCACCACACCGAAGATAGCGAACCGGAACCCCCAACACATCGGCCTGTTCCTCACAGCTTGCCCGCAACCGTTTAGTGGTTGTTTCCGCCCATGCACCAAAATCCTTAAGCAGCACACCAAGCTTGCTCAGAACACGCGCAAAACCGCCAAGATTGCTCAACATACGGTCTGTACCACTACTGTCCCATCGTTAGTCGAATAGATTCAACTGGTTACAGAGGTCGCCTGTGCAGAAACCGTCATCATGCGGTGAAAATGCCTCTAAAAAGGGCGTTTTCTCGAAAAGGGCCACGCTCAGAATCTGTAGAATTGTGTAGGGGCTCTGGGTGAGCCCCAAGCGTTTTTTGACAATGGCCACCAGC
>CAIUWO010000741.1 GCA_903902895.1 Candidatus Hydrogenedentota bacterium | reverse complement strand
GAGGCGGCGCCCGTCATTCTGGGCGTCCGGCGCACGAAGGAACCCGTCTCCTTTGGCGGCGTGGAATTTGAAGACTGTCACGTCTACGCGGTTTCGGACCGACCGGCCGTGCGCGTCATACGCCGCCAGGAGGGCCAGACCATCACCGGCGTTCTGGGCACACTCCACGTCCACAATGCGCCTGAAACCATGCTGGAAACGCCGGACAATGTCATTCTTCCAGACTTGAAGCTGGTGCGCGCGAAATGACAGGCAGGCTTCGCGGCTAGGCCGACGGGTCGATCAACCGCAACTTCTTGAAATACTTCCGGTAGAATCCCCGGTCACGCGTCAGCAGGCGGTCGGCCTGCCGGATGGCATGAGCGGCCACAAGAAAGTCAGCCACCACGCGGTTCCTCTCCCCACCCTGTTTGCGGTATTGGCGCCACATTTCTCCTGCCAGTACGGCCGTCTGCTGATCTGTGGGCGAAAATACCAGGGGCAGGGAACGCAACGCCTTTTCAAAAAGTTGTGACGAGCCAAATATGGCTGAAAACTCGCTCCAAACGACGTCGCATGCCACAATCTGCCCTTCCCGAATGCAACGGCGAACAGCATCCAGTGAGGGAGCCCCGAACGTGTCATCGGCCCGGACGATGTCGATGAGCACGTTGGTGTCCACCGCCGTGATCAAGGATCACCTCTCAGTTCATTCATGATTTCATCGGTGCCCTTGTCAAGACGCAGCATGCCATAGATCTTGCTGAGAGGATCTTCTTGAGCCGTCTTCTCGACAATAAGCAGGCCATTCTCTTCACGGAAATCGAGCACAGTCCGCGGCGTAATCCCCAGACTGTCCCGGAGGGGTTTGGGGATGGTCACCTGCCCCCGGTCGGCCACGGTTGCTTTCATGGATTGTTCCTTAGTCAATGCGTACTTTCAAGATACGAATTCATACTTAATTATACAGTGCCGTGGGGATGCCGTCAAGGGTTCAAGGCCGGCCACTTCAAGGCTGGCCCGGCGCGGGTTGCAGCGGTGCGGGGCGCGGAGCTGTCCGCGCCTCGGTTATTTGCTCTTGGGGTTGGCGCTGAAGGCGCTGCCCATGCCGTCCTCGACGGCCTCGACGCGCCTGCCCAGCTGGCGGGCTGCATCCTGCCATGCGGCGGGGATGGTGGCGACGCAGACGTGGGCGCCTTCACCGAGCTTGTAAGAGCCGCCGAAGATAACCTGGTCGCCCCTGCGGTCCCAGCCGACTTCGGGATGGGCGCCGCTGCCGTAGGTGCGGTGGCCCGCGGTGAGCAGGTGCGGCCGCGCGGTCAGGCCCTCAAAGAGCATGATGTCGCCGTGCCAGTTGTCGCCGGCCACCCAGCGGCCGTCGGCGCTTCCGGAGGCGTGCCACCAGTTGCGCTTGGAGACGGCGGCGTTGTCCATGCCTGGGAACCATGCGCCCTCGCCCACGATGCGCACCTCGCCGGTGCGCACGTTGAGCGTTTTCACGTGGGAGTCCTCGGTGGGCTTGGCGTGGACGCCGCCGCAGAAGAGCATGAGATCGTTGATCCACCAGGACTCGTGCGTGACCAGTTCGTCTTTGCGCTCCACGTAGGGCGCCCAGGTTTTGCCGTCGCGGATGTCGACAACCCAGAGGCGGATGGGCGCGTTGGCGAAACTGATCCAGCAGGGGTTGGTCACGCTCCACTGCACATGGCTGACGCCCAGCACGGTGCCCGGAGGCATGCCGCAGACGCGCTTGACCGCGCCGTCGGCGGTGCTGATGGTAAAGACGGCGGTCGACTTTGCATTTTCCGGGTCGGCGCCGCCGGTGGCCAGGAAGCGGCCGTCGCAGCTTTCGTTCAACTGGCCGATGGTGCCGTTCATTTCGCACAGGAGCCGCTGGCGCGCCCACACTTTGGATGGTGACTTCTCCGGCTGTTTGGAAACCTCAACCTCAAAGGCGATTTCGAGCACGCGCGGCCCGGCCATGGTGTACACGGCCGGATGGTTCACGGCCGCCGTCGCGCCGCCGGTGGGCGCGCCGTCCGCGGCGGTGATGCGGACGAGTTCGCCGGTGGCGGCAAGGTAGCCCATCAGTCCGCCGTGCTCGCGCTGCGACGCGAAAAGGATCATGGAGTTGTCGGACAGCCATGACCGCTGATGAAAATAGAGGTTCTGGTTCTTCGTGGGACCGCTCGTGAGGAAAAGCAGTTCCGCGCCGGTCTGATCATCGACCATGCGCTTCGCCTCCGTGGGAAACACCTCCAGTGGATAGCGGTCGCCGAAGGCGGGCGCAACGGCATGCGCGCCGCAGGACAGGGCGAGCAGGACCAGCAGTGCAAAGGACCTTGTTGCGTTCCAAGTAAGCTTCGCAAACATGGGTATTCTCCATCGGTTGGTTTCAGAAAAGCGCCGCTATTTTGCCACAATCGCGTACGTTTTACCGCACGCGCACCAGCGCGTGTACGGTCTGGCCGAGGGGACGGCCCTCCCACCACACCCTCACGGGAATCACGCGCAGTCCTGGCGCGGCGTCGGCGGGGCATTCCACCCAAAGCCGCACGGCGCCGTCGGGGTTCACCACGCCGGGACCGCGCAGCCCGCTGGTGCGCGCGGGGATGACCGTCTCGCGCGGCCCAGCGTCACGAACGCGCCAGCCCGGCGGCAGCACGGCCTCCACCGCGGCGCGCGCCTCGTGAGCGCTGTGGTTGGTGAACTCCACATCGAGCGCAAACGCCGCGCCGGGGACAACCTCCTGATCATGGGGATAACTGCGAATCCAGTGCGTGTCCACGGCGAAATTGGCATTGTCCCAGGGTGTCATCGCCTCAATGAGTTCCTGCCGCTTGGCGAGGATGGATTCCATGTAGTCCAACTGCTGCGGGGTGAACACAAAGGCCTGGCCTTGGTGCTGGTTCAGGATGTGGTCGGGCCGCGCCTGGCGCAGAATGTCGAAGCAGCGCCGCATGCCCAACCCGGGTCCGAGAAACACGCGGTTGCCCGCCGTGTAGTCGTCCACCCCGCTGGGCGCCAGTGAATCGCCGGCAAAGAAGACCTTCTTGCCGTGGCCTTCCACCAGCAGCCCGCCGTGATACAGCGTCTGGCCGGGGAAATGGAAAGCCGTGAGCGTGAATTCACGCCAGGGCCAGCTTTCCCCGTCGGCCGTGCGCCGGGTCACCGGCGCACCGCAGGGGGCAATGCAGGGCAGGCAGTAGTGCGCCGGGTTTTCGATGACCGGCGCCATGGCCGCATCGCACCAGATGGGAATATCCCCGTTGGCGATGCGGTGCAGCGAATCGACGTGGTCGTCGTGATAGTGCGTGACCCAGCAGGCCTCGACGGTCTCCCCCCGCTCCTTCTTCCAGTCGCCCAGTTCGTCCGGCACCGAGTCGTTGCCGCAGTCAATCAGCAGCAGGGCGCCCGAGTCGGAGGCAACGGCAAAACTGGTATAGGCGACCTTGCGCACCCATTCGGGGAAGGGCAGCCGCTCGGCGGGCTTCATGCGCTGCGGGTCGCCGGCGGCATCCGCGCAGGCCTTGGGGAAATAGTGGTTGAGTGCGGTGATTGCGGCGTAGTTGCGCCACAGTTCGTCCATGCGCGCGCTGAGCAGATCGACGGCCTGTTCGGAAAAGGCAAAGGGCTCGCCGTGCGCGGGAATCAGGGTGTCCGGCGCGGCGGCGCGTATCCGCGCCAGACTTTCCAGCAGCGTGGCATGCGCGCCGAGGAAGCCGTGGTAGTCCATGAGTCCGTTGAAGCCCTTTTGAAGCGAGTGGAGGTCCCAGACCTGTCCGGGCGCGCTGATCACGTCGCCGCAGAACAGCCAGGTCTTTCCCCCCGACGTCACGGCATAGGATACGGCGCCGTCGGTCATGCCGGGCGTGTCCATCACAAGGACCCTGTGCCCGTTCCAGTCAAACCCCTCGCCGCCGCGAACAACGCCGGCAAGCGGCATGGACCGCGCGGGCACCTGCATGCCCGGTCGGCTCTTGTAGAGATGCCAGCGGTTCCTCCAGCCGGCCCAGTACGCGTCGGCCTGCTCGAAACAGTCCCGCTCGGCGGCGGGGCCGTACAGGGCGCTGTCGGGGAACGCATAGCCGCCCGCGGTGTTGGGCCGACGGAACTGGGTGAAATGAACCGACTCCACCGTGCGAACGCCCAAGGTAAGGAGCACTTCGGGCGTGACCGAGTCATCGCAGTCGAACAGCAGGGCGGCATCGCCGTGGACCAGCACACCCGTGTTTACCGCCCCGCGAAGCACGAACAGGTCGTCCGTGAGACGCAGCGGGGCTGCCGGGGCCGCGGCAAGGGACGCCGCGGCGGACAGCGACAGGACCAGCACCAGGGCGGCACGCCTCCGGCTGGGAAAGAAATGGTGGTTCACCGGCCCTTACGCCTCGTCGGAGATGTTGTCCCACGTTACGCCGAGACGCGGCGCGGCATAGCCGATTTCCCTGAGGTGGTCGCCGTACACCATGACCCAGTGCGAATCGCGGACCTCTTTCTGCAACTGGCGCCAGTTCCCGTCAATCTTCACATCCTGCTGCGAACGGCAGATGGCGAGCGACGGATTGTCCTCGACCGTTCCGCGCGCGCCGACCCAGCGGCCGGAGGCGTATTCGGGGTCGATGAAGGTGACGACCTGCCCGATGGGCATGTCGACCTTGGGCGACGCGCCGAACTCGGACTCGTAGTGCGTGGTGAGCAGGGTCGGTTCGTAGCGCGACCCGTCCAGGCGGCGCGGCGAGGTGCAGTGCGCGCAGGTCACGATGCCCTTGTGCGGGAAGGTCGAGTTGTGCAGAAACACGGGCGTCCGGGCAATGTGGTACATCAGCACGCCCGCGGGGATGATCACAAAGTCCGACTCGCAGAACGCCAGCAGGCCCTCGTCGTTCATCAGGCTCAGCGCCAGGCAGGCCGTGGTCTTTGACATCGGCATGATGATGTTCATGCAGCTGTTGATGGTGAACACGGGCGCGTCGTGCTCGACCATCAGTTCCTTGAACAGTCCGTAGAGGATGAACGAATTGACAATGAACGGCCGCTCCGTGGCGACGGTCGTGCCCGGAAGGGCCAGGTACTCGTCGGTCCACTTTTCGGCCAGGTCCATGCGATCCTTGTCGGCCAGCGCCGCGTGGATGCGCGGCGCGAAGTCGTCGTAGCTCACGTCGATGATGTCCATCCCGTACTTCTCGCGGGCCACTTTGGGCGCTTCGGGCGCGTACTTGCCCTGCGCCCCGCCCAGCGCCACCACGCGGGTGCCGGCGAAGTTCTTCATGGCATAGCGCGCGCGCAGCCGCCAGAGCAGCTCGTCCATGTCGTCGACCACCACGTCGTCCACGCCGGCGACCTTGTTCTCCTGCTTGCTCTCGGCGGGGTTGACCGTGTCGGTGCGCAGGTACTTGACGCTCAGCGCCTCGTACCAATAGTAGACCGGGCCGGAGCGGTGGCGCAGGAAGATCAGGCCGCGGTCTTTCGGCAGACAGGCGCGCAGTGTTTCGCCGCCGCCGCCGGAGGGATAGAGGACAACCACGTCGGCGTCGGATTTTCCCGCCGCCGCCGCCTCATCGTCCTCGGCAACCCTGATCACGGGCCGAATCTCAAGCCCGAAACCGGCTTTCTTCGCCAGCGCGTCGAGTTCGCCCGCGATGCGGACGCATTCCTCCTCCACGGCCTCTTTGCTCTTCACATCGCCCCAGGATTTCCAGGAGGTCGCCTCGCGGCGCTCCGGTATGCTGTACATCAGCACGGGCTGTACCACCAGCGGCTTGCCCGGCATGGCAAAGGGTTTCTTCGAATCCCACAGGTCGCGGGCCCACGCCGGCGCGGCGGCCATGGCCGCCATTGACGTTCCGGCAAGACTGGCGGCAAGCAGCATCCCGCCGCTTGCGCCCATGAATTCACGTCGGTTCATGCAATGGCGGCACATGGTCGTGTTCTCCGTGTTGAAATGGCTGTTGGTGCGCTACTTCACTTCAAAGAAATGCTCTTTCGTCGCCTTGCACACAGGGCACGCGTCGGGCGCGTCGCCCAGGAGCGTGCAACCGCAGATGTCGCACACATGGATGGTGGCCACGGGCAGGTCGCCGCCCGCCTTCACGGCCGCCAGCGCGCCCGCGTACAGGTCATGGTGCATCTTCTCCACGGCCATCGCGCCCGCGCACACCATCTCCGCGGCCTTGTTGCCCTCGGCCTGCGCCTCGGCCACGAACTTCGGGTACATGGACTCAAACTCAAAGGCTTCGCCCGCAACGGCCGCTTCCAGATTCTCGGCGGTGCTGTTCACGCCGCCCAGCACGCGGAAGTGTGAAAGCGCGTGGACGGTCTCAGCCTCGGCTGCGGCGCGGAACAGTTTCGCCACCTGGGGCAGTCCGTCCTTGTCGGCCTTCCTGGCAAAGGCGGTGTACTTGCGGTTGGCCTGGCTCTCGCCCGCGAATGCTTCCTTCAAATTGTCGGTGGTGGACATGGTTTTTCTCCTTGTTGTTGATAACCTGACTAAAGCCGGCCCATCACGGGGTGGCTGTTTTCAACTGTCTGCGTATGCCTATCGCTTGG
The DNA here is from genome assembly GCA_903902895.1 of Candidatus Hydrogenedentota bacterium. Taxonomy (GTDB): domain Bacteria; phylum Hydrogenedentota; class Hydrogenedentia; order Hydrogenedentales; family CAITNO01; genus CAITNO01. The sequence continues at coordinate 4,560 of CAIUWO010000741.1, read as the reverse complement.
CCGGGTCGGGGCCCATCACAAAGCGCAGTTCGCCGCCGCCGGTAATATCGGCATGGTCAAACCAGGTCTTGCCCAGCGGCGTTCCGTTGATCGATAACTGCTGCACGTAAACGTTCGTTGGTGAATTGTTCTCTGCAACCACCGTCAGCACCTTGCCCTCCCCCATCTGCACCACGGCCTTGTCAAACAACGGCGAGCCAACCTGGTATTTGGTGGTTCCCGCCACAGGATAGAAACCGAGCGAGCTGAGGACGTACCACGCCGACAGCGTGCCGCCGTCATCGTTGCCGTCGAGGCCATAGTACTTGTCCGCGTACTTGGTGTCGAGAATCCAGCGCGCCCATTTCTGCGTGAGGTCGGGGCGTCCGGCTGAATTAAAGAGATAAACCGAAAAGATGTCGGGCTCGTTGCCGTGCCAGTAGTAGGGACCCGGATTCCAGACGCCCACGCCCTTGGTCGATTTCTCGAAGAAGGTGGTGAGCGCCTTTACGAAAGGCTCGGGCCCGCCGAAGAGGGAGATGAGGCCGTCCGGGTCAAAGGGCACGGCCCAGCGCCACTGCTCGGCGCTGCCTTCACAGTAGGCCTTGGTGTACTTGCCTCCGAAATCGGCATAGGACAGCAGCAGTGGCTTGAAGTCATTGAAGAACGCGCCGCCAGCGTCGCGGGGCTGGAAGTATTTTGTGGCGGGGTTCCACAGATTTCGGTAGAACTGGGCATGCCGGGCGAAGAGGTCCGCATCTTCCTTGTAGCCCAGCGCCGCGGCAAGCTGCGAGATGGCATAATCCTCCCAGCAGTACTCCAGCGTTTTGGAGACGGATTTGGAGGATGCTTCATCGGCCTCGTAGCCCAACTGGTTGTACTGGGCGACATCGCCGCGCCCGGCGAAGCGTGACCCCTCGGGCACGCCCTCCAGCGCGACTTGGCGCATGGAACGGTACGCCGTCTGCACGTCGAAGTCCTGAACGCCCTTCTGCCAGGCCTCCGACACGGCTATGTCCGCGGGCGTGCCGAACATGCAGTTGGTGTAGCCGCAACCGGACGGCCAGCGCGGCAGGCACCCGCCCGCCTTCACCATCTCCACCAGCGAGCACATCATGTCGCGCTGTTCACTGCGGGCGATAAGATTGTAGAGCGGATGCACGGACCGGACCGTGTCCCACAGCGAGAGGTCGGTGTAATACTGAAATTTGTCGGCCTTTCGGACGGCCCGGTCAAAGCCGATATAGTCGCCGTTCACGTCGTTGAACACGGTCGGCATCTGGAAAGTGCGGTACAGGGCCGTGTAGAAGATGCGCTGCCGCGCCGGTGTGCCGCCCTGCACGAAGATGCGCGAGAGACGCTTTTCCCATTCCGTCCCCGCCGCGGACACGACCCCGTCAAAGCCCTTCGTGGCGGCCTCGGCCTCCAGGTTCAGGCGCGCATTGGCGATGCTCACATAGGACAGCGCCAACTGCATCTCCACCACGGTCCTCGGACCCTGCCTGGCAAAGGCCAGGTCCACGCCGATGTCCTTGCCCGACACCGTGGCGTTGCCCGGTGTCAGCCGGCCTGCACTCCAGGTGCCGTACTTGGCGAAGGACTGGTTGCAGCGCGCCACAAAGAAAACGTCGAGTCCGTCATAGCGGCCCGAAAAGGACCCATAGAGGCGGACAGTGCCCTCCACTTCCTGCTTCTCGGGACGCACCACCGCCACGGCGTTCTCGGTGCGCCGGTTGCCAATGGCGCTGGTGATGTCGATGAGCAGATGTGGTGTTTCGCTGCCTCCAAAGGTGTACCGGTGCACCCCCGTCCTGGGCGTGACGGTCATTTCGGCCCGCACATCATCCTTGGGCAGGCGGACGGAATAAAAGCCGGGATAGGCTTGCTCGTCGCGATGCGAGAACCGCGCGAAGCGCTTCTCCCGCACGATAATTTTGGCCACCCGCGATTCCACCGTCGGAAACACGCGGAACACGCCGCCCTCCTGCGAATCGGCGCCCACCAGCCGGGTGTGGCTGAATCCCAAAATCTTGTTGTCGCCGTAGTAATAGCCCGACCGGTTGAGCGCCTGCCAATTGGTCAGGATCGAGGCCGTGTCCGGGCCGAGACGGACCATGCTGAACGGCATCGACGCGGCGGGCGGGTTGTACGCGCCCATGAAGGGCACGCCGCCGGTGCCGATGAACGGGTTTACCATCGTCGTAAGCGAACCCAGCGCCGCGGGCGTCTCCTTGGCCATCAGCGTCCGCGGTACGGGCGAAACAACCGAGTAGTAGAAGCCAAAGACAAACAGCACCGCGAGGACGGGCAACGACAGCAGGACGCATAGAACGAACGCCACCCATTTCAAAATGCGTTTCATGAGTTGTTATCCGACCAATCGTTCAGCCCAGGAACGGATCAAGGGGCTAACATTTTGCCCTTGCCAAAGCGTGCAGCGTTATTGTAACCGCCAGCGACCCGGCACGCAATGGCGTGCCCCGGACCCGCGCGCGCTTTATGCGCGCAAACGGGACATGTTGATGGCAATGGCCAATCTCATTTCCCCGGATAGGTGTCCGGAACAATGCTCACGCCCGTGGTGAACACGAAGGGCAGCGGGAAATCACCGTTGGGGAACTGCATCTCAAGGAAGAAGGCCGTCCAGCCCTTTTCCGCCGTCTTCACGTCGGAAACATACACGCCCGATTCGTTCAGCGGCAGGGGCGTGCTCTCATATTTCTTGCCCAGGCTTTCGAGCCGGAAATCGCGGGCGTCGGGGTTGACCGCCTTCCACAGCGTTACCTTGGTCGGTTTTGTCTCGCAGCGAACCGTCAGGGCGCCGTCAGCCGCCTTGTCCCAGGAGAACTTGGGGCGCGGCGTTTCGGCCAGCAGGGCGTGGAAGAAACTGGCCAGGCGGAAGTAAGCGTCGGCGTTCAGGCCATGGTCGCAGTTGGGGAAGTAACAGAGGTACTTCTCTTCCTTGAGCCCGTCAAAATAGAATCTCCAGGAATCGGCCGGAAAGAACTGATCGCCCGCGGCGTTCAGGATGTACTTGGGCATGGTCAGCCGGTCGCGATAGGTGTAGGGATCGACCACGGCCAGCAGGTTCTTCATTTCGGGGCTGTGGACCCGGTCCACGATCTTCATGTCAACATAGTCACTGACCGAAGGCGCCCAGAAGCCGTAGCTGGCAAAATGGTTGTCGAGCGAGGGGACGAAGTTCAGCACGTCGATGACGGCCGGGCCAATGCCGATGACCCGCTTGTCCACCGCCGCCACGGTCCACGTGGTCCAGCCGCGCTTGGACCCGCCCGCCACAAAGAATCCGTCCGTCTTGGGGTATTCCTTCTGCACCAGATCCATGGCGCGCACCACGGCCTTGGTCATGGGCAGGCGGGCAAGCCACAGCGGGTCCCCGCCGGTGAGGTACTTGTCCCAGCCGTAGGTGATCATGGCGTCTTCCTTGCGGCCCTCCTCCTTGTAACGCGGGTCCTGCTCGTCGGGGAACTTGAGCGGCTGGTTGGGAATCTGCTTTATCTCGACGACCATGGCCTTGGTCACCGCCGCGATCTTTTCCATGGGCACGTTGTTGGGGTCCGGCTTGTCATCCTTGCGGTTGTCGCCGCCGCCGATGAACATCATGGCCTTGGTGTATTTCAGGTCCTTGGGGACCGTCACCAGCACCGTGTGCTCCCAAAGCGGGCGGTCCACCTTGGACGCGTCCAGCCAGGTCTGCGAGACCATGTGGTACACGTAGGTGGTGCAGTCGGGCTTGTCGCCCTGGTTCACCAGTTCGTATTTGAAAACCGGGTCGGGCGCGGCCACATAGTCATCCAGCGGCGTCGCCACCGCCTTGGCCGAGACAAGGACAAACAAAACAACCGCCGTCAGCATCACAAACCGCGCGGCCTGCATCAGCAGTACATTCATTGGAACGGTTATCTTTTTCACGTAAGAAAACTCCTGTTCTTCACTCGTAATTCATAATTCTTAATTGTCAATTGTCAATGTTGTCGTGTTTCTGACGCCACGCCTCATAGAGTAACACAGCGGCGGCGGCGGCCACATTCAGCGACGCAATGGATCCAGACATGGGAATGCACACCCGTCCGTTGCACAGGCACGCCAGTTCGGGGCGCACGCCGCGCCCCTCATTGCCCAGAATCAACGCCGTGGGTGCGCGAAAGTCGCATTCCGTGCAGGCGTCAGCCCCCTTCTCGTCCGCGGCAAGGACGCGGGCCCCCGCGGTGCGCAGGGTTTCCACCAGCGTGGAAAAATCCTCAACCTCGGCAATGGGGATTCGGTTGACGGCACCGGCGGAGGCCCGGGCAACGAGGCTGTTCACCCCCGCCTGGGAGGTGGTGCCCACAAAAATGCCCCGCGCGCCCATGGCCTCTGCCGACCGCACGATGGCCCCAAAATTGAACGTGTCCTGAATGGCGTCGAGCACCAGCCACAGCGCGGGCGTGCCGTCATCGCGCTCGCCCTCCTCCCCGCCGCGCAGCACCTCCTCCACCGAGGCATAGGGGAAGGGCCCCATCCGCGCCAGAAAGCCCTGATGCTCGTCGACATGGCCCAGTTCGCGCAGCCGTTCCGGAG
>CAIUWO010000740.1 GCA_903902895.1 Candidatus Hydrogenedentota bacterium | reverse complement strand
GGGCGCGTCCTTGTGCAGTTTCCTCCACCGGCGCGCCTCGACGTGGTAAAAAAGAACGGGAAGAAAAATGTCGATAACCTCGTCGGCCACCAGCAGCCCCCCCAGCACGGGCGCCGCCATCGGCGCAATCACCTCGGCCCCAACGCCCGTGGACCACAGCATCGGCGCCAAACCCACAATGGCCGTCGCCTCGGTCAGGAACTTGGGCCGCAACCGGTGCACCGCGCCCTCCAGCACAGCACGCTCCAGCGCCTCAACGTTGGCGATCCCCGCCAATCCGCCCCGCTCCGCGATCGCATCGCGAAGATAGACCAGCATGATGATGCCTGTCTCCGTGGCCATGCCGAAACAGGCTATATAGCCCACCCACACCGCCACGCTGAAGTTGTACCCAAACAGCGCCTGGAACAGCACGCCGCCCGCCAGTGCGCCCGGTACGGCCATCATCATCAGCAGCGCATGCGTAAAGTCATGGTAGGTCATGTAAAGAATTACAAAGATCAGCAGCAACACCGCCGGAAATACTATGCGCAGGGTCTTTTTGGCGCGAACCTGGTGTTCAAACTGGCCCGTCCACTCAAGGAAGGTGCCCTCCGGAAGCTTCACCTTGGCCTCAACGGCGCGCTGCGCCTCCTCAACGAAACCCACGATGTCCCGGTCGCGCACGTTGAGCTGCACATAGGAGCGAAGCAGCCCGTTCTCGCTCTTGATCATCACCGGCCCTTCTACGACCCGCACTTTTGCCACGTCGCGAAGGTAGACCGCCGCACGTTCCGCCATCTGCTGCCTCCCGCTTTCCGCCTGCGCGCCATCCATCCCGCCCTGCGCGATAAGAATGGCCTTGATCCCCTCTTCGTCACTGCGATAGTCGCGGGCATACCTGAGCCGCACGGGGTATCGTTCCCGGCCCTCCACCGTAGTGGTAATGGGCTTGCCGCCCAAAGCGACTTCGATCGTGTCCTGAATGTCGCCAACGTTAATGCCGTACCGGGCCGCCCGCTCGCGGTCCACCTCAACCTCCACATAACCCTTGCCGACGGTCTGGTCGGCAACGACATCCACGGCCCCCGGAATTGCCTGCAGCACAGCCGACACCTGCTCGGAAACGGCCTGAATCTCGTTCTGTTCCCTGCCGAAAACCTTTACGGCCAGGTGCGTGCGGACGCCGGTTGCAAGCATGTCCACGCGGTTGATGATGGGCTGTGTCCAGATGTTCGCCCAACCGATCTGGTCCACCACGCCGTTCAGTTCGCGCACAAGGTCGCTCTTTGTCTTTGCCCAAAGGAATGCATGCGCGCCAAATTGCCTGCCGACTTCCTCCGCCGTCACGTTTGGAGGCTCCTCCTTTCCCTTCCACGCGCCGCGCATCGTCGCTGCAGATTCCAGTTCAGCAAGCAGCGCCTGCCCAAAATACCCCATCCCGCCGTCGAAGAGCGCTTGATTGGTTTGCTTGGTCCAGGCGGCCCATTCCCGCTCCCGGAAAGCCTCCAGCGCGGCCGTGGTTGCGGTGGGAAAATCCTTCTTATCAAGGCCCACCGATTCCTTCAGCGCGTCTCTCACTTGAGACCAGCGCGTTTCAACGGGGGCGAGTACGGCACCGCGCTCCAACACAAGCCGCCCCTCCGACTCCAGCCCCGCGAGCACGGCGTTAACCAGTTCCTCCACATCATAGACCTGGGCGTTGCCGATATACCGCACGCGCCATGTCTCGACCAACCCGCCCACTACTTTTTCGCGTTCTTCCTGTGAAAAGGGTTTCGCCCAGGATTTATGTGCGTCTGCCTGCGCGAAGACGCGTTCCGCGACAAGTCGCACGGATTTATCCGCAAGCGCGGCCTCCTGTTCGACCAGTCTGCGCGCTATGTCGGCGCGCATCAGCGCGTCATACCGGTCGAGCGCGCCGTTGGTCACCTCATTGACAAAGCTGCCCCGCGCCTGCGCGTCTCCCTTCAGCAGCACCGTTCCCCGCGCTTCAAGCAGTCCCAGAATCCGCTTTGTCTCCGCCCGCGCGTCGTCGGCAAGAATTTTGCGCTTAATCCAGTGTTCCTTCGGACGCAGCGTGACCACCGTCTCTATCATGTCCAGCGGCGACGGGTCTGTCGGCGTTTCGGCCCGGCCCCCCTTGCCGACAACCATCTCGACTTCCGGAACCGCCCGTATCAGCGCGTCCCGCGCCTTAAGGTCATCGGCCACCTCGGTGACAGACGCGCGCGGTGTGGTGACCGGCGTGTCCAATATGCTGCCCTCATCCAGCGGCGGCATGAATTCCCGCCCGAGATGGCGCGAAACGAAGAAGCCCGCCGAAAGCAGGATGACAAAGAGCCAGATGACCGTCTTGGGCCGATGCATGAGGAACTGCAGCGTGGGGCGGTAAACGGCGACAACGCTGCTGATGATCCAGTTGTTTCCCTCGCTCGAAAGACGGCCGCGCACCAGCAGCGGAAGCAGCGCCGGGACCAGTGTCACCGAAATGATCGCGGTGCCAATGAGCGCAAAGGTCTTCGTAAAGGCCAGCGGATGAAACAGCTTGCCCTCCTGGCCCGTCAATGCGAACACTGGAAGGAACGATATCACCATGATGACCACAGAGAAGAAGATGGGCCGTCCCACCTGCCGGCACGCGGCGACGATAATCTCCGTCGTGTCTCCCGTTATTTTCTCGTCCCCGAAATGCTGCGTGAGCCGGTGCGTGGCATTTTCCAGCATCACAATGGACTGGTCCACCAGAATGCCTATCGAAATGGCGATGCCCGAAAGGGACATGATGTTCGACGAAATGCCGAACAGATGCATGAGAATGAATGCGACCAGCACGGAAAGGGGGAGCGTGATCACCACAACAAACACGCTTCGAAAGTGGACCAGAATAAGCAGAATGGCCAGGGCGGCGAAGAGCATCTCGTGCTGCAGGATCCGCGAAACGGTTTCAATCGCGCTTTCAATCAGGCGCGTGCGGTCGTAAAACGGCACAATGCGCACCCCTTCAGGCAGTCCCTTTTGGAGTTCGCGTATCTTGGCCTTGATGTTGCGCGTTATTTCCAGCGGGTTCTCGCCGTAGCGCATCATGACCACGCCGCCGGTGACCTCGCGACCGTCCTTCTCCAGCACACTGCGCCGGAATTCCACCCCGTTCTGCACTGTGGCCACATCAACGACGCGTATGGGTACGCCTTCACGCTCCGTAATGACCGTGTTTCGGATGTCCTCCAGGCCTTTAATCCACCCCACGCCGCGAATGATGTATTCGGCGTTGCCCTTTTGCACGACGCCCCCGCCGACCGCGCTGTTGCTGCGGGCGATGGCCTGATAGATTTGTCCCAGCGTGACGTTGTAGGCGCGCAACCGCTCCGGCGTCACGTCCACCTGGTATTCACGGGGAAACCCGCCAACGCTGGCCACCTGCGCCACGCCCGGAACAGAATTGAGCTGGTACCGCACGTACCAGTCCTGAATGCTCCGCAGTTTCGCCCCGTCGACCTGCTCCCCCTCCACCGTATACCAAAATATCTGCCCCAGCGCGGTCGCGTCCGGGGCCAGATAGGGCACCACACCCTGCGGCAGAAAATTGTTTGCAAGTGAAAGGCGTTCCAGAACGCGGGTGCGGGCAAAGTAGAAATCAACAGAGTCGTCAAAGATGATGTTGATCATCGAAAAATTAAATTCGGAGGAGGAACGAACCGCCTTCACGCCGGCCAACCCCTGCAAATTCACCGACAGCGGATAGGTGATTTGGTCCTCAATCTCCTTTGGACTGCGCCCCATCCAGTCTGTAAAGACTATGACCTGGTTCTCGGAAAGGTCGGGAATGGCGTCCACCGGAGTGCGCTCCACCACCCACAGCCCCCCCGCCGCCACCGCCACGAAGGCAAGAATGACGATGAACTTGTTCCGGCAGCAAAACTCTATTACGCCTTCTATCATCGCTGGGTCACCCCGGCCTGATATTGCACAGGCAACCCTGTCCGTCAACTACCTCGTCACAGACAGGGTTGCATCATCCATCGGCGCCGCCCGGAAATGGTGGCTTCTGAATAAGCGAAAAACTACTTGGTCGCCGGGGCGGGTTCGGGAGCCATCGGCGCTGCTGCCGCCGGTGCCGCAGCTGCTGTGGGCGCTGCCGGCGCCGGTGCTGCCGGCGCAGCGGGCGCTGCCTTCACCAGGTCCATGCCGCACTTTGGACACTTTCCCGCCTTGGCTTCACGGACCTCCGGGTGCATCGGGCAGGTCCAGACTTCGGCCGCGGGCTGCGCT
>CAIUWO010000739.1 GCA_903902895.1 Candidatus Hydrogenedentota bacterium | reverse complement strand
GGGCGGCCGCCCATGTGCTCGATGATCCCCTCGGCAAGCGGCGCGAGGGTGTCCTGCTCGTTGTACACGGGTATGACGAAAACAACCTGCATGGGCCGATTGTAACCGATCGGCCGGGCGGGGGGAAAATCGGCGGCGGGCCTGGCGTTAGTGGGTCATAAACGGGGCGACAATCAGGAGTTCGCCGTTGCGAGCGAAGCGAGGCAATCTCTTGCATCCACCGCCTGACGCGGGCAGGAGATTGCCGCGTCGGACTGCGTCCGCCTCGCAATGACGGCGTTTCTTTGGCTCTGGCGCCTCAAATATCAGACTTAGTCAGCAGGACGCACCGCACTAGCGGATGTCGGCGTCCAGCCACTTGATGACGGCCATGATGCCGCGGGCGCGCTTGAGCATGGTCGCCTTCAACCCCTGCCCGCGCAGCTTGGCCTTGGCCTCGTGCCGGTCGCGGGCGATGACAATGCCGCCCACAAACGACTTGGAGTGCTCGTGCTCCTCGTCGCCCTCGGCGCGAATGGCATGGTATTCATAAGTCGGCACCGCATCTGCTCCACGTTCTGGCTTCGCCTCTATTGTAGCACCATGCGTGAAAATCGACAACAGGTGACCCGGCAAAAGCGGTTGGGGTATGATGTGGGCATGAGTACAGACCAGGTGCAGGTTTTTGGAAACACCATCAGTCCGAAGCGGGTGGCGCAGGGTGTGCGCCTGAGGGAGCGGTTCGCCCGCAAGTACGGCTACGTCGAGGGCCTGAAATACCCGCTGTCGGCGTCGGAAAACCCCACGGTCGGCCCCTTCATCGGCGTGCACAATGTTGTCTCGCGCCAGGGCGGCGCGGCCCTCGACCCTGAAAAGGGGGTACTTGTCGGCACGATACGGATGGGCTACGGCCATTACCGCATCGCCATGGCGCTCGCCTCGGCCGTGCATTCGATGGGCCTCATCCCCTACTGGTTCGACCTGCTCGGCTTTGACTCGCCCGGCGCGCGCATGATCCGCGACATGGACAAGTGGTACTCGCTGGGCTCGCGCGTCAGCCAGAAATCGCGCCTGTTCAACCGGCTCCTCTGGGACCCGCTGATGGGAAAGTGGTACAAACGGCTGGAAAAGAACTACCCCGTCATGGCGGCGGCGGCCCTGTTCTCCGACGTGTACGGCGAGATTCCCAAGGACATGCCCTTTCTGGCCTCCCATCCCTTTGCGGCGCACGGGGCGCTGCACGCGGGGCTGAAGCGTGTCGTCAATGTGATCCCCGACAACTGCCCGCTGGGCTTCCATCTGTCGGCGGGCGGCATCCAGACCGTGCAGTCGCCCTCGGCGTATTTCGGCTTCCGCACGCTCAAGGGCATGGGCGGCCGCAGCCAGACGCCCCACGGCGTGCCCGCCGCCCAACTGGCCATGACCGGCCACTACATCGACCACGAGCTTGCGGCCAACGCCGTGCTGGACTGTGAGGCCCGGATGACGCGCATCCAGGCGAAGGCGCCGCGGCGGCTGCTCATCTCGGTGGGCGGCGCGGGCGCGCAGCAGGGCCTGATCGCGGCCGTTCTTGGGGAACTGATGCCCCGTCTGCGCGACAAGAGCGTGACCCTGTTCATCAATTTCGGCGACCACGGGCGCATCTATGACGCGGTGATGAAGGCCGTTCCCGGCGCGCGCGAACTGGCCACCCACCACACGGACTGGATTGAGACCGCCTGGTTTGCCGAGCGCGCCGCGGAGGACGACCTGCCCGGCGGTCTGCACACCTTCCTGAACAACGACATCTACGCCGCCGTCTACACGACCAATCTGCTCATGCGCGCCAGCGACGTGCTGCTCACCAAGCCCAGCGAGCTGGCCTACTACCCCATCCCGAAGCTTTTCCTGGAGCGGGTCGGCGGGCATGAGGCCTGGGGCGCCATCCGCGCCTCCGAACTGGGCGACGGCACGCAGGAATGCGGCAGCATCCCGATCACCCTGCAGACGCTGCGGCTGCTGATCGAGGAGGACGACCTGCTGTCCATGCTCTGCGACGGCATTATCAAGCTGGACGGGATGGGGGTGTACCACGGCGCCTACCGGGCGGTGGAACTGGCCCTGGACTGAAGATCCCGACGCTAACGGTTCACTAACACGGGATGCCCATACTGCTCTCATTGAACGTGTGAAAGGCAGGAGCGTCCATGGCGAACAGACCCATACTCATTGTCGACGACGAGGAGGATATCCGGGAGTTGGTGCGCTACCACCTGGAACGCGCAGGATATGCCTGCGTTTGCACCGAATCGGGCACGGAGGTGCTGGAATTGGCCCGAATGATGCCGCCGGCGCTGGTGGTGCTTGACCTCATGCTGCCCGGCATGGACGGATTCGAGGTTTGCGGACTGCTCAAGAACGACCCGCGCACCGCCGGCATCGGCATCCTCATGCTTACCGCGCGCGGTTCGGAGCGGGATATTGTGCGCGGGCTGGAGCTGGGCGCAGACGATTATGTGACCAAGCCCTTCAGCCCGAAGGTGCTGGTGGCGCGGGTGGGCGCGGTGCTGCGCAGGCAGGCGGGGGATGAGGGCGAAAGCGCGGCGATTCGGGCGGGCGAACTGGTGCTCCGTCCGGACCAGCGCGAGATGTCACTGGACGGGCTTCCGGTGGAACTCACACGGTCCGAATTCGACCTGATGGCACTGCTGGCGCGCCGGCCGGGCCGGGTCTTCACCCGGGCGCAGGTCGTGGACGCGATGCACGGGCCGGGCTATCCCGTGACCGACCGCTCGGTCGACGTGCATGTGGTGAGCCTGCGCAAGAAACTGGGCGCGCACGGCGACCGCATCGAGACGGTGCGCGGCGTGGGCTACCGCTTCAGGGAGTAGACCATGGCACGGCGCAGCCTTTTCAGCCAGATACTGGCCGCATTTCTCGCGGTCATCCTTGTCAGCATGGCCGCCTGGCTCTGGGAAATGACCCGCTCCCTGCGCACGTTCCACCTGGACCAGACCGCCGCCGCGCTGGAAGGG
>CAIUWO010000738.1 GCA_903902895.1 Candidatus Hydrogenedentota bacterium | reverse complement strand
CCTCGTGGATCATGGTCAGTTCGAGATGGGTGTTCGGGTCGTCCACGGGAATGCGCGCGTTCTCGGCCAGAAACACGACAAAAAGGGCCGCGGCCACGAGCAGCAGCGCGGGACCCGCCAGCGTCCAGTCGGCCCCGTCCAGCGCGGGAAACATGGTGGAGAGCGAAAAAGAGCCCGTCGTGCGCGCTATCGCCGCCAGGCCCAGAAGCAGTGCCGGTTCGGCCAGCGCGGAAAACTGCACCTCGCGGCTGGCGCCCATGCCCTCAAAGGGGGAGCCCGTGTCGAGCGCCGCCAGCACGGTGAAAAACCGCGCGAGCCCGAGCAGATAGGCCAGCAGAATCAGGTCGCCCGGGAATCCCAGCAGCGCGCGGGTGCCGCCGAAGGGCGTGATGGCGGCCGCCACGAGCATGCAGGCGAGCCCGATGACCGGACCGGCGCGGAAGACCCAGGTGGTGGTGCGGCTGTACACCGCACCCTTGTGGAGCAGCTTCCACAGGTCAAAATAGGCCTGAAGCAGCGGCTGCCCCCGGCGGCCCGCAAAGACGGCCTTGGTCCTGTTGATGACACCGGGGAGCAGCGGGGCCAGGACCAGCGCGAGCAGAAAATTTATGACGGGGAACAGGGTCATGGTTTGTTATCCGAGACTGAATATCAAAAAGGCGATCAGCGTGAGCGCGACATACAGCACGTACATCTGGACGCGTCCGTGCTGCGCCCCGCGGAAATAGGCCAGCAGCCAAAGGGTGCGCGTGAACAGCGGGTCATAAAGCCGGCTGCGGAACAGGTCGGGCGTCTCCGAGGCAAAGGAGGCGTTTTCGGGAAAGAGTCCCTTGGGCCGCACGCTGACACCGCGCGTGCCCAGCAGGCCTGAGAACACGGCCATGAGCGGCTGGGCAAAGGACGATGCCGTGTATTGCATGCGCGCCGTGGGCTTCGCGTAGCCGCAGTCCCAGGTTCCCGACGCGCCCACGGTGCGGCCCGAAAGCAGCCATGCGCGCAGCAGCGCCAGCAGCACCACCAGACCGGTAAACGCCGCGCATCCGGCGCTGATCCACCCCAGCGGGGCCAGCGCCGGGGCGATGCCCGCGTCCAGCGCCCCGGGGGTGACGGGAACCAGCATGCCCACGGCGGGAAGCACGGCGCGCACCGCCAGCGGCGCGAGAAATCCAATGAGCACGCAGCAGGCCGCAAGCACAACCATGGGCCACCGCATCAGGCCGTTCGCCTCATGCGCCCGCACCGCGTCGTCGCTGCGCGGCTCGCCCAGGAAAACGCCGCCGAAAGCCTTGGCAAAGCATGCGGCGGCCACGCCCCCTGTCAGCGCCAGTCCGGTGATGACCGCCAGTCCGGAAACCACCACGACGGACGGCGCGGACACAACAGCGCTGAACGCGCCAAAATAGATAAGAAACTCGCTCACAAAACCGTTGAGCGGCGGCAGCCCGCTGATGGCCGCCGCGCCGATGAGAAAGGTTGTCCCCGTCCAGGGCATGCGCTTGTACAGCCCGCCAAGGCGGTTCATGTCGCCCGTGCCCGCGCCGTGCAGCACCGACCCCGCCCCGAGGAACAGCAGCCCCTTGAAGATCGCATGGTTGAGCACATGCAGCAGCGCCCCGGCAAAGCCCAGCACAGCCACCGTCGTGGACCCATGGCTCAGGCCCAGATACCCCACGCCAAGCCCCACCGCGATGACGCCGATGTTTTCCACGCTGCAGTAGGCAAGCAGCCGCTTGAGGTCGTTCTGGGACAGCGCCAGCAGCACGCCCATGATGGCCGACACCAGCCCCACGGCCAGCAGGCACCAGCCCCACCACGCGGGCGGCGCGCCCAGGCAGGCCAGCAATCGGATCAGGCCGTAGATGCCGGTCTTGATCATCACGCCCGACATGAGCGCCGAAACGTGGCTGGGTGCGGCGGGATGCGCCTCGGGAAGCCAGACATGGAGGGGAATGAACCCCGCCTTGGCGCCGAAGCCGATCAGCGCGAAGAAGAAGGCCGCAATCGACAAGCCCGGGGACAGCGTGCCGCCGACCCTGGCGAAGGCGGAGAATTCGTAGGAACCCGCCTTTTCACCGAGAATGACGAACAGCGCCAGCAGAAACGCCGTGCCCAGATGGGTCGCCACCAGATAGATCCAGCCGGCCGTCCGCACGTGCGGCTTTTCATGCTCATGGGTCACGAGAAAGAACGAGGACAGCGCCATGACTTCCCAGGCGATGAGGAAGAGGATTGCGTTGCGTGAGGTGACCACCACCACCATGCTGGCCAGCAGCAGGTTGTAGTGGAACCAGCCCACGCCGAGCTTCTTTGCGTCCCCGCCGCGCTGGTAGCCCGCGCCGTAGATGGCGCCCAGCAGGCCCAGCCCCGTGATGGGCAGCAGGAAGAGCGCCGAGAGCGGGTCCATGCCCAAGTGCAGTTCACCGCCCGGCATCGACCAGGGAATGCTCATGGACTCAATGGTGCCGCCCAACAGCCCCTGCACCGCGGCCAGCAAGCCCAGCGCCCCGCCAATGCAGGCGCCGAAAATGCCCGCCCGGACGCACCAGACAGGCCGCTGCGCCGGCAGCACCGCAAACAGGGCGGCGACCGAGAACACGGCCAGGGATGCGACAATCAGCGACATTTCGGCTCGGGTGTCCTATTCGGCGAAGGACCGGTTTCGCTCATCGAGCAATTGGTCCATCCGGCGGGCTTCGCCGAGAATGACCTCGCGCGTGCCCGGGTTGGCAATGACGGATTTGAAGCCCCTGTCTTGCAGCGCAAAGCTGAGGCGCGACAACAGTTGAAGGTGATGGCGCACCATCGGGCTGACCAGCGTGAACAACGCCTGCACCGGTTGGCCGTCCATGGCGCCAAACGCAACGGGATGCTCCAGGAAGCACAGCGTAATCGATGGCTGGGTCACGTGCAGCACGATGGGGTTGCGCGGATGGGGAATGGCCACGCCCCCGCCCATCGCCGTGGAGCACACGTTTTCGCGGCTCAGCAGCACCCGGAAAAGAAATTCGCGGTCCACCCCCTCCGGCAGGCGCATCGCGTCCACAATGGCCCGCAGCACCGACGGGATGTCCGTCCCCTCCACGCGGTAAAACACCCCGCCCGCCTCCAGCGCGCGCGCCAAACCCACCGTCTCCTCCGATTCGGCCGGCTCGTTGAAAATCTCCTCCGACACCGGTATCTTCCGCGAGGTGACCCACTCCAGCAGTTCCATGCGGTTCACACGGTACTG
>CAIUWO010000737.1 GCA_903902895.1 Candidatus Hydrogenedentota bacterium | reverse complement strand
GGGTGACGTTGATGCTTACCTGGCGCGTGTCACTCAGCCCAAGCGGGTCCCGCGCCGTGAAGGATACAACGTGCGTCCCCTTCTCGGAACTCTCCGGTGAAAATGTGAACGTGCCCGCGGCATAGACCCCGGTCTGGGCCGCAAAAGTGACATGCGGCATGGCCGGCCCCGCGGAGAGCGTCACAAAATCCCCGTCCGGGTCCACACCGCCCACATCGAAACTCAGGGTCGTCCCTTCCTGAACGGAGTACGCCTCCTGTTCCAGCAGTACCCGCGGGGCGCCCTGGTCAACCACCTCAACAGTAACCGTGTCTGGCGCGCTGTCGACTTTTCCGTCATTTACAATCAACTGCGCCACAAACGTGCCGGGAAAACCGGCCGGGAAGGAAGGACGAACCGCCGTCGTCTCAGACAGTGCCGCCGCGCTTCCGGCAGGCACGGTCAACAACGCCCACCGATAGCCGAGAACGTCGCCCTCCGCATCGGATGACCCGCTTCCGTCGAGAAGCACGGTGGCGCCACGGTATGCCGTACGGTCAAGCCCCGCATAGGCACGCGGCGCCGTATTCGGAGACCCCAGCGTGGTGATGACAACGGTGTCGGGCGCGCTGTCCACGTGCCCGTCATTAACCAACAGCCGCAGGACATATTGGCCCGGCTTGTCGGCCGTAAACTCGGGCGTGGCGGAGGCGGAATCGCTCAACGCCGCCGTGCTGCCCTCCGGGCGGTCCGTGAAGCTCCATGCATAGGCAAGGGGGTCGCCGTCGGTGTCGCTCGAACCCGTTCCGTCCAGATGCACCAGCGCTCCCACAAGCACTTCCTGCTCCGTGCCCGCATCGGCAATTGGGGCGCTGTTCGCAACGGTCCCGGCGACGATCCTGACCGGGTCCGGATTGCTGGAGACTTTTCCGTCGTTCACCGTGAGTTGCAGCAGGTACTCGCCGGCCTTGTCCGCCGTGAAGGTGGGTTTCGCCGCGCCCGCGTCGCTTAACGCCGTCGTGCTGCCCCCGGGGCGCGCCACAAAAGTCCATGCGTAGGTGAGCGGGTCTCCATCCGTGTCCGTGGAGCCCGTGCCGTCCAACTGGACCACCGCGCCCGTCAGCACCTCCTGGTCCGGACCCGCCTCGGCCACCGGCGCCTGGTTCGCAACCGTCCCCGCGACAACCTTTACGCTGTCCGGCTCGCTGGACACCTTCCCGTCGTTCACGACCAGTTGCAGGAGATACTCGCCGGCCTTGTCCGCCGTAAATGAGGGCTTGGCCGCCGAAGAGTCGTTTAGTGCAGCAACACTGCCGTCAGGACGCGCCGCGAAACTCCATGCATAGGTCAACGGGTCCCAGTCCGCATCGGTCGAACCGGACCCGTCCAACTGGACCACCGCGCCCGTCAGCACCTCTTGGTCCGGACCGGCATCCGCTGTCGGCGCCCTGTTCGCAATCGCGCCCGCCGTAACCTTGACGCTGTCTGGGTCGCTGGGTGCCTTGCCATCGTTCACGACAAGTTCCACATGGTACTCGCCGGCCTTGTCCGCCGTAAATGACGGTTTGACCGCCGAGGCATCGCTCAAGACCGCCGTGCTCCCCTCCGGACGCCCCGTAAAACTCCACGCGTACGTCAGGGGGTCGCCGTTTGCGTCCGTCGACCCCGAGCCGTCCAACTGCACCACGCCCCCCGTCAACACCTGTACGTCCGGGCCCGCATCCGCCACGGGTGCCACATTCTGAATCACGCCGGCAGTAATCGTCACCGTGTCTGACGCCGTGTGCGTGCCGTCAGTGAGCTGAAGCTGCAATACATACCCGCCAACCGCGCCGGCCAAAAAGGTCGGCCCGGGCGCGGCCGGGTCGGAAAGCACCGGCGCCGTCTCCCCGGGGAAGGAAAGGAAGGACCATGCATAGGCGAGGGGCTGTCCGTCCGGGTTTGAGGCGGTGCCGTTCAGTTGAACAGTAGCGCCGACAAGGACATCCTGCGCAGGACCGGCGTCCACAAGGGGAACTTCTCCCTCTCCTTCGCCCTCACCCTCACCCTCACCCTCACCCTCGCCGCCCCCGGTCACGCAGATGTACTCTTTGCTTTCACATGTCGATATCCCCGGACAATTGGACCTTCCCGCGTAGAGTACCGTCAACGAAACATCGTATACCCCGGGATTCTTGTAGCTGTAAACAGGGTCTTTCTCCTCGGCGGTCGCGCCGTCGCCAAATTTCCATTTCCACGCGAGGACATGCAGGTCACGGGCATGCCGAAACCGGGGCGGCGTCGAAGACGGGGCCGGGTCGCAGAAGGTCAGTTCGTAGGGGAAGCGCGCCGTCGCGTGGCCCGTAAACGCAACCCTCAATTTCGCGTCGCCGCTGCGCGGCGTCCCCGCAAACGACACCGACACTGGATTCCGCTCCGAAAAACAGCCTGCCATTGCGGCAAGCAGGAGGACCGGAACAGAGAAGCGCCACACACGTTGACACCAATTTGGAAGGCGAAGAAAGGGATCGCCCGCATGATTCATGGGTCCACTCCTTGGTTGACTCCAAGACGCTGCCCGGCCAGGCGCAACGTGCATACCACCCATGCATCGGTGTCTTGCGAAAACACGACGGGAAGACAATGGCTTTACGGCAGCATCAAGAATGCCCCGCTGTCACGATTCGCGCTTCTGCCCAGACTGTCCATGGGTGCGGCTTCCCGCTTGCCAGGTCTGGGTCGAAGACGCCATGTCCGTGATGGACCATTCTCATCATCTCCGTCACGCCTTGCGGTTCCGAACACGCATTGCACCCGCTTCTTGGCACCACACTTGTCGGCGTCCATTCAACTCGTACTTTCGATTCCCTTTCGGACGCCCGCAAAAAGGCCGCGCACCACGGCCTCCCTGTGGCTAGCAAGTCCCATGCCTTTCGCACGCACACCCCGCAAGCCCTTTGCCACATTAGGGTTGGAACTTCCCACGGAAACAGTGCTTCACTGAAGGGGTGTCCGTCTTTCGACACCGATTTCCCGTCACCCCTGATAAACCGATGATTTATGGGCTATCTGTGTGACCGTGCCCAAGGCCAAGTGTCATCGATCGAACACCTGTTTCAACGAAAAAGCAGGGCGTTGAATCGCGAAATGGAAAGGCGCGCCATCACTTCATGGAGAAGCAATGTGACGGGGAACCAGAGGCCCCGGAGACTTGTCCCAAGTGCGGATGCCACCCGCGCACCTGTGAGACGGCAGACGGACCGCCGCCACTTTTCCCGGATTGCGGCGAACGGCCCTGCGTCTGCGGTCAGGAACGCCGCCCGGTGTGCAGGAAGCGTTTGGGCCGTCGGGCCCCAAGTAAGGGCAGGTTCCGTTCAAACGGACGCAGAACAGCCCCTTGGTTTTGTGGAACAGTAGACTGGGGTGCTGGTGGCGGGCTTCGTCTTAGTCATGGCGCTTTGTCCTCTCCGTGTGCGTACCGTACACATTTTAGAGGGCTTACCGCGCTGCTTTTTGGGCAGGTAACGCAAGTTGCAAGTCCTTGCGTTTCAGTGGGATAAGAATGGTGGGCGATACTGGACTCGAACCAGTGACCTCCGCCGTGTGAAGAGCATAACGAGACCTATTTCAACTGTTGCAAGTCGTTGTGCCACAGGGTGAAACGACATGAGTAATGTAACACAGATTTGACCCGCTTTCAAGTGTTTTAGGGTGGTTTTCTGCTGGTTTTGGGTCAATGACCCGGAGTCGGCAAACGCGGTAGGTGGTCACAGGTTCTTCGGGTGAATCGAAG
>CAIUWO010000736.1 GCA_903902895.1 Candidatus Hydrogenedentota bacterium | reverse complement strand
TGCCCCAAAACAGGCGACTTGCCCTAAATCGGGCTGCCCGGCGTGAAGTGCCGGGTAGCCCGCGTGTTTTATACTGCATCTCCAAGATGTTAATATGCAAACAGTTACGCCATCTGACCGCCGGGCACGGCGGTATTTCTTCGGATGGCATGGCACTTGCCCCATGGGCAACGGCCATTTCGGCCACGTATGGGAGCCCGAAACGAATCGTTTTCGGGAAAACGCGCATTTGGAGACGCTTGTGTATGATTAAGGCAAAACGTCTGACGATGCATTACGGGCCCGTGGTTGCCCTCGAAGATGTGTCTTTCGAGGTGAACCAGGGCGAAATTGTCGGCTTGCTTGGCCCGAACGGCGCAGGCAAGTCCACCACCATGAAAATCCTGACGACCTATCTGCATCCCACGCGGGGCACGGCGGAGGTGGGCGGGGTGGATGTGCTGAAGAACCCGCTGGAGGTTCGCAAGCGCATCGGCTACCTGCCCGAGATCCTGCCGCTCTACATGGACATGGAGGTTCGGGCCTATCTGGACTTCGTGGCGCGGGCGCGCGGCCTGAGCGGCGCGCTGCTGAAAACACGGATCGGCGCCGTGGTGGACACCTGCGGCCTGAAGGCGATGTACCGCAAGGTCATCCGGGAGCTGTCCAAGGGCTACAAGCAGCGCACGGCGCTGGCCCAGGCCCTGGTGCACGATCCGGACGTGATTATTCTCGACGAGCCCACCTCGGGTCTCGACCCGCACCAGATTCTCGAGATTCGCCATCTCATCGAACGCCTCGCCAAGAACAAGACGGTGATCCTGTCCACCCACATCCTGCAGGAAGTGCAGGCCACGGCGGACCGCATCGTCATCATCAACCGCGGCAGGATCGTGGGCGACGGCACGATTGAAAGCCTTCGCGAGCGGGCCAAAGACTGCGAGCGCACCTCGGTCGCGGTTGAGGGCGTGCGCGAGGATATCGAGCGGATGCTGTCGGGCGTGCAGGGCGTGCGCAAGGTCGAGTATGCCGGCGACACCGACGGCTGCCCCTCGTTCCTGCTGTACAGCCCCTCGGGCACGCGCCCCTGGCGCGAGGTCAACGAACTGGCCAGGACCAAGGGCTGGAAGTTGCGGGAGCTGGGCGACCGCCCGCTGACGCTTGAAGAGACCTTCCTTCGGCTGACCGAGCGCGCGGGCCAAGCCGCGGGCCGCGAGTAGGAGACGGACAATGCGAAACATGATTTCTATTCTGCGCCGTGATCTGGGCGGCTATTACACCTCCCCAATCGGCTACATTTTCATGATGGTGTTTGTCACGCTAAGCGTGGGACTCTACATCACCTCCTTCTTCATGTTCCCCATGGCCGACATGCGGCCGTACTTTGACAACCTGCCGCTGCTGCTGTGCGTGTTCATCCCCGCGGTGACCATGCGCATATGGGCGGAGGAGCGCAAGGAAAACACCTGGGAAATGCTGCTGACCTTCCCCATGAAGGGATGGGAGCTGGTTCTGGGCAAGTTCTTCGCCGCGCTGGTGTTCTACATGCTGACCCTTGCCGCGACATGCACCGTCCCGGCGATGCTGTTCAGCCTGGGCAAGCCCGACCCGGGCGCAATCATCGGCGGCTACTTCGGCACGCTGCTCATGGGTTCGTTCTTCCTGGCGCTGGGCATCCTGTTCTCGGGATTCTTCAAAGATCAGATCGTCGCCTTCGTCGTGACCCTGCTGACCTGCCTGGCGTTCTTCCTCGTGGGCACCGACTTCATGTCGTCCTATCTTGACGGACGTGTCTCCGGACTGGGTTCGGTGATGGCCGACCTGCTCGGCGTGTTCACCCACTACGGCGGCTTCACGCGCGGCGTCATCGACGTGGCCGACACGGCCTTCTTCCTGGCCTGGATCACGGTGTTCCTGGCGCTGAACGTGCTGTTCATCGACGGCCGCAGCCGGCCCGGCGCCCGCATGATCTTCGCGGTGGCCGCGGTGATGTGCGTCGCCATCGGCATGCTGTTCAATTACGTTGTTGCGGGGACGAGCATCGCCCGCGCAGACCTGACGCAGAACAGCGTGTACACCGTTTCCAAGGCGTCCAAGGACATCATTTCCGGCATTGACAGCGAGGTGCAGGTCAAACTGTACATCACTGCGAAGGACAAGATGCCCACGCAGATGCGCAATCTGGAGCGCGACATCACGGACAAGCTTCAGGACCTGAAGGCGGCCTCGGGCGGCAAGATGAATTTCGACACGGTCTATCTTGACGCCGCCAACGTGCGCTACACCGAGCCGAAGGCCAAGGACGAGAAGGAGAAGAAGACCGAGGCCGAGACCGTCGAGCAGCGCATGCTCGACAAGGGCGTCGAGCCCTTTGCGGCCCAGGCGATGAGCGAGGACGAGATGACCAGCAAACTGGTGTACTCCAGCCTTGGCGTGGCCTACAAGGACAAGCCCGAGGAAATCATCCCGCAGGTCATCTCGGACGAGATGGGCGGACGCGGCCCGTCGGCCGCCACCGTGCCGGTGTCCCAGCTGGAATACCGCCTGGTGAACACCATCTTCAAGATGACCCGGCCCAAGAAGGCGGTGGTCGCGCTGGTGGCGCCTAAGGACCGGATCGACCCGCAGATGCGGCAGATGCTGATGCAGATGGGCCAGCGTGTCCCCGAGAGTGAAGACCCCTACGAGACCGTCCAGCAGATTCTCGAATACGAAAAGTACGATGTGAAACGGGTGGACCTGAGCAAGGAAAGCCCCATGCCCGAGGACGCCGACACGCTGGTGGTGATCAACCCCACCAGTCTCAACGAGCGCCAGCTCTGGGAGATCAACCGCGCCCTCTATGCGGGCAAGGCGGTCGTGCTGGCCGTGCAGACCTACGAGTGGAACTATGAGGTCACCCGCGACGGCACGCGCATGCAGCGCGAGGACATTCAGGGCGGCAAGGGCAATCCCATGATGGGCCAGATGCCGGAGTCCGGCCCGAAACTCAACGACCTGCTGAAGAACTACGGCATCACCGTGGGCGACGCCGTGCTGATGGACAAGAACTCGGTGACCCTGACTGTGCCGGGCAAGGGCCAGGGCCTGCAGGCCATGCTCGGCCAGCCGGTCGCGTCGCCGACGCACATACTGGTGACCAATTCCAGCATGAACCCGGATTCGCCCATCACCAACCGGCTGTCGGGCATCCTGTACCTGTGGGGCACGGCGCTGGACATGGACAAGGCGAAGATGGACCAGTCAGGCCTGAAGCCCGAGGTGCTCATGTCGAGCAGTCCGCAGTCGTGGGCCATCGGGGCCAAGGAGCCGATGTCGGAGGCGTCCTTCAAGGTGCCCGAGTCGGGCACGCAGGCCTATCCTCTGATGGCGCTGGTCACGGGGCAGTTCCCGGACGCCTACAAAGACAAGCCGCGCCCGGCCTATCCGAAGGCCCAGCCGCAGCCGGGCATGCCGCCCGAGCCCGAAACGCCGGACAGCGAGCCCGCGGTCACCCCGGCCGAGGCTAAGCCCGGCAAGCTGGTTGTGCTGGGCTGCGCCGAGATGTTCCGCAAGAACTTCATGCAGGGCGGCGGCGGTTCCGGCAGCCTTGACCTGTTCCTGAACACGGTGGACGGCGTGACGCTTGACGACCGGCTCGTGGACGTGCGCGGGCGCAAGCCGATTGACCGCATGATTGTGAAGCCCGACGACCGCTCCAAGACGGTGTGGCGTCTGGTCAACTACGGCCTGGCCAACGTGCTCATCGCCGGCGTGGGCGTGGCGTTCTTCGCGCTGCGCCGCCGTTCGCGCAATGCCTACACCATGAGCCAGTCGCGCGCAAACTAACCGGGAACATGCCGCGCCGGCAACAAGGGCGCGTGGAGATGAAATATCATGAAGGCAAAGAAACTGATTCCGTTCCTTGTCATTCTGCTGGTTCTGGCGGGCCTTGCCATGTGGCGCAAGACCGCCGAGAACAGGCCGGTCTCGATTGTGAAGCAGGTGAATCTGCAGACGCTTGTTCCCGAGGGGCTCATTGCGGCGAACGTTGCCAGGATTGAGATGTTCTCGGGGGCCAAGCCGGACCAGAAGGTCGTTCTGGAAAAGAAGGGCGACACCTGGCACGTGGCCAGCCTTTTTGGCGCGCCGGCCAATGCGGAAGAGACTGAAAAACTGGTCGAAAACATGCTTGCAATGAAGGGCGAGTTCCGCGGCAGCGCTGAAAGCGACGAGAAACTCGCCAACTATGAGCTCAAAGAGGACCAGGCGTTCCACGTCTGCGCGTACAGGGCGGGCGAGGACAAGCCCGCCGTGGATTTGCGTGTGGGCAAGGCCCCGGACTTCAAGTCGGTGTTTGTGCGCCGCGCGGACGACAAGAAGGTCTATGTGGAATCCTTCAACCTCAAGCGCGCGGCCGGTGTGATGGATGCGCCCCAGGGCCCCAACACGCCCAAGCCGGAGACGACGGAGGACAATACGGTCCCCAAGTCGTCCAAATGGATCAAGACAGAGCTGCTCAAGATTGAGAAGGACAAGGTCACGAAGCTGGCGCTGACCACGCCGGACAAAGCGGTGACCTTCGAGCGGCATGAGAAGCCCAAGCCTGAAACGCCGGCCGCGGCTGATGCCGGGGCGGCCACCGAGGGCGAGAAGAAGGAAGAAAAGCCCGCCGAGCCGGCCAAGCCGGAATACGAGTGGAAACTCGCCTCGGGCGGATTCGGCGAGGCGTTCAGCCAGCCCGCATTGCAGACGCTGCTGGGCAGTTTCGCCAATGTGGCCGTGACGAACGCTGCTGATCCGGCCAAGAAGGCCGAATACGGCCTGGAGCCTGCGCAGTTCAAGGCGGTGGTTTCCGTGGACGGCCAGAGTGATGTCGTGCTGCTGGGCGGCCGGCCCAGCAAGGACGGCGATCCCTATGTCATGGTCGAGGGTGCGCCGGACGGCCTTGTCTACCAAATGAACAAGGGCAACTTTGACCAGGTGTTCCCCAAAGGCACGCCGCTGTTCACGCTGCCGGGCCTGACGCTCAAGAAAGAGGACATGGCCCGGGTTGAGGCGGTCGGGCCGCAGGGCCGTATCGTGCTTGAGCCGGGCGAGGGCGGCTGGAAAGTCACCGAGCCCGCGCTGGACCTCGAGGTGCAGCAAACCGCCGTGGACAACCTTGTCGGCGCGCTCGCCACGCTCAAACCGCTGGACTACGCGGACACGACCACGGACATTGGCGCCTTCGGGACGACAGTTTCGTTGACCATGAAGGACGGCAGCGCCCACAACGTGCAGATCGGCGGCGAGGCCAGGAGCGTTGACGGGTCCTATGCGCGCCTTGACGGCAATGCGGCCAATCTTGTCCTGGCGAAGGCCGAGATTGCCAAACTGACCGTGGCCCCGCGCGATCTGTTTGCGATGGCCGTGCTGGGCAAGGCGCTGGACGACGTGAACCGCATCGACGGCCGCAGCGCCGACGTGAAATTTGCCCTGATCAAAGAGGGCGACACATGGAAGCTGGAACGCGACGGCAACGTCACCCCTGCCGGAACGGGCGCCGCGGACGACCTGCTCTCAACGCTGCGCGCGCTGCAGATGAAGGGCGTGCGCGCCGGTGAACCCGCGCAGGTGGCCGATGCGGTAACCGTGGTGAATTGCACCAAGGCCGACGGGTCCACCGTGGCCCTCGAGATTGGCCCGGCCGTGGACGGCATGCACCGCGCCGTGGCCGCAGGCAAGCCCTGCCTGTTCGATATGGCGGCGAGCGAGGCGGAAATGCTCGCAAACCAGATGAAGACCGCGTCCACCCCGCCGCCGGCGGAGGCCGTTCCCGCTGCGGATGCGAATGCCGCACCGGCACCCCTATCGCTGCTTGCGCCTCCGGCGGAACCGGCTGTCCCCACGCCCGTGTCCGTAGAGGTGGCGCCTGTCGAAGCGACCCCGGCGCCCGCACCTGTGGAGGCGCCGCCTGCCGAACCGACCGCAGTGCCTGCGCCCATTGCGGTGGCTCCTGCCGAACCGACTGCGGTGCCCGCGCCCATTGAGGTGGCACCTGCCGAACCGACTGCGGTGCCTGTACCCATTGAGGTGGCACCTGCCGAACCGACTGCGGTGCCTGCACCCATTGAGGTGGCACCTGCCGAACCGACCGCGATGCCTGCACCTATTGAGGTGGCACCTGCCGAACCGACCGCGGTGCCTGCACCCATTGAGGTGGCACCTGCCGAACCGACTGCCGCACCCGCGCCCATTGAGGCGGCACCGGCGGCTCCGGCGGCGGTGGCCGCTCCGGCACCGGCCCCCGCACCGGCTCCCTGACCAGAAAAGAAGTATCGGGGCCGTCGCCCTACCCGGAAGGGAGGCGGCGGCCCCGTTTGTTTATAGAGGCGTGTTCCCTGCTGCCGGGGTGTTTTCGGCGGCATACAACAGGGAGGATGCGGATCATGAAAAGATTCCTGCCATTGTTCACAGCGCTGGTGCTTTCCACCACTTGCGTTGTGGCGGCCGACGATGTCGCCGATTCGCGGCGCAACGCCATCGTCCAATCCATCGAAAAGGTTGCCCCGGCGGTGGTGACCATTAACGTGGTTGAGATTCGCACCGAAGGCGGGTCGGACCCCTTCTTTGACCTGTTCTATGGCGGACGGCCCCAGGTGCGCCAGCGGGCGGTGGAGGGGATTGGCAGCGGGTTCGTTTTTGACGCGCAGGGGCACATCCTCACCAATTATCATGTGCTCAAGGACGCTGACGCCATCGCCTCGGTGACGCTGCCCGGCGGCAGGCGGCTCGATGTCGAACTGGTCGGCGCGGACGAGCGTTCCGATTTGGCCGTGCTCAAAGTGAAGGGCGACACCGCGGGCCTGCCCCATGCCGTCCTGGGCGATTCGGAGTCGCTCCTGATCGGCGAATGGGTCATCGCCATCGGAAACCCCTTTGGCAACATGATGCGCGACCCGCAGCCCAGCGTGAGCGTGGGCGTGGTTTCCGCCAACCACCGGCGCGTGAGCCGCGAGGTGGGCGGGGGCGACCGGCTCTACCAGGACCTCATTCAGACCGATGCGGCCATTAATCCAGGCAACAGCGGCGGTCCGCTGGTCAATGCGCGGGGCGAAGTGGTCGGCATCAACACCATGATTTTCAGCAACAGCGGCGGCTACCAGGGACTGGGCTTTTCCATTCCGATTGCGCGCGTCAAGCGCGTGGCCGACGAGATTATCCGTTTTGGCCAAAGGCGCGACCCGTGGTTTGGGTTCAAGGGCCAGGCGCTGGCGGAGACCGAATCCAATCTGATGCGGCGTCTTGGTATTCAGTCGGAATCGGGGGTGCTCGTCATAGAGATACTCAAGACTAGCCCGGCATTCAAGGCGGGGTTGGCGGTGGGCGACGTTGTTCTGACCGTGAACGGCCAGCCCGTGGAGCACCCGAGCGACGTGGACTTCATCAACTGGACACTGTTCATCGGCGATCCGGCGATTCTTGAGGTCGAGCGCCAGGGACAGCGGAAAGTGATCAAGGTGACCGTAGCCGAGGTGCCCCG
>CAIUWO010000735.1 GCA_903902895.1 Candidatus Hydrogenedentota bacterium | reverse complement strand
TGTTCCCATCGCCATCCTTGTCGATGCTGATGAGATTGTCATTGCTGTACGAGTAGCACACGGACTTGACAACAGTGCTGCCCGACTTGAGAACAATGCCCGTTATCCGGTTGCAGGTTCCGGCGTAGCTGAACTGGAGACAGCGCCCGTCACCCGTGGGCGCATCCACACGGGACAGGCGTCCACTGGTGTCATAGCTGAACGTGAGCTGCGCGCCCGAACTGTTCTGGATGTACAGGAGCCGCGCGTGGTGCTCGGGCCATGTGGTCTCTTTGGCGAAGCCCAATTCCGTGCCGTCGGGGTAACGCATCTTCCAGCCCAACTGGCCCGCCTGCGCGTTGACCAGCCGCGTCATCACAATTCCCTGCTCCTCCGCAGTGCCCTTGTATCCGATTCCATGGGCCTCGTACTGGGCGGGGATATTGCGCACATAATACTCTTCGTACGCATTTGCCGGGAAACTGTCGATTCCGCCGCAGACGCACCAGTCGTTGCTGGGCTCGGGGATCACCGTGCAGGAGCCGCCCTGCGGTGTTTCACAGTGGCGCGTGTAGGTAAGCATATTGCCCTGGGCGTCATGAAACTGCACAAAACCACGCTGCTCGGAGACGGCAAGATACAGGTTAAGGTTGTGGCTCCAGCTTTCCCCGATGTTGTTGCGCCAGGCCACATCCATCGGCTCGCTGCCGTTCCACTTGGTGTTGACGCTGTGCTTGTAGCCGAAGGGCGCGGAGAAGCTGCGCGCGAACTCCAGTTTCATGCCGCCATGCACGGGAACATTAAAGTCCGTCTCGTTGGCCACGAAGGTCCCCTGATACAGGAGGAACCTCGGATTGAATCCGGGAATCGAATTTCCGCCGCCGGGACCGTCTTCGGCGCCGCCACCGCCGCCACCACCACGACCACCACCACCACCACCACCTCTACCACCTCTACCACCACCTCCGCCGCCACCACCACCGCCGCCACCGTTGCCGCTGCCCACCGGGCACTTGCAGCTATCAGTACAGGGACAGTGACCGTTGGCGCATTCATGGTCGATACCAGTGGGCTGATTGTCCCTGCCGCCTCGGGCCTGCTCCAGCCGGGCCTGATCGAGCAGTTGGGCAACCTGCTGCTCTTCTGAGGCGACCAGCGCCTTGCCGTCCCACGTGAACCGCATCACGGCCTCATCCTGCCAGTTGGGCACTCCGTCGATGTCGTCAACGAGATACCCCTTTTCGCCCTTTTCACGGACAAAGACAAAGTGGTTGCCGCTGACATATGCAATGAACGGCAGGGCAACCCCGAACCCGCGGGTCACCTGCACACCGGCCAGTTTCACGCCCTTGGCCTGTGCAGCTTTGATCAGTCCGGCCATGCTGGTACCACTGGTGTCTGTGCCGGCCAGTTGCGCCAGTTCCTCGACGGTGGACTGCACGCCCCGCGCGGCCAGCAGCTTGCCCAGCGCCACGGGACCGCACACCTGCGGTCCGGCGGCGGCTGGCGCGGTCTTCTTCGCCAGCGCAACGCTCCGGTCGCCGCTGCCTTCCGCCAGCATGTTCTGGGCAACCACCATTACAGGACTGTCCGGAAATTCCTTCACGATCCGGGCCGCAAAGGCATTGCCCGTGTCATTGTCCCCGCCCCGGTAGTATATGGCAGCAAGCTGGCGCAGCGCGTCGGCGGCCATTTCGCCGCGCGGATGATCGGCCAGCAGCTTCTGGTAGGCCTCCACCGCCGCATTGATATCGCCCCCGTCATACCAGCCCATTGACTCAAGGGAATAGGCCTTTGCATACTGGGCAGATTCACGAATCGCATCGCTGCACGGGTAGCTTAGCGCCTCATCGTAGGCCGCAATGGACTCCATTTCCCAGCCCATGCTGTACATGGACAGGCCCCGGTAGTAGGCCGCGCGGGCCTTGTCGCGCGGGGCGGCGTTATTGTCGGACAGCGCCGCCGCGAGGGCGCCGCCGTGCAGCATGTCCATGGCGTTGATGTTCTGCCAGCCGCTGTCGCCCCAGGACCGGTCGCGCTGAATGGCCTCATCGCGCAGCAGGCCGCGCACGAACCACGCGCCTATGGACGCGCCCGCACCGTCCACCTCGCTGCGAAGTGACGCGGCAACCGCGCCCCGCTCTTCATGGGGGAGGTCGCGGAGATTGTCATTCATGAGCGGAACAATCCGCGCCTGGGCTGCGTCCATGGGGAATGCCCACACGCTACGGTGGGCGAGTTCAAGCGCGCTTTGCCGGGCGGCGTCCTTGTCAGCGCACTGCACAAACCCTTTGGCCCGGTCGCTGTAAGCCTTGACCAGACCGTAGCGCGCCTCGGCGGTGGTGAGCTCTTCCCAGACCGGTTCCACGCCCGTCAGCAACGCCCTGCACCTCCATGCCGCCAATGTGCCGGACTGTCCGTTGGCGATGCCCTCCAAACGCTCGTTGGTGTCGGGCAGCCCCGCCGCCTGAACGAATTCGGGCAGGTCGTAGGCTTCTGGTGCGTTGGGGTATGCGTTCAAGCCTGCCGCGGCGCTTTCCGCCAACGGTAGCGCCACGTCGGACCCGGCCTTGTGCTGCGCCTGCAGCGCAAGGCAGGCCGCCTTGCGGGCGGGGGCCGTGGCGGTGGCGGCGATGCGGGTCACGTCCGTCGTGAGGGCGGCCAGTTCCGTGCCGCTCTGCTTGGACAGGGCCGCATGAAATTCACTGAGCGCGGCATGCGCCTCGAAAGAGTCGGGATGGCGGTCCAGCACTTCAAGATAGGAAAGGGCGGCTTCCCGTGCCTGACCCATGTCCCGCGCCGCCTGTGCCGTGTTCATCAGGGAGGCCACGCCGTCGCCCCCGGAGGCGGCCCCATCCTGCGCCAACTGGGCCAGCAGGATTTTTCCGTCGGGCAGCTTGGCTGCGGGCGGGGCTGTGGTGTCCGCAACCGGACCGCCCCGGAACAGGGCCATCGCCTCTTCGGGCAGGAGTGTCATTGGCGGAATGATTTCCGGGGCCGGTTCGGCCATCGCCGCCCATGCGGCGGGACACAATAAATCCCCCAGTTGCAGCATGCCCGGAAGCACCAAAACCAACACAAGGCTACAAAAAAAACGGTAGATGGCTCTGTGGCGCGAGTAAACCAGCATCCCTCGTCCCCTTGCCAGGCGCATCCCTGACGGCCCGGCGTTCGTACTACGGTCATCCGGCACCCTCCACATAAACTAGCAGAGCCGGATGGCTTAACCGGTGGAAATCTATCAGGATGGGGGTGCTTTGTCAAGGGAATTTATAGATGTATTATTTCTGGACATGCAAATTTAATATCTGAACAACTTTGCCCAGTTTGCTGACAATATATGATAGCTTTGCATGTCCTGGGCGCGTCCCCGCAACGGCCCCATGCCCAGCCCCTTTTGCGCTGCCGCGCAAGCCCGCGTGCAGGCGGTACGCCTGCGGTACTGGGCACAACAGGGCGTGCAACTTTTCCCCTGAACGCGGGTAGATGTTGTACCATTCCCTGTCCGTTTGCCCATTCGTTGCCCGCAAGCGTGCAGGACCCGTAACTTTCAAGGAAATTGACATGACCATGTGCCGTATTCTTTTGTTGGCCGCACTCTTGGTGTCCTCCTTCGGGGCCGGTGCGGAAGACACTACCTTTCGCGATTTGTATTCCGACACCTGGGTCGCCACCGATGCGCTCGGGCGCACCATGCCTTCCTTTGCCGAAGTCGGCCCCGTAAAGGCGGACCAACGGCGCATCGTGGGCATCTTTTACATCACCTGGCACGGCGAGGGACTCGCCAAGATGAAGAGCCCCTACGCCGCCGACGTGACCAAGGTCCTTGCCGCCGACCCGGCCGCCCGCCTGGACGGCAAGCATCCCCTTTGGACCGAGGGTTCCTATCACTGGGGCGAGCCGGAACTGGGCTATTTCCTCAGCCGCGACGAATTCGTCATCCGCAAGGACATGTCCATGCTCGCCGACGCCGGTGTGGATGTCCTGGTCATGGACGTCACCAACGCCGTCTGCTACTGGGACGAGT
>CAIUWO010000734.1 GCA_903902895.1 Candidatus Hydrogenedentota bacterium | reverse complement strand
GCAGGGACAGGCCATCGGTAATTCCTTGCTGGACGAGCCCGGTCTCGAAGTCGCGAAGGATGTGCTGGCCAAGGCGAAAGCCAAGGGGGTGGAACTGCTGCTGCCCGTCGATAGCATTATCGCGGACGCCTTCTCGAAGGATGCCAACAGCAAGATCTCCGAAGGCGGGATCGACGACGGCTGGATGGGACTCGATATCGGCCCCAAGACCACTGAACTGTTTTGCGCGGCGATCAAGCGCTCCAAGATGGTGGTGTGGAACGGCCCGGTAGGCGTGTTTGAGATGGAAAAGTTTGCGGCAGGCACCAAGGCTATCGCGAACCTGCTGGCCGCATCGCCGGACATCGTCAGCATTATCGGTGGTGGCGACACGGCAGCGGCGGTTGGACAGTTTGGCGTGGACGATAAAATGTCGCACGTTTCAACCGGTGGCGGTGCGTCGCTGGAGATGCTGGAAGGCAAAATACTGCCGGGCTTGGCCGCGTTGTCGGACAAACCGGGCGGTTGCGGTTGTAGTTGCAGCGGGCAATGCTCGGACTGCTAGGTTAGTGCTTCTTTCTGCCGTCCAACGTTGGACGGCGTGCGGATAGAAGAATTGAAGGTGCCCTTTGCTCGGACGTTCGCGGCGGATTGCCGGCGGCGGACTGGGCTTTGGGTGAATGAAAGGACAGATGGACTATGAGTGTCACGAAAGAACGCAAACAGGAGCTGATCGTGAAGTTCGGCCAAGGCGCGAGCAACACGGGTTCAACCGAAGTGCAGGTGGCCCTGTTGACCGAACGGATCAACACCCTCACCGAACACTTTAAGGCGCACAAGAAAGACTTCGCGGGTCGCCGCGGTCTGTTGAAGATGGTCGGCCATCGCCGGAATCTGCTCAACTATCTGCGCAACCGCGATATCGAACGTTACCGCGCCCTCATTAGCGAATTAGGGTTGCGTAAGTAAGGTCCCCCTCGGGGCGGCGTTCGCGCCGCCCCGTTCCGTTTACGCCGCTCCCACCTTATCGGCGGCCGGTTTAGAACATGTCCCGCATGTGCGGGCCAAGAAGAAGAGTGGAACGAAGGAAGAAAAGAACAACATATATCGGAATGCAGTGGGAGGCGTTCCCCGAAGGAAGATGGAGAGAGAAGAATGGTAGAACGTATTTCTGTGAAGGTGGGCGATGATGCCCTCGAATTCGAAACCGGCCGCATTGCCAAGCAGGCCCACGGTGCCGTGATTTGCCGCAGTGGAGACACGATGGTGTTGTCCGCAGTGACGGTGGCATCGGAGGCGAAAGAGGGGCAAGACTTTTTCCCCATGACCGTGGATTACCGCGAGAAGTTCTATGCGGTGGGGCAGATCCCCGGAAACTATTTCCGGCGCGAAGCCCGGCCGTCCGAACGCGAAATTCTGATATGCCGCATGACTGATCGTCCGTTGCGGCCCCTGTTCCCCAAGAGTTTCACCAACGAATTGCAGATTTGCCAGACCGTGTTGTCTGCGGACAATGTGCACGATCCGGATGTGCTGTCCATCAACGCAGCCTCGGCGGCGTTGCATGTGTCGAAGGTGCCGCTGTCCCAACCGATTGGCGCGGTGCGCATCGGTTATTTTGACGGCCAATATGTTGCGAATCCGCCGATTGCCCGCATGCCCGAAAGCGGAATGGATATCATTGTCGCGGGAACGTGCGACGCCATTTGCATGGTGGAAGGCGATGCCGACGAGGTCTCCGAGGAAATCATGCTCGGCGCGCTTGAGTTCGCGCATGACAACATCAAGCTGATCACCGGCGCCATCGAAGAATTGCGCAGCCGCGTCGGCGTTGAAAAGATGAGCTATGTCGAGCGTCAATGGGACGCCGAGATTGTGGCCGATGTCGAACCCTTGGCGGTTTCCAGCATCCGCGCGGCGCTGGCCATC
>CAIUWO010000733.1 GCA_903902895.1 Candidatus Hydrogenedentota bacterium | reverse complement strand
TCCCTCGTCTTTGGAGGCTCAGAGGACTGCTCTGGTATACTGATCACCGCGCAAGTTGAAAGCCTGTTTCTGATGCGCCCCTGTCGTCCAAACCGGACAGGGAAGGAAAAGTTGGCTGTCCTTAATTTGCGCTGAGACGAGTGGGTGGGGAGCCAGTTTATTCCACGCCACCCACACGGGTGGCGTTTTCTGTTTTCGGGGTGGCATGGCTGATCGTTAAGGGAGAAGTTGCCGAGATGGGTTGTGGACCGGCACGGGACAATAGCGCCGTTGACGCCTCACTGGTTGAGTGGCGTCACAGGGCGGCCAACTCCCTGATGGCCGCCAGTGCCGTCGTGTACCTGCCGGCAGTCGCCCTTCTGCTCGCCGGAAAAGGCCCGCCGGTGGCGTGGTCCGTTCAGGCCACCATGCTCGCCGGCTACGCCGTAACTGTGTTTTGCGCGGCGCTTCGCGGCACCGACTACCGCACCCGGGCGTGGGTGTTTATGACCGCCGGGTACGCGGCGATGGTTGTCGGCAATATTGCCGCCCCCCAGGGCCCCTTCGTGCGGGCGCTGCCGGTTGTTCTGCCGATGATTACGATGGTGCTTTTCGGCGCGCGGGCAGGGCGCGCCGCCACGGTTGTAAGCATTGCGGTCCTCCTGTTCGCCCCGCTTCTGAACGGCGCGCCCCTCCTGGTTGGTATCATCACGACCGCGTCCGCGGAAGCGCCGGTCCCGCCGGGGGTTACCTGGACGCAGAGCGCGGTGCTGACAGCGCTGCTGGTTGCCTTAATGATTCTGCTGGACCGCTTCCACCAGTTCCTCATGCAGTCTCTGGCGGGCCTGGAGCAGGAGGCCGCCGGCCGGCGCGACGCCTACCATGACCTGGAGCGTGAAATGGCGGAAAGGAAGCGGTTGGAGCGCGAGGTGGCCCGGGTGGGCGATGAGGAGCGGCGGCGCTTGGGGCAT
Source organism: Candidatus Hydrogenedentota bacterium (assembly GCA_903902895.1). GTDB lineage: Bacteria > Hydrogenedentota > Hydrogenedentia > Hydrogenedentales > CAITNO01 > CAITNO01. The sequence continues at coordinate 7,794 of CAIUWO010000733.1, read as the reverse complement.
GAAATTCACGATGGCGTCTGCCAGCAGCTTACGGGGGCGCTGCTGCGTTCGGAGGCGATGGCGCGCCGGGTGGGCCGGGGTGAAACGCCGGCACCGGAGGAATTTTCGGCGCTCTCTTCCCTGCTTGAGGAGACCATTGACGAGGCGCACGGGGTTGCCAAGGGGCTCTGTCCGCTTGGTGCGGACGCCGGGGCGCTTGAGACCGCGGTGCGGACACTTGTCCGGCGGACCTCGGAAGCCTCGGGAATCGCCTGTTCCATTGAGGTTGCCGGCGATGTGACAGTCACGGACGCCGTGACCGCACAGCATCTCTACCGGGTTGCCCAGGAGGCGGTGAGCAACGCGATGCGGCACGCGCATGCCGGTCGGATTGCCGTGGCGCTGCGCGGGGACGCGGAAGGACTGCTGTTGGCGGTGGAGGACGACGGCGACGGTTTGCCGGAGGGGAATCCGGCGGAGGGCATGGGACTGCGCACGATGGCTTATCGGGCGGGGTTGCTGGAGGGCGAATTTGCCATAGGGTCCGGGCGCGCGGGAGGAACCCGGGTGTTCTGCCGGGTGCCGCGCAGCGGCCTGGCCGGGCCGGAGGCGAAGGAGTCAGGAGTCAGAATCCAGAAGAAAACGATACATGAAGACTGAAGACTGGAGACATGAGGGCAAAGCTGGACCGCACAGCCAAGACGGCAGACAGGAATGTCTGCCCCACATTGCATCTGGCAAGGTATGGCCAGGGCGAGAGGCAAGAAGACAATGTCAGGAGTCAGAATGAGAAACAGGACAATCCAGTCGGCAGCCGTTTTCTCCAACGAAACAGGGTCGGCCCGGGTATGAAGGAAGAATCTTCAAGAACACCGGCGGCGAGTCCAGAGAGCGCCATATCCACCCCAGGAACTGTTCGGGTTCTGATCGTGGACGACCACCCGGCGGTCCGCCAGGGGCTGGCCCTGCTGCTTGAGCCGGAGGGGGTCGCGGTGTGTGCGGAGGCGGGGAACAGCGCCGAGGCGCTGGCGCGGGTGGAGGAACTCCGGCCGGACGTGGTGCTGGTGGACCTTTCGCTGGGGGAGGAGGACGGCTCGCTGCTCGTCGCGGAGTTGACCAGGCGCGCGGTGCCGACGCTGGTGTACTCCATGCATGAAGACGGGCGGCGCGTGGAAAGCGCCTTTGCGGCCGGCGCGCGGGGATATGTCACGAAGCGGGAGGTGCACCGGGTGCTCGTGGAGGCGATTGGCGCGGTGGCGGCGGGCCGCCGATTTGTCAGTCCCCGGGCGGCGGTAGCCTTGGCGGACCGGGTCGTGGACGCGCGGGCCGACGCCGCCTGCGACGGACTGAGCAGCCAGGAGCGTCAGGTCTACCGTTTCCTTGGCGAGGGGCAGGGCACCACGGAGATTGCGGCCGCCATGGGTATCAGCACGCGCACGGTGGAGTCCTATTACGCGCGGATGCTGGTTAAACTGGGGCTTGGGGGCATGCGCGAACTGCGGCACGAGGCCATTGTGCGGCGTCGTGAAGACACGGCGTAGGCATTCTTGCCCAGGCAAGCGCGAAGAATATCCCCTACATATATGTAGGGGATTACCCTGTCATTCGAGTGGGGAGTGGCCGCTACAGACATGGCCTGTCATTTTTGTCAATATCTATTTCTACGTTTTCGCACTGTCCAACTATGGGGCTGTGCGGCGAACGTTTGAAGTACTGGCACAGCATGCGGGTTCCGGTCCAAGGCGTTGCGCCGTGGTGAAAGCCGGACTGGGCCCCCATTAACAATGGCAGCACTGACAAAAGGAGACAGCGGAATGGAGAAGGACGAGAAGAAAGAGCGCCCGGGAATGAGCCGACGGGACGCGTTCAAGCTTACGGGCTTGGCGGCGGGTGCATTGGCCCTTGGCACGGGAGTCACCGATGAGGGCTGCACGGGGCCGTTGTCCAAACTGCTCCCCAGCCAGCGCAACCTCCATTACGAGAGTCTTCCGCCCTTCCATCCGGGGGAGAAACTGGACGAGAACGACATGCGGATTACGTTCCTGGGAACCACGCCGCTTCCCCGGATTACCCAGGCGTGCAACAGCGTGTTTGTGGAACTGGGCAACGGCGAAAGTTTTGTTTTTGACTGCGGTACCGGCGTGGTGCCGAAATACTACGCGATGAACATAGGCCTGAGAAAGATGGACAAGATCTTTCTGACCCATCTGCACGGGGACCACGTCAGCGATTTGATCTTCATCTACGGTTTTGGTCCTTCCGACGACCGCAGAACGCCGCTCTACGTCTGGGGGCCGGAGAAATCCGGCGTGCCGGATCCAATCACGAGCGAAGTCTATGAGGATGGAACCATCGTTTTCTGTGAGAATGTCGAAAAGATGATGCGCTGGCACAACGAAAGCCAGAGCTTTCTGGCCAGTTCCCTGGAGACCTATGACCCGCCCAGTTGGGCGCCACAGGACAAGAAGGACGCCTATGACCTTGTCGCCTTCGAAGTGCCCTGGAAAGAACGAAAAGTCTGCTACCAGGACCCGGACAAGGGCGTGACGATTACCTCCTTCCCGGCGGTGCACTGCCGGCAGGGCAGCGTCAGCTACAAGCTCGAGTGGAACGGCCTGTCCATGATTTTCACCGGCGACACCAAGCCCAACTATTATGTCATTGATGAGGCGAACGCCGGGGTGGATGTGCTGATTCACGAGATGGTCGTGCCGGTGAACGTCTGGGCGGAACGGGCCGGGGGCGCGGACCCCCATGGTGATCAGGACGACTGGGACATGGCCCAGCACGCCGCGCAGGAGGTCCAGGACAGCTCCCACACGCCGCAACGGGCCTATGGCTACATTCTCAGCCAACTGGAGAATCCGCCGAAGCTCGCCGTGGGCACGCATTTCCAGGCCGAGGACGACACGATCAATGCCGCGATGAGGGACATCCGCGACTGGTATCCCCACGGCGATTTCATCGTCGCCACGGACCTGATGGTTCTCAATGTTTCGAAGAACAGGATCGAAAAACGCCGGGGCGTTGTTTCCGAGTACACCTGGCAGCCCCCGACGATTTTTGACCGCCAACCCGGCAAAGCGAAGTACAGCAGCCCGACGGCACAGCTTGACCCCACTGCGCGGCTTATCGATCCCGCGCTTTGGGAGGGCGATCCCCCGAAGGCCTGAGTTTATGAAAGCGGACGTTCTGGTTGCCGCAGGACAGGGACACTGAAATGGGAACGGTCGAAGGATCAGCCATCGGCGTCACAGAGGATGTTCCGACAGGCACATGATGAAGGCTGCAAATCCGCCTTGGGCGGATGCGCAGGCCGAAGGTTGTGCCGCAGGATTCCGTGTCTTGCCAGTGGAGCCAGACAGCAATAGCGGGCGCAAGAGACCCACCATGGGCGTCTCTCGCGCCCGCTTTTCCTTTTGGGCCACGTCCGACCGCTCGGCAAGTTTGAGTTGGATACTCTGCGGAGAGACCACCACTGATTTGACCAACAACGCAATGAGGGCCTGTAACTCCTCTGGGGTCGCCTGGGTAATGCAGTAGGAAAAGGCCTTGCCGCCGGCTTCACGAAGCTCCAACGGAAACCTGTTGCCGGCTACTTCTTAACAGTGATGCTGCCGGTTCGCCGATCAACAAGCAACTCATGCGATTCGGTTGGCGTCTCATACAGGATCGAGTACTGGAAGTCCCCGACAAGTGCGCATCTCCTCGGTTCTTGCCATTGGAGACCATGACCCTTGAGATATGCCGCAGCGGATTTGAGCGCATCCCTGTCTGTCATGGCGAATGCGGCGACAAGCTCCGCACCGCCCACGCGGCGCCCTGTTCTCATGTCAAAAACGTGGGTGGCTTCATCCACCGTCTTCGCGATAATCCAGCAACCGTGGCTGTCGCCCATGCCTGCGGCTTCTTTTTGGAAGTCGCTGAGCGCTTCGGTGTGAAACTGCACGTCTTTGAAGAAGGAATAGTGACTGAAGCTAAACTGCAGGTTCTTTTCTTCCACAAGGTCTGCGACGAAATAGGTCTTTATGGGTTGTCCCCTGTCATAAAACGCGAGGGCAACCTGCTCTTTTGGAGAATGAGCAATCCAGTTATGGGGTGATTTTAGGTCTCCGCCCTTATCCTTGAAATACCAGTCGCCAATTCTGCCGCTGTTGCCCACCCTGCAGAGGTATTGGCCCTCATCAGACACAAACACCTTGAATGAATACCATCCTGAAGTCTCATAGACCAGGCTGTCTGCCCCACTTTCGACGTGATACAGGCCTCCCCTGCCGCCCGCTTCGCAATCGCCCTCAGGGAGCATTTTGAAGTAGAACCGCCCATGTGGCGTGGCGGTTATGTATGGTGCGGCGGATGCTTCTTCGTCAGCGAAAGAGGGCGCCGCCAAAGTCAAAAGCAGGAACGCAGCGGTTGTTGCAGTGAATCGCGGTAGCATCCCTTGTCTCCTTGCCGGCGTCAACCTTTCGCCGGTTCCCGTTTTTGTCATTCCTCCGATACTTTCCATTCTTCCCGTCTCCTCCCTTTATACTCCTTCCTCTCCTTGTGCGTCAGCACCAGTTCGTCGCCCCGCAACCCGCGGTTTGGCGCGCTTCACCCATCATAACGTTCAGCCCCCATATTTTCTTAGGAGTTCGGTTGCCGCGAAGGGATGCGACCAATGCTGACCATAAGAGGCATGTCAGCAAAGACCAGTCCCCTAACTGTTCAGTCTCCGGTTCCAGTCGTACTCGCGGGAGGTCACGATGTCCTCCATGTGCTGAATGCGCCGGTCGAGGTTGTCGAAGGTGCGCTTTAGCCGCCGGATGGCCATGCTGCGGGACGAGGTGTAGGAGTTGTAGAACTCGCCGTCCTCTTCGGTCACGAGGGGCATCGCGGGCTCCGGTTTCATCAGCAGGGCCGCCAGGAAGTAAATCCCCAGCACGGGCCACAGGCCGGTGAAAAGAAGCATCGCCAGCGCGATTACGCGCGTCCAAAACAGCGACACGTTCATATAGTCCGCAAGACCGCGGCATACGCCAAGGATGCAGCCGTGGCGCGAGCGGTACAGCGGTCCGCGTTCGTCGTTGAATTTTTCTGTCATGACTTGCCCTTCCGATCCTTGTCGAGCAGGATTGTTTCGAGGGACCCGACCCGGTCCTCCATCTTTCGCAACTGGCGGTGCATCTCCTGGATCAGGCGTGTGTCTTCCAGTTCCCGGGCCGAATTCTGGCCGCTCCGAAGTATCTTGAGCGCCAGTAATCCGAGACCTCCAATAATGGCCACCAGGGGAATGCTGAACACCATGAACACGGCCAGCATGGCCACGTCTATCCCGAACATAGTGCGACTCCGTTCTTATGCCGATGGCGGCTGTTCATTCCCCGCGTTCCCGGCCGCTGCCTTTAACTGAGCCAATTCCCGTTCGAGTTCATCATCGCCCTCCAGGGCGGCGAATTCCTCGTGCAGCGGGCGTTTGCGGCCGTAGTTTATCAGGTCCGCCTCCGCTTCCATATGATCGACCCGGCGTTCCAGGTGGTCGAAGCGCGTCATGGCCTGTGTCGCGTCGATCTTGCGGATGTGGCCCTGGGCTTTCACGCGTTCCTGCGCGTGCGCATGGCGCTGGGCCAGCACGCGCTGTTTCTCGCGGGCCGCCGCCAGCTTCTCTTCAAGTTGCACGATGTCCTGCTGGTACTGCTCCACCAGCACGTCAAACTGCGACGCTTCCCGGTGCAGGGCGTCCGCCCGTTCCTGGTACCGCCGCTTTTCGAGCAGCGCCTCCCGCGCCAGGTCTTCGCGGCCCTTGTTGACCGCAAGCTGCGCCTTGCCCGCCCATTCGGCGGCCCGGGCCTCCATCTCGTCGAGCTGGCGCTGGACCCGCTTCTTGGTCGCGATGGACTGCGCGCACGACGCCTTGATCTCGACAAGGGTGTCTTCCATCTCGCGGATGATCAGCCGCACCATCTTTTCCGGGTCTTCCGCCTTGTCCAGCATCGTATTCAAATTCGAACTGATGATATCGCGTACTCTCGTGAAAATACCCATCACATCTCTCCCAGGTTCACCGGAACGCCTTTGTTCCGGTACTCACTTTTCTGTGCAGCGGCTCACTGCCGACCTGCCGGTAGAAATAGCAACTACGGTGCCACTCCCCGTGTTCACCCTGCCATGGCCCGTAACAGTTATGTTTCCAATGAGTTAGCGCTTCAATCCAGGGTTTGATTCACCGGTAACACATGGTCTAATATGCCATCTTATTGTATTCTGAACCATAAGTCAGTCTTTGGAGCCAGTGCAATGAACATAGAATCAACCCAAGAAGTGCTTGGCCACTCAGAAAAGTTCCTGGAATTGCAGGAGCAGCTCTCGCGGGTGGCAAAGGTAGAACGCCCGGTCCTTATCATTGGCGAGCGCGGCACGGGAAAAGAACTGGCGGCATCGCGGCTGCACTATTTGTCGAACCGGTGGCGCGAACCGTTCTTGACGCTCAATTGCGCGGCCCTCTCCCCCACGCTCATTGAGTCCGAGTTGTTTGGCCACGAAGCCGGCGCATTTACGGGCGCGGTTGGCCGCCGGGCCGGGCGTTTCGAGTCGGCGAGCGGCGGCACGCTTTTTCTGGACGAAATTGGCGCCGTTCCGCTCGAAGTGCAGGAAAAAATACTGCGCGTGGTTGAATACGGAACCTTTGAGCGCGTCGGCGGCAGCCAGGCCATCCGGGTCGATGTCCGCATCATCGGGGCCACCAACGCCGATTTGCCCGCCTTGGCCGAGGAAGGCCGGTTCAAGCGCGACCTGCTCGACCGGCTGTCGTTCGAAGTGCTGTGCCTGCCGCCGTTGCGCGCACGCAGAGGCGATATCCCGCTGCTGGCGAACCATTTTGCGGTGCGGATGGCCCATGAACTTGGCCGCGACGAGGTGCCCGAGTTTTCCGAAGAGGCCATGGCTTTATTGGAGGAGTGCGACTGGCCGGGCAATGTCCGGGAACTCAAGAACGTTGTCGAACGGGCCGTCTATCGTGCCAGCGGCCCGGACATCCACGACATCCAGTTCAATCCCTTCCTGTCCGCGTTTGCGGAAAAGGTGCAGCGGGCAACGCCTGCAACGGCCTCCCTGACGCCGGAAACGGGCCTCAAAGCGGCCGTGCAGGACCTCGAACGGCGCATGCTGGAGGCGGCCCTCGAGAAGGCAAAGTTCAACCAGCGAAAAGCGGCCCAGTTGCTGCAACTGACCTATGACCAGTTCAGGGGCTACTATCGGAAACATGTGGGCCTGTAGTTTCCGACTGTAAACGCGGTTTGTCACGCCGTGCCCCCCAAGAAAACGGACTGCGCAGTAGCAGGAGAGCGTGGAGATTTGCAGAAGGCCAACATCCCCGCCAAAGGCGGACAAGCCCCGCCGCTTCGCGCCTTCGAAGGGGATCGGGGCAGGCGCCTGGCCTGGTTGTGGCGAGATGTGTTCCTCCCCGGCGACTTTTGTCCCTGCCATCTCTTAAAGGGGACCTAAGGCAAGGCAGTGTTTAGGCTTGCACACGCTTGCCCAAGCGTGGGATGGGGATGAACCCGACGCGGTTGCCCGGCCCTATTGCGCCGTTTCCGCCTCCGGGTGCGGCAGGATGATGGTGAACCAGACGACGAAAACGGTGAGGGTCCAGATGGCGATGTGCTCCAGGAAGGGGAAATGCGCCATACCGGAGAAGGCTTCGGTCATATTGCCGGCGAAAACGGACTGCCACCGTATTCTTTGGCCGAGGACGAAGATCACCGGAATGCACACTAGAAAAGGGCCGGTGAAACGCAGGTTCGGGCGTGTTCCGTGTTGGTAAAGGGTCCTGCGCGC
>CAIUWO010000732.1 GCA_903902895.1 Candidatus Hydrogenedentota bacterium | reverse complement strand
TCAGGAGCACACAATTTACTGGGCAGACTTCCGAACGCGTCCGGGTGGGGGTGATGGGGGTGGGTGGGGTTGTTTCAGCCGATTCAGAAAACGCCAAGGGTGTCCCCGGCCGCTACGAGGTTGTCCGCGCGCCCACTCTCTTCCCAGAACTGGGCGCTACCTCTAGGCGGCAACAGCATATTGCGCGTGTGCCCATGACGCACACGCGATGCAAGGAGGGCATGATCTATGGTCTACACGAGGTGCTGGTTCAGGCCCAAGGAACTGGACGCGGAGAAATTCCGGCTGTTCGCCGAGGCCTGCCAGACCGCTGCCGCGCAAATGGGCGATATCTTGAACAGTGCCACCTTTACGCCGGAGGATGTTTCCATCGAGGGCTCTCCCGGTTGCGAGACGTTCACCATCGACCGTATCTCGATCTCGGAAGGGCAGGAGGAACTCCTGTTCGAGTTCTGCCGGACGGAACTGTTGCCCTACGACGCGGTTGTCGAGCGCTGCCTGAATCTTCTGAAGGAGTATTTTCCCGAGGTCGATATCCCCATGCCCGACTGAGCGACCTGTTACGCCGCAGTACGCCGGAACCCCGTGTCGGGTTCCGGCCTTCCTGCGGTTTCCTCTGCAGCACCAGAGGGCAACGGGGGGCTATGGCGACTGCAACCTTGAACCGGTCCAAATGAACCCACCCACCCCCATCATCCCAACCTGCTCATTCACGCCTCGGGTGTCTTGCCGCGACGGACCTGCCACCGGGACACAGCCCAGTCCAGCGGCGTCATCAGGAACATTGTGAGCGACAGGACTAGAAGGGGTGCACACGCCTGCGTGGAGATCCAAAAGGAGAGCCAGAACGCCGGCCAGAATGCGGGGTGGTTGTCGATATAGCGCTCCAGGCCGAGCCGCCACATTTCCGAGATCATCTCAATCATGACATTATCCTTTCCTTCTTGCGGGAAGAGGAGAGCCGCCGTCGCCCCGCGCGGAGCGGGGCGGCCCTCCAGTGTCTAGGCTGGTCTGGTCAGTGGGCGCCGCCCGTGATGCTGGTGGCGACGCTCTCCGTAGCGTTGCGCAGCGTCTCGTCGGCGAGATGCGCGTAGCGCTGCGTCATCTGGCTCGACGAGTGCCCGAGCAGCTTCTGCACATCGTACAAACTTGCACCGGCGTTGACGGCCAGGCTCGCGAACGAGTGGCGCAGGTCGTGAATGCGGAGATCAACGATGCCGACCTTCTTGCAGAGTCTGTGGAAGGCGTTGTCCGGGTAGGTGAGGGGCGCGTTGCGGAAGTGCCCCGGAAATACGAACGGGTGCCCGTCCCTGCGCAATGCCTGCATCTCGCGCAGCACGTCCAGAGCGAGGCTGTTGAGCAGGACCGTCCGGGTCTTGCCGTTCTTCGTCTTGTTCAGGAAGATGGTGGCATTGTCCAGGTTGACCCTGTCCCACGATAGCCCCATCGCCTCGCCGCGGCGCACGCCCGTGAAGAGCAGAAATCGCAGCAGTCCGGAGATGGAGCGGTTGGGCCACGTCTCCAGTTCCTTCAGCAGGTTGGAGATCTCCTCGGCCGCGAGGTACCGCTCGCGGGCATTGTTCTCGGAGTACTTTTTCATTCCAACCATCGGGTTGCGCTCCAGATAGGCCCACTGCACGGACAGATTGAGCATGCGCATTAGCACGGCGAAGTACCGGTTGGTCGTCGCGGGAGTGCGCCGCTTGCGCACGCCGTCGAGGACCGCGACAAGCTCCCTCGTCGTTATGTCCGTCAGGCGCCGCTTGCCGAATGCCGGAATGAACACGTTGCGGATCTTCTGGTCGTCGTCCTTCCACGAGCGCTTGCGCGTCTTGGCGAAGGGCAGGTACTGCTGCAGGGCGAACTCCTCGAAGGTCGGCACCGCGGCCTTGGTCTCGCGCTCCGTCAGCGGGTCGATGTCCTTGGCTATCAGCGCCTTGAACTCGTGCGCGCGCAGCCGGGCGTCCTTCAC
>CAIUWO010000731.1 GCA_903902895.1 Candidatus Hydrogenedentota bacterium | reverse complement strand
GTGAAGGACGCCCGGCTGCGCGCGCACGAGTTCAAGGCGCTGATAGCCAAGGACATCGACCCGCTGACGGAGCGCGAGACCAAGGCCGCGGTGCCGACCTTCGAGGAGTTCGCCCTGCAGCAGTACCTGCCCTTCGCCAAGGCGCGCAAGCGCTCGTGGAAGGACGACGACCAGAAGATCCGCAACGTGTTCATTCCGGCATTCGGCAAGCGGCGCCTGACGGACATTACGACGAGGGAGCTTGTCGCGGTCCTCGACGGCGTGCGCAAGCGGCGCACTCCCGCGACGACCAACCGTTACTTCGCCGTGCTCATGCGCATGCTCAATCTGGCCGTGCAGTGGGCCTACCTCGAGCGCAATCCGATGGTCGGAATGAAGAAGTACTCCGAGAACAATGCCCGCGAGCGGTACCTCGCGGCCGAGGAGATCTCCAACCTGCTGAAGGAACTGGAGACGTGGCCCAACCGCTCCATCTCCGGACTGCTGCGCTTCCTGCTCTTCACGGGCGTGCGCCGCGGCGAGGCGATGGGGCTATCGTGGGACAGGGTCAATCTGGACAACGCCACCATCTTCCTGAACAAGACGAAGAACGGCAAGACCCGGACGGTCCTGCTCAACAGCATCGCACTGGACGTGCTGCGCGAGATGCAGGCGCTTAGAAAGGGCGGGCATCCCTATGTCTTTCCCGGCCATTTCCGCAACCAGCCCATCACATGCCCGACCAACGCCTTTCGCAGGCTCTGCAAAAAAGTCGGCCTCGACAACCTGAGAATCCACGACCTTCGGCACAGCTTCGCGAGCCTGGCCGTCAACGCCGGCGCTAGCTTGTACGATATACAAAAGTTACTGGGCCACTCATCTAGTACAATGACACAACGCTACGCACACCTCGCAGATCAGACGCTGCGCAACGCCACGGAGAGCGTCGCCCAGAGCATCACCGTGGCGACCCGGTAGTCGCCCCTGTCAAGAGTCCACGAGTGAGGGCCGCCCCGCTCCGTGCGGGGCGACGGCGGCTCTCCTCTTCCCGAGAACGAAAGGACAATGTCATGCTAGAAACGCTGAAGCAGATTTGGGCATTCATCGTGGAGCACTACTACCGCGATGCTCTTGGTTTCGAACTCACCTGCTGGTTTCTCGGCTGGCTCACCATGGAACTGTGCGCCTTCGTGGCACTCGGGTGGGCCCTGCGGCGATGGATGCCGCAACTGGACAAGGCGCTGGACCGTTTGGAGCTTTGGTGGCGCGAGGACCCCGAGGCGTGAGCGGGCGCAAAGGGACGGACGGACGGCCACTTCCAGCAGCAGGCGACATGGTTCCTTTGAAAGGAATAAAAGGGAATTTGTCGCCTCTTTGGACACCCCAGTAATTAATGTCCCGACTGCAAGATATTAGGCGGCGCAGTAGCTTCCAAAAGGCGTCCCAGCCGTGCTGCGCTGCCACACGTAGTCGTACAGTCGCTTGGCCATCACCTGCCGTTCCTGGGTGCTGAACGGCGGGTCGGGCAGCGAGTGGAAGGTCCAGTCGGCGATGGAGACTTCCACATCGGCCTGTGTCTGTGAGTTCTGGGTCCAGTGGGGCATGGACGCCAGAAGCGAAGTCAGGGACGCCAGCAGCGATTTGCTGGCCTGCTTCAGTCGCTCCCGGTCGGTCTTGCTGATGTCTTCCTTGTACAGAAGGTCGAACAGGGCCAGTTCTTCCTCGGTTAGTCCCTCTTCCGCCGCGCGGCGTTGCTCCACATCAAGCCCGTTGGCAAGATTCATCAGCCTGAGGAAGGTCTCCTCCACGGTCGCGCGGTCCTTTTCGCGGTTGTAGTCCGCGATGATCTCCTGGTATTTTTTGTAGTAGTCCATGCGCAGCGGATTGAGCGCCAGCATCTGTTGCAGCTTCTGGTCCACCACCTGGCACAGGTCGGCCACCGCCGTTCTCTTGCGCCGCACGTTCTTCTCGAACTCCTCGCGCAGCTTCTCGAAATCTATCTTGCTCAAATCGACCGTGAGCCCTTCGGCGTGGTCCGCGCCGGAGCCCTGCGTACGGATGGCCTCGTTGACGATGCGGTGCAGTTCCTTGAGCACCGCGGTCACGTCCGCGATGTCGCGCTTCTCCTGGAGCTTCTTGTAGATGGCCTCGATGTTGTCGTGCCGCTCCGCGAACTGGTAGATGCTCGGCTCCGTGATCAGCGCCTTGAAGCCGCCAAAGATGACGCGCGCCATGATCTCGAAGCGGCGCTTGGCGTCGTCGGAGCTGTACAGCGCCTCGACGGCGTCGCGAAACGCCTCGGTTCGCGCGAAGCCGGTCGCCCCGATAAGGCGGTTGGGCTCGAAGCCCAGGGACCGCAGGTGCGCCTCAGTCGCCTCGACTGCCCGGAGCAGGGCAAGCACCTGCTCCTCGATGGGAACGGCCGGGTCGTCCCCCCCGTCCTCGCCGCCACCCCCGCCCTCCTCGCCCGTGGCGTACTGCGCCAGAGCGGCGCGCAGGCTCCTGAGCATGCCGTTGTAGTCCACAATGATGCCGCAGTCCTTGCCGGGGTAGACCCGGTTGGCGCGTGCGATGGCCTGCATTAGCGTGTGCGCCTTCATCGGCGTGTCGATGTATAGCGTGGACAAACACTCCACGTCGAAGCCCGTCAGCCACATGGCGCACACGATGGCCACCCGGAACGGGTGCGCTGGGTCCTTGAACGCATCTTCCACAAGGAGCGGCTTTCCGTTGTCCATTTCGAAGCCGCGCTTCATGCGCACACGGTGCGGGATGATGTCGAAGTCCCACTTTGCGAAGTCTTTCACTTCGTTCTGGGCCTCGCTGATGATGATTTCGACAATGGTACTCTGCATCCAGTCGATCCGCCCGACCAGGGTGTCGCGAATCTCCCGCAACCGCTCGTCCTCCTGGTCGCTTCTGGCGGACGCAAGGGCCGCCTCGGCGCGCGCTAGTTCCGCCCGCAGCACTTCGATCTTGTCGCGCCACCGGGGCATGATGCGCTGGTACATCCGCGCGCACGTGATCTTGTCGATGCAGACGAACATGGACTTCCCGGATTCCCAGCGCGCGGAGCAATGCGCCACAAAATCCTCCGCCAGCTTATCCAGCCGGTCGTCGGCCGTGATGACCTCGTAATCCTTGCCTAGCAGCTTCTCCAGAAGCGCGGTTTGGTCCATGTCGAGGTCCGTGTTCTCCATGACCTCGGCGATTCGGTCGTTCAGGTCGAGCCGTGCAAGGCCCAGCTTCTCGCCGCGATTCTCATACACGAGCTTGACTGTGGACTGGTCCTCCTCGGCGCGCTTGAAGTCGTACCGGGAGACGTAGTCTCCGAAGATACGCCGAGTCAGGTGGTCGTGCTTGAACAGCGGAGTGCCTGTGAATCCCAGAAACGACGCGTTCGGTAGCGCAAGCCGCATGTTGCGCGCGAACTTGCCCGACTGGGTCCGGTGAGCCTCGTCGCTCAACACGATGATGTCCTCGCGCTGGCTGTACGGATTCTCCGGACTCACGTCCTGGTTGAACTTGTGGACCAGGCTGAACACGAAGCGGTGGTCCTGCTGGAGAAGTGCCCGCAGGTCCTCGCCCGACGCCGCCCGTGGCGTCTTGTCATCGGCGACGCCGCAACCCACGAAGGTGCGGTATATCTGGGTGTCCAGGTCCTCGCGGTCCGTCATGATAACGAAGGTGAAGTTTCCGGGCACCTTGCGGCGCACCTTCTCCACGAACAGCGCCATGGAGTAGGACTTGCCGCTGCCTTGCGTGTGCCAAAACACGCCCAACCTGCCCAGATCCGGGTGCGCCCGCTCGATTATGGGCAGCATCAAGTCTTTCTTGGACTCGTTGGCAGTCACCAGCGCCCGCTCGGCCGGAATGGTGGCGACCCTGTGCCGGAGCCGCTCCTCCGGCGGAAACAGGCGTTTCAGTTCCTCCTGCCGCTCCACCGACGCCACGGCGTTGTTGACGCCCAGCACCTGATGGTTCCGCGCCACGATCTTGCGCATGCCGCCCGCGCGGCTTTCGTCGAACAGGACAAAGTTCTCCACGAGATCCAGAAGCCGCTCCTTGGCGAGCATGCCGTCGAGCAGCATCTGCGCGTCCACGCACCCCTTTTCCCGCTCGGTGTTGCGTTTCCACTCCGTGAAATGCTCCCACTTGCTCGTGATAGAGCCGTACCGCGCGCGGTCCCCGTTGCTGACCACGAGAAACGCATTGTGGTGGAATGCGTGGGCGATGACGTGGTCGTTCATGTAGTCCGTCAGGTTCTCCTCAAACCCGTCCCGGATGTTCTTCCACACCGCCTTCAGTTCAATGAAGACCAGCGGCAGCCCGTTCACGAAGCACACGAGATCCGCGCGCCGATTGTAGTGCGGCACGCGCAAACCCTGGATCTTCAGCTCCCGGACGGCAAGGAAACGGTTCTGCGTCATGTCCTGGAAATGGAGCACCCGCGCCCGCGCGTATTGCGTCTGGCCCTGGCCGTCCCGCCACGACACCGGCACACCGTCCCGGATGAACCGGTGGTATTCCTGATTGTGCTGGACGGTCGAGCGTGCGTAATCCGCGCGCACCAGCCTGTCCAGCGCATCCTCCCGCGCCGATTCCGGTAGTTCGGGGTTGAGTCGGGCCAAGGCCGCCCGCAGATCGCGCGTGAGCACCACCTCACGCTCACTTGAACGCCCCAGAGTGCCGCTGGGTCCGAAGGTCTCCTGATTAAACGCGTAGACACTCTCCCAGCCGAGCACGTCGTGCAGGTGGGCGGCGAAAGTCTTCTGGACCAGCCGGTCTTCGCTGTTTATGTCAGTAATCATTTCCTGGTCTAACTGTGCTTGAACAGCTGTCGTTATTACTTCTTCTTCCATTCCTTCTTGGGTCGAATGCTCCCCACCCCCGCAGCCGCGTGGTTAACGGTTCTTCATCATGTGCAGGGCAATCCCAGTTTATCAAAGAACGCTCGGTTTCGCTGCTTGGCGGCATGTGCCAACCTGTCAAACGAGATGACCTCGATATAGGCCTTCAGGGGATCATTGTAATCAAAGTACCCCATCGAATCGCTTGTCCGGATCATCCCCCGGCGTATGCACCTTTTCTCAATTGAGGGGGTGAGGTCGCAGATGATGTAACAAAAGCCTGGAATGGTGTCCGATTGCGGAATGGGCCGCCCTGCATTGGTCATCACGCCACCTTTCCGAATTCGATCAAGATAGCCCAAGGCTTGGTCTGTCGGATCCTTGTCTTCACCGGAGGCGGCGTCATCGCGCATGGGACGTTTTATCTCGACAACCACAATTGACGCAAGCGGCAATGACACGCCTTCGGATACAAGGATGGGGTTGTCACAAACATTCAACGCGACAATATCCGGTTCCTTTGTCGCCGTACTTCCGGTAATCGGCATTGCAGAAAGCGGCTTGTCGGACGCCAGATAGTCATGGAATGCCAGCCGCTCATCGACCAGCCAAAGGTTGCAGCTGTCGAGCGGAATGTCTGTGGATTCTTTTCGCATCGGCATGATAAGGCTGTGGAGGATGTCCTCCCTGGCGTACTTCCCGTCGGGTCGTCTCCGGATTGCCGCTTCAAACAGGTCGAGAATGACTTTCCGATGCGAGACATAGTTGGCAAGATCCGATTTCTTGATGTCCTCCGCGTCCGACAGATACGCGTCGAGGCGCTGCCGATACTCATCAGGCGTCACGTTCTCGGGTGGGTACATCAGGTCATGGCCGTCG
>CAIUWO010000730.1 GCA_903902895.1 Candidatus Hydrogenedentota bacterium | reverse complement strand
CTGTTTTATCATGGCAACAGGATAGCAGGAGCGGGGCGTGATGTCAAATTAAATCGTAGTCTGTCCCTGTTTTATCATGGCAACAGGATAGCAGGAGCGGGGCGTGATGTCAAATTAAATCGTAGTCTGTCCCTGTTTTATCGCCACTCCTCCGACCGAAGGTCTCCTCTTCACCGCCCCAGTTGTGGGTTGGTTTCCCGACCACGCCACAAAGCCCGGCCGGTGTAACGCCTGAAGGCATCGAGAGACTGCGTGAGGACGGCCGCGTCATGCGCATTATGAAAGACCTTCGCGAGCAGGTGAGTCGGCATGATGACGCGGCGTTGTTAATAAAGAGGGACAGTCGCCTGTTAAAGTCTGTCCCGCTCTATACTCTATATCGGAACCCAGTCTACTCCACGATAAACCCGTGGTACAGGCCCATGTAGTAGGGCAGCAGGAAAATCGTGCCGCTGCCCAGCACTTTGCCGCCGTGTCCCGTGTCCAACTGCCAGGGGTCGGTGTTCCAGTGGCAGAAACTGCGCTCGGAGACGGGCAGCACCTTGCCGCTGATGCGGTGGCCGCGGTTGGGCTGGCTTGGGGCGCCCGGCTCGGCGGCCTGCTGTTTGGCGAGGCGCACGATGTCGATGCGGTGACTGTTCTGGTGGGCCCAGGTGATCCGGTCGAGCGAGAAATCCTTGAGCGTGAAAATGGAATCCTCGAGCCAGTCGGGCCAGGGGGAGATGTCGCGCAGGCCGTAGGCGTTGGTGTAGGTGCCTCCGCGTCCGAAGGCCGCGTAGCAGAAATTGAAGAAGGGGTTCATCTCGGGCTCCTCCACGGTCCAGGCCGAGTAGAAGGAGTAGAGAATTTGGCGTTTCAGGCCGTCGTCCCGGCTGTACTTCATCAGGTTGTAGAAGGACATGAACGCCATCTCGTCGTCGGACTGGTTGCCCGAGCCGGGTCCAAAGTGAACCTTGTAAAACATGGCGTTGGTACGGTAGCTGTGCCGCTCCACCAGTTCGCGAATGATGCTGGTGTATTTCAGGTCGCCCGTCACGTGGGCGGCGACGGCGAGATAGGACAGCATGCTCAGCGACTTTATGCCGCGCTCGGGCCACCAGTTGGGGTCGTTGTTGAGCGAGTCGGGGCCGTAAATGCCCCACCGGGTGGGTTTGCCGTCATGGTCGGTCAGGGTGAATCCGTTGTCGATCAGATGGTCGGTCAGGTCGCGCACCACCTCGCGCACCCGCTCTTTTTCCGCGTCCGTGTCGGCGACAAGATCGTAGTAGGCCGGGTAGAAGAAGTAATGCCCGTCCAGCTCGTCGCTGCTGGTGTCGCTTTTCCAGTACCATTTTCCGTC
This sequence comes from Candidatus Hydrogenedentota bacterium, assembly GCA_903902895.1. GTDB lineage: Bacteria > Hydrogenedentota > Hydrogenedentia > Hydrogenedentales > CAITNO01 > CAITNO01. The sequence goes on along the minus strand of CAIUWO010000730.1, from coordinate 186 downwards.
CGCCGTCTTGGGCCAGCGCTGGTCATAAACCTTCCACAGCGGGTCGTCCTCATCGCGCACCTGCCGGTCCATCTCGGCGCGGCCCTTGTTCGGGTCGGGGCCGTCCCCCGGGAGGATGGTGCGCGCCACATAGCCCTTGGGCGGCTTGGGCTCGCTCATCTGGGTCACTTTCTGCAGGAAGCGCAT
>CAIUWO010000729.1 GCA_903902895.1 Candidatus Hydrogenedentota bacterium | reverse complement strand
CAGCCTCGGGCGAATCCCCTCTGAGGCGGCGCGCGACACGGTGCTTGCCCAGGACCCGCCCGCGGGCGGCGACCTGGCCAGCCAGGGCGACATCCACCTGCTGCTGAGCGCCGGCACACAGCGCGCCAGCGACCTGATGCCCGACCTGCGGGGCATGAAGATTAGCGACATCGCGGCGGTCATGACGCCCTACGGCGTGACGCTGGTCGCCAACGAGACGGACATCCCGGACGCGCCGCTGGACGTGGTGCTCGGGCAAAACCCGCTGCCGGACACGCTGATCTATCCGAACCAGGTGGTTACCTACGACTACAGGCCGTCGCGGCAGTTGGAGGCGCCCACCCAGCGCTTTGAGGCGGAGGTGCGGCACCAGATGCCCTATGACTGGTACGGCCGCGACGTGCGCGTGGATGTGGTGGACCGGTCGGGCGCGCGCCAGACCGTATGGCGCAAGCAGCCCTCCTTCGATGACGAATCTCGAAACACCTACGTGGCGGGCACGGCCATCCGCCTGCCGGTCACCTATATTGACGATGCAGTGGTCGAAATCAACGTGGACAACAAAATTGAGGCGTCATACCGCCTGAAAGGCGGCGGCGCACCCGAGGTGCTTGGCGCAACCTCAGGGGCCGCACCCGCACCACCGCCCCTGTGAGGCGGGCCTGTCTAAACATTTTCGGAGCATCTGTCAACGATGAAAATAAAAGTTTCCCCCTCGGTTCTGGCCAGTGATTTTGGGCGGCTCGGCGAGCAGATAGGCGAGGTGATCGACGCCGGCGCCGACATGATCCACTTCGACATCATGGACGGCCATTTCGTCCCCAACATCACCATGGGACCGCCGGTCCTGGCCAGTCTGCGCCGTTACTGCACCGTCCCGATGGACGTTCACCTCATGATAACTGACCCGGAACAGTATGTGGACGACTTCGTTCAGGCGGGCGCGGACATCATCACGTTCCACACCGAAGCCTGCCGCCATCCCCACCGGCTCATCACGAAAATCCAGGATTTGGGCTGCAAGGCGGGCGTGGTGCTGAACCCGGGCACCTCGGAGGACGAAATCGAATATCTGGCCAACATGGTGGACATGGTGCTGATCATGTCGGTCAACCCCGGCTTCGGCGGTCAATCCTTCATCACAGACATGCTGCGCAAGATAGAAAACGTGCGCGCCATGATCGGGGACCGGGATCTTGAGGTCGACGGCGGCATCGACGACACCACGGTAAAGCGGGTGGTCGAGGCGGGAGCGAATGTGCTGGTCGCGGGGTCCTATATTTTCAGGCACCCATCCTACATGGAGGCGATCGAGACGCTGAAGGCGGCCGGGGATGATTGACGATTGATAATTGACAACGAACGGCGGAGGTTCGGTTGAGGGGTTTTGTTCTTGGGTTGTATTTGCGCCGACGGACGGCGGGAGGTCCTACCATGCATGCAGTGCCGCGAACGGTGACGGTTATAATGCTTCTTGGGGGCATGCTCATGGGTGCGGGCGCATGGGCTGACGGCGCGCAGCCGACACCGGCCGAGATGGACTGGACTCGCCAATGGGACGCGGCCAAGTTCGAGGGCAACGCCGGGCCGCAGCCGCCCGTCGACACGGCCCCCT
>CAIUWO010000728.1 GCA_903902895.1 Candidatus Hydrogenedentota bacterium | reverse complement strand
CTCGTCTCAGCGCAAATTAAGGACAGCCAACTTTTCCTTCCCTGTCCGGTTTGGACGACAGGGGCGCATCAGAAACAGGCTTTCAACTTGCGCGGTGATCAGTATACCAGAGCAGTCCTCTGAGCCTCCAAAGACGAGGGAAAACAAGTCGCTCTGAACCGCGCGGCGGCGGCTTCCGGCTGGTCCGGAAGTGATGCAGACCCCGCGCGGCTCGTAGTCCCCCGGGATGGTTTGTCTCGTCCAATCGTGCCCTGTTATGGCCCGAAACAGACTCCCTTTTCCCGCAGCATCATTGTCCCCTGTTTGCAACGTTGCCTCAACCCCAGCACTACTTAGGTAATTATACCTAGGTAAAAAGACCCTTTTCTAGGTAGTTCCCCCATTGTGATCTCTTGGTAAACATGGTATTTTTTACGGACGTTGATCGCAGGCGCAATTTGCCGGTCCCATACTGGGACATTTTGCGCCTTGTGTTTTCGCAACGGCCTATTAAAGGTGCGCGTGGTGGCATCAATACGGAGACATGACATGGTGCGAAAATTCGGAATGGGGTTCTTGGGGGCCATATTGGCGCTGTTTGCACTGGCGGCGCCCAGTTGCCAGCCGGCAAGTCACCCAACGGACATGGCCTCGGTTGCGGTGCCTGTCGGCTTTGACTTCTCGATGACCAAGGACGTCACGGTCCGGGTTACGGTGGTCGATGGCGGCGGAAACGCCGGTCCGGGCAGTCTGGTCACCGTGGGTAGCACCGAGGAGGAACTCGCGCCGGGCAACATGCTTGCCCGGGGCATCACCGACGCCCAGGGCCAGTTCGAGGAAGTTGTCCGCGTTCCCGCCCAGCATGCCGCCCTGCGCGTGCAGGCGTTGCTTGACGGCGTGGCCCAGACAACGGACGCGCCCATAAAGAAAGGGGAAGTCTCCCTGTCATTCAGACTGGACACCGTCCAGCGCAACGGCCAATCACTGGAAAAGCGGGCGGGGGACAGGGACAAAGACGGCGCGCCGGACGACGTGGACGACTGTCCCGACGATAAGGCCCGCGCCTTCAGCATCACCAGCGCGTGGGGCACGCTCGCGTTCGAGGACCTGTGGCCCAATACGGGCGACTACGACCTGAACGACCTTGTCGTGCGCTACCAGACCACACGCGTTGAAGACACGGGCGGTTATGTCAAGGACCTTGCCGTCTATGGCGAAATACAGGCGCGCGGAGCCGGCATCGCCAGCGGTTTCGGCATAGAAATGCCGGGGCTGCTCCTGGCGTCGAACAACGTGGCAGGCGCCACCCTGTCCGTCAACGGCAGTGCGCCCGCCGTGGCAAGTCCCGAGACAGGACAGACCAATCTGACCTGGATAATCATAAACAACGGCCAAACAGTCGCGCCGACCGTGACCGGGTACCGCTACTTCAACACCGAGGCGGGCCAGCCGCCGGAGCCGTTCCGGCCTTTCACGCTCGCCGTGACCTTCACAACCGCGGTGAATATGAAATCGGCGGCGCTGTGCTCCCCCTATAACCCGTTCATTTTCCGCACAAACAAACGGGGCCAGGAGGTGCATCTGCCCAACTATCCGCCCACGGCACGGTTTGCCACGGATTGCGCCGCCCTGTTTGGCACGGAGGATGACGCATCGGACCCGGTTGCCGGAAGCTACTACGTGGACAAAGACGGACTCCCCTGGGCGCTCAACATGCCCTCGGCATGGGAAAGCCATCCGCTGGAGGGCATGCAGATTTCCCAGGCCTACGGATTCTTCCAGCCATGGGTCACAACAAGGGGCGACTCTTATTCTGACTGGCGCAAGACCCCCTTCACAAATCCCTATGCCGGCAACAAAAAGGACCGCACTTTCAATTTTGTCGCCGACGGCAAGTACATCACCCACACCCTGGCCTATGCGGCCGGGGCGAACGGCACGATCTCGGGCACTTCACCGCAGACGGTGGAGGACACAAAGTCGGGCAAGCCCGTCGTTGCCGTGCCCAATACAGGCTGCCACTTTGTGCAGTGGAGCGACGGCATCCTCACGGCGGCGCGGACGGATGCAAACGTGACGGATGACATCACCGTAACCGCCACCTTCGACGTCGACGCGTACACGCTCAGCTACGACGCGCAGGGCGGCTCGGCATGCGCCTCGTCGAGCGTTGCCTATGGCTCGGCCTATGGCACCCTGGCCACGACCGCGCGCACGGGCTACGCCTTTGCCGGGTGGCACACCGCTGCCAGCGACGGCACGCTGGTGACCAGCGCCACGACCGTGACGACCGCCGCCAATCACACGCTTTACGCCCAATGGACGGAGAACGCGTACACGCTGACCTACACGGCCGGGGCGAACGGCGCCATCACCGGCACTTCGCCCCAGACGGTCAACCACGGCGCGGCCGGCACCCAGGTCACGGCCGTGCCCGCCGCGGGCTACGCCTTCTCGACATGGTCGGACGGCGTGCTGACGGCGGCGCGCACCGATGCAAATGTGTCCGCCGATATCACAGCCGCAGCCAGTTTTGCGGGGAACGCATACACGCTCAGCTACGACGCGCAGGGCGGTTCGGCAGCCTCAGCGACGAGCGTTGCCTATGGCGCGACCTATGGCACCCTGCCCACGACCACGCGCACGGGCTACGCCTTTACCGGGTGGCACACCGCTGCCAGCGACGGCACGCTGGTGACCAGCGCCACGACCGTGGCGACCGCCGCCAATCACACGCTGTATGCCCAATGGACGGGGAACACGTACACGCTGACCTACACGGCTGCTGCCAACGGTTCGATCACCGGCACTTCGCCGCAGACGGTCAACCACGGCGCGTCGGGCACCCTGGTCACGGCCGTGCCGAACACGGGCTACGCCTTCTCGACATGGTCGGACGGCGTGCTGACGGCGGCGCGCACCGACACGAGCGTGGCGGCCAATATCTCCGTGACGGCCACCTTCATCGCGCCGCCGGTGGTGACTGCGTTTGCGATCAACAGCGGTGCGGCGACGACGATGCCGCTTGCGGTGACATTGAACAACACCGCGACGAACGGCCCGGTGGACTATATGGCGAGCGAGTCGGAGGCCTTCACGGGGGCAGTATGGACGGCCTACGGGACGGCCCCGGCCTTCACGCTGTCCTTTGGCGTGGGCCCGCGCACGGTGTACTTCAAGGCCCGCAACGGGGCCGGGGTTTCGGGCGTGGTGAGCGACACGATTTTCCTTACGCCGCAGACGGTGTCCGTGGCGGCGGGAGCGTTTAACATGGGTCGGCTGGCTAGCGGCACGAACGACGACCGCAACTACGGCGGCACCACCGAAGACCCGGTACACAGTGTGACGCTGGGGGCGTACACGCTGGGCAAATGCGAGGTGACGAACAAGGAGTATTGCGATGTGCTGAACTGGGCGCTGTCGCAAGGGTATCTCTACAGTGACGCGGCGGGGACGGCCTGGCCGGGCACGGGCGACATCTACGCCGGGGGCGCGGGTTTCCGCTTCCTGATCGTGTCCCTTTCCTCCACAGACTGCAACATCCAGTATTGGGGCGGGCTGTTCACATCCAAGACGCGGGTGGGGCTGCCGGGGACGACAAACTACTCCATGGACACACACCCGATGGTGCGGGTGTCGTGGTACGGCTCGGTGGCGTTCTGCAACTGGCTGAGCCAGATGCAGGGGTTGACGTCCTGTTACAACATGGGCGCGACGAACTGGCCGCTGACGGTGGCACCGCCGGCGTCG
>CAIUWO010000727.1 GCA_903902895.1 Candidatus Hydrogenedentota bacterium | reverse complement strand
GGGAAAGGTAGGTGAAAATCTTTTCCTGGAGCAGAATGTTGCGCTGGTACTGCTCGAAGTTTTCAGGTTTGAGGCCCAGGCTTCTGAGCTTCTGGGTGTAGAGTTCCATGTCGAACTGGCCGCTGGCGTTCTGGAATTCGGGAATGCGCCCGATTTCGGTCTGCAGTTCGGTCTGGGATACGGTCACGCCCATTGCATCCGCCTGAGCGAACACCAGGGCGCGCAATACCAGTTGCTGGAACACCCGTGCTTTCAGGCCGCTCTTTTCCAGATCCTCGCCTGTCTGGGAGGGGTTCTGCGCCTGGGCTGCCCGGACGTTGTCCTCATACTCGGAGAGGAAGTCCTTCACCAGAATGGGGGTGTCGCCCACCATGGCCAGCACGCCGGAGCCCGGTTGGCCCTGGAAGGAGGACACGCCGTAGTAAAAGATGAAAACCAGGATGATGATACCGAAGATGGCTTTGATGACCCAAGATTGGGCATGCTGCCGCATGTTGTCCAGCATGAAACGCGCTCCTTGATGTACCTGGATCGCTCAACGGGAGGCGAAAAAACCGGCGGCCGAGGGGGTTTTCCCCGGCCGCCGACGGTTTGCAGGCGACGGATTGCCGTTAGCTGTTGCCTACGGCGTTGAGCAGACCACCAGCTAAGATAATGTCGAGTTCCTTCCGGGTCAAATCATTTGTGAGCATGACCGTGGTGGCGTTGTCCACCCTGGCGGCCACGGGTTTCCCGGGTTTGATCTTGGCCACGGGGATGACGATGCGTCCGCCCTGAGTCAGGGCGTCGTAATCGGCCGCGTTTTCTAGCAGCAGAGGCAGGATGCCGAAGTTGACCAGATTGGCCCGGTGGATGCGGGCCAGGCTTTTGACGATGACTGCCTGCACGCCCAGGTACTTGGGGGCCAGGGCGGCATGCTCGCGTGAGGAGCCCTGGCCGTAGTTCTCGCCGCCGACGATGACGCCGCCGCCAAGTTCCTTGATGCGCGAGACAAAGCCTTTGTCAACGTTGATGAACACGTGCTCGGAAATGGCCGGGATGTTGGAGCGCAGGCTCATGACCACCGAGCCGCCGGGCAGGATGTGGTCGGTGGTGATGTCGTCGCCAACCTTGAGGGCCACAAGGGCGTCGATAGCCTCCGGAGCCTTGTCGAAGCGCGACAGGGCCACAATGTTGGGGCCGCGCAGCACCTCAACGGCAGCGCTGTCTTCGGGCGGGTAAACGAACAAGTGCGTAATGGAGGGCACCTTCTTGGGCATGAGCACCTTGGCCGGGGGGGCTCCCCAGGTGGCCGGGTCGGTGAAGGCTCCGTTGAGGGCGGCCTGGGCCGCAGTCTGGGGGCTCACCAGATAGGCTTTTGCGTCCTGGGTGCCGCTTCTGCCTTCGAAGTTGCGGTTAAAGGTCCGGGCGGTCACGCCGCCGGAGACCGGGGACCCGCCGATGCCGATGCACGGGCCGCAGGTGCACTCGAGCATGCGCCCGCCCGCGTCGAGCAGGGGCTCGATGAGGCCTTCGGCCGCCAGCATCT
>CAIUWO010000726.1 GCA_903902895.1 Candidatus Hydrogenedentota bacterium | reverse complement strand
GGCTTCGGTCATATTGCCGGCGAAAACGGACTGCCACCGTATTCTTTGGCCGAGGACGAAGATCACCGGAATGCACACTAGAAAAGGGCCGGTGAAACGCAGGTTCGGGCGTGTTCCGTGTTGGTAAAGGGTCCTGCGCGCGAACCCGTCCTTAAGCAGGAGCAGTCCATGCCATACGGCGCCGAGCGCGAAGCTTACCGTGATGAGCGCCGCGGCGTTCATGTGCAGGTGCGCCAACTGCCACCCCAGGAAGTCGCGGTGGGCGTAGGGGAACAGGCCGGTCAGCATGATGGCCGCGCAGCCCGACAGAAAGAAGAGGGCACCCACCGACGCGCCCCAGGCCGATACGGCCAGCAGCCTGCGCCGGACGTAGAGCATGACCGGTGCCATGCACAGGCCGCAAAAGACCATGGCAATGGAAAACAGCCAGTACCAGTGCGGGTTGTAACGGTCCTCAAAACTTCCCAGGGCGCTCAGCATGCGCGTTGTGACGGAGAACTGGTTTTCCGCCGGATACCCCAGCCACGCGCACAGCACCAAACCCCAGTACCCAACGACAAGAATGGCCAAATGCCACCGAATCTCGACCGGGCTGTGCCCGCCGGATATGTACCGTTTCAGATTACGCATGCAGTCGCCACGCCGGAATTGCCCTCTCAGAACCCGTTACGCGCACATATGGAACTCCCCGTGCGCATTCTAATTGACTCGCATTCCACGGTTCCGGTTTCGGCGCGGACGGCCGTCCGGCAAATGACCCGCGAAATGGCCGTGACGGAATCCGGGCACTGTTGGTGGGGCCTGCGGCCTCCGCATGTTTCCTGTTGGAACGCGGGATGGGCATGGGCTATTGTTGTCTTCCGGCGGACCTGAACTGGAACCGAAGAGGTGTACGAGATGAAACGAGTTCACACAGCCTTCATTGCATTGTGCATCGTGTCCGGCACGGCGTGCGCCGGGGGGCTCTTGCCGCAGTTGGAGGCGGGCTTTGCCGAACCTCCGATCTCGGCGCGCACCCGCTGTTTCTGGTGGTGGCTCAACGGCAACGTGACAAGGGAGGCCATCACGCGCGACTTGGCGGAAATGCGGGCGAAAGGCTATGGCGGCGCGTTGATCTTTGACGCGGACGGTTCGGGTCAGCGAGGCAACACTCCTGTTCCGGCGGGACCAATGTTCGGCTCACCCGCATGGCGTGAATTGTTCAAGCACGCGGTGACGGAGGCGGACCGGCTCGGCCTCGAACTGAGCCTGAACATTCAGAGTGGCTGGAATCTTGGCGCACCGGACGTGACGCAGGAAGAGGCGGCAAAGCAGTTGACCTGGTCCGAGGCGCGGGTGGAGGGCGGTGTTGCCGTGGACACGGTGCTGCCGGTTCCGAAGTGCCGCGACGGGTATTACCGGGACGTGGCCGTGCTGGCATACCGCGACACAGCCCCCGCCGGGCGCCCCAAGCCCATCCGCCAGCTCAAGGAGAAATCCGCTTTCAAGGAGATAGGCGGCTCCGCGCCGGACTGCCGCCCGCTGTTGCTGGACAACGACCCGCTGCCGGACGAGACGGGCATGGCGCCGGACGATATGGTCGATTTGACCGGAAGCATGACTTCCGGGGGGCGGCTGCAATGGCGGGCACCCAAGGGGGACTGGGTCGTCCTGCGTTTTGGGTATACCCTGTCCGGCGCAGTGGTCTCGACTGCCAGCGGGGCATGGCAGGGGCCGGTGGTTGATTACATGAGCACGCCGGTGCTGCGCGCCTATTGGGACCGCCATGTGCGCCCGCTTCTCGACGACGTCGGCCCCCTCGCGGGCAAATCGCTGAAGTATCTGCACTCGGACAGTTGGGAATGCGGTGGCATGAACTGGTCGCCCGGCTTTGAAAAGGAATTCCGCGATCGGCGCGGCTACGATCCCCTTCCCTGGCTGCCGGTGGTCGCCGGCAGGATCGTTGGCGACCGGGACACAAGCAACCGGTTCCTGGCCGATTTCCGCAAGACCATCGGCGAATGCGTGGCGGAGAACCACTATGCGGTCTTCGCGGCGCTGGCGCACGAGGCGCGGCTTGGGATTCACCCCGAATCGGGCGGGCCGCATGCGGGTCCCTTTGACGGACTGAAATGTCTCGGCAAGAGCGACATGCCCATGAGCGAATTCTGGGTGCCTTCGCCGCACCGCCCCAAGCCGGAGAACCGCTTCTTCGTCAAGCAGGCCGCCAGCGCGGCCCATGCCTACGGCGTGCCGCTGGTGGGCGCGGAGGGGTTCACGTCTATCGGTCCGCATTGGGATGACATCCTATGGCGCTCCGCCAAGCCCAGCTTTGACCACGAGGCCTGTGCGGGACTCAACCTGGCCTTCATCCACACCTTCACCTGCTCGCCGACGGAAATGGGGCTGCCGGGACAGGAGTATTTCGCGGGCACCCATTTTAATCCCAACGTCACGTGGTGGGCGCAGGCCGGCGCGGTGATCGGCTATATGAACCGCTGTCAGTTCCTGTTGCAGCAGGGCCATTTCGTGGCCGATGTCTGCTACTACTACGGGGACCATGTCCCCAACATTGCGGCGCGAAAAGAGGCGGACCCCGCGGGCGTGCTGCCCGGCCACGACTACGATGTGATCGACGAGACGGTGTTGTGCGAACGGCTCACGGCCGGCGACGGCATGCTTGCGCTGCCCGGCGGCATGCGCTACCGGCTGCTGGTTCTGCCGGACCACAAGACTCTTTCACTGCGGGCACTGGAGAAGGTCGGGGAACTCGTTGGAGACGGCGCGACGGTGCTGGGCGCAAAACCGGAGCGGATGACCAGCCTGTCGGGCGGAGCCGCCGGGGAGAAACGTTTCAGGGAACTCGCCGACACACTCTGGCGGGAAAGCTCCGGCCAAAAACAGGGTCGTGTCCTGGCAGACAGGAACGCCAAAGCGGTGCTGTCCGGGATGAATGTGGTCCCGGACTGCGCATGGGACGGGGAGAACGACGCCTACGGCTATATCCACCGCCGCGCCGGCGATGTGGACATCTATTTTGTCTCGAACCGGAGTGAGAACGCCGCGGGGTCAGCGATTACATTTCGTGTCAGTGGAAAGCAGCCGGAACTGTGGGACCCGCTCACCGGCTCCAGGCGGGACGCCAAGGCCTTCCGGCAACAGGACGGCGTGACAACGGTGCCGCTCGCCTTCGAACCGTACGGTTCGGTCTTCGTGCTTTTCGGCAAGGAGATTGCGCCGGACAGGCAGGGTGGCGCGCGCACGAACCATGCCGGCCACGAAGAGGCAAGCACGCTGGAGGGCGCCTGGAACGTTGCTTTCGACCCCTCATGGGGCGGACCGGAGGCGGTTACCTTCGAAACCCTGGCCAGTTGGACCGAGCGACCCGAGGAGGGGATTCGCCACTATTCCGGGACGGCCGTATACCGGAAGACGTTTGACATCGCCAAAGAACTTACCGATGCCGGCGGCGGACTGGCACTCGATTTGGGCGATGTGCGCGAGATGGCCGAAGTGACCCTGAACGGGCAGGCGCTGGGGGTGTTGTGGACCAGGCCCTTCCGCGCCGACATCACGAAAGCGGCGCGGTCGGGTCAGAACATGCTTGAAATCAAGGTTGTGAACAATTGGCCCAACCGACTGATTGGCGACGCCGCGCTCCCTGCTGAGGCGCGGCGCACGAAGACCAACATCGCGGGGTTTAAAGCGGAAACGCCGCTGACCCCCTCGGGGCTGCTCGGCCCCGTGCAAGTTCTGAAGTGTCTGCCTGAAGAGGGGCGGCAACCATGACAAAGACCGCCTTGCGATGGCAAGTGGCCGGGAGGTGATTACGGCACGAAACAGCAGGAATCGTCGGCGACGGGTGCCGAAGGCGTGACAGGGCGCCGGCCCGGCTGCCGCCAGTGTCGGGAGCCACAAATAGGGCACCATCCGAGAGCCCGTCATTGCGAGCCGCAGACCGCCGTTGGCGGCGATGTCGGTGAAGTAAGAAGGCTCGGGAATGCGGGACAGCCGCCCTCGGCGGTCAGCTTGTAACGAATGCCCTGGGACGACAGGCGAGGGCGCCTGTCCCACGCTTTCTTGGCAGCGAAGCGAAGCAATCTCCTGTGCCTGCGTTTCCCCCAACTTGCGCAGTTTGATGAGCTCAAGGCGCAGCGCCTCGGTTGCATGGCCCTTGCCGTGCTGGTCGCGGCGGAAGAAATACCCGATGTGTCCGCCATGGAAGCACGGCCTTGCCACCGCATTCGGGCGTGCTCACCTTCCCGTCGGTGCAGGTTCCCGATCCGTGGTACGCCCCGACTCTTTCCGAATGGCGTCAAAGACGCCGTCTTTATGATAGGATTGGGTTCACTTCAGTTCAACGTCCGTACCTGCCGAGAGGTGCTTTCAGATGAGAAACACGCTTTTGGTCATAGTCTTCTCCCTTGCCGTGCTGGTTCCAGGCCGCGCCTTTTCCGAGGCTTCCCGCATGGACCAGAAACTCGCAAGTCCTGTCTCCCTGGAGTTCATGGATGTCCATCTGCTGGGGATAACCAACTTCATCAGCGATTCCTGGGGGATCAATGTTGTCCTTGACTGGCGGGTGGTCGGACTTCCGCCAACGCTGCAACCCGACCCGGCCAAGGCAACATTCATAGTAGTTCCCGGGGAATATGGCCCGGATTATGTGACCGACGGCATGGTGCGCCATATCAGTGTGAAGAACATTCCCCTTCGGGAGGCGCTGAACGCCCTGCTGAAGCCGCTGAATCTCACCTTTGTCGCCACCCCTTCCCATTTGTGGATCAGTTCACCGGCCATGCTCAAGGCTGACGCAAAGGACAAAAAGCCCTCCACGCGCTCCAAGACGAAGGATATGGCCGCCGCGCTCACGTCCCCAATCAACCTCGAATTTGAGGGCATTCACCTGGAGGAGGTTCTTGCGTTCATGGCCAACAGTTGGAATGTCAACCTGGTGCTGGATTCGCGCGTGGTGCTGCCGAACGGGCGCGACAATGCCGACGCTCCGGTGGGTTCGCCGGGTTACATCAGTTCCGGGAGGGTCCACTACGTGAACCTGAAGAATATTGCGTTTTCGGAGGCCTTGGCGCTGTTGCTCCGTCCCATGAACCTGACATTCAAAGTCGAAAAGGGATTTGTCTGGATCAGCTCCCACAAGCTCATCAACGCGAAGCCGCTTTCCGCAGAGGCGGCAAACACCCACAGTGGCCAGGGTGGTGAGTCATCCTGATTGCGTCTTATGTTTGCGCCGCCAGCCCCGAAGAAACACAGTCATCGCGAGCGTCAGACCGCGCGTGGTGGCGATTCGCGGCAGAAAGCCACGGGGT
>CAIUWO010000725.1 GCA_903902895.1 Candidatus Hydrogenedentota bacterium | reverse complement strand
GCGGTGCTGCGCCGGGGCACGCCCGCCATGGGCGTGGTGTTGCCGCCCGAACTGCAGGCGGGGGACAGGCCCGTGGTGAATGTGTGGACACCGGGCCCCGCCGCCGCGCTTAGCGAGGAACAGCTCTTTCCCGTGACGCCCAATCTGGCCCCGGCCCTGCCCGTGTCTTCGGATGCGGCGGAGAAGTTGCTGCCCAACACCCTGCGCAAACTGTGCTCGGGCGAGAAGTTGACGCTCGTTGCCTGGGGCGACAGCGTGACCAACATGGGCATCTGGCAAGTGCAGTTTATGGCGAAGCTGAAAGAGCGCTTTCCCAAGGCCAATATCAACCTGGTCACCGCCGCCTGGGGCGGCCGGGGCAGCCGCAATTATCTCGAAGCCCCGGCGGGCGGCGAAAAAGACTTCGTGCGCGACGTGCTAGACCCCAAGCCCGACCTGGTGGTCATGGAATGGGTGAACGACGCCTATCTGGACGGGGCCGGGGTGCAGTCCCACTACGGCGGCATCCTGTCGCGCCTGCGCGGCGTCGGGGCCGAGGTTGTCATCCTCACCCCGCACCTGGTCCGCCCCGACTGGATGGACATGAAGACGCTCAAATTCGACGAGGACCCGCGCCCCTATGTGAAGGGACTGCGCCAGTTCGCGCCGGCGAACAGCGTGGCCCTGGCCGATGCCAGCAAACTCTGGTGCCAGGCCTGGCGGCGCGGCCTGCCCTACATAGCCTACCTGGAGAACTCCATCAACCATCCCGACGTGCGCGGCCATGCCCTGTTCACGGAGGCGCTGATGAGTCTGTTTCCGGCGAAATGAACGCGGTGCCCCGCAGTTGATCCGCGCGGGGGCATGCCACTATAAACAGGGCTATCGAGGTAAAATGCGTTAGTAAGAAGCACGTAGCTTCACCGGGCCGTGCTTGCGCATCGCTGGTGTTGTGCTCGTGTTGTAAACGCGGTATGTGGAAAGGTGACGCAGATGACTGACACGCTGTTCAAAGAAGTGAAATATCAACTCGGAGCCTTGATGAACTACATCGAGTTGGGTGAGATTGGGTTGCCGGACATTCAGCGCCCCTTTGTGTGGCCCAATGCCAAGGTTCGGGATCTCTTTGACTCCATGTACCGGGGGTATCCCGTGGGGTACCTCCTGCTGTGGCAGAACGGCGTGGATGGGGGGCAGAAGACCATCGGCACGGACAGCAAGCAGAAGGCGGCCAGGCTGCTGATTGTGGACGGACAGCAGCGGCTGACCTCCCTGTATGCGGTCATCAAGGGAATCCCCGTGGTCCGGGAGAACTATGGTTCGGAGCGGATCGAGATTGCCTTCAACCCGCTGCTGGGCACCTTTGAGGTGGCGGACGCGGCCATCCGGAAAGACCGGAGCTTTATTCCCAACATCTCCAAGGTGTGGAGCTGTCAAAGCGACGTGTTCAGCATTGTGGAAGAGTACCTCACGGGGCTGAAGCACTCCCGCGACGTGACCGTGGAAGAGGATCGGCAGGTCAAGAAGTCGATCATGGCCCTGCACGGGATGGTGGGCTTCCCCTTCACAGCCCTGGAACTGGCCGCCACCATGGATGAGGAACAGGTGGCGGAGGTGTTTGTCCGGATCAACAGCAAGGGCAAACCGCTGAACCAGGCGGACTTTATTCTGACGCTGATGTCCGTGTTCTGGGATGAGGGGCGCACCCAGTTGGAGGAGTTCTGCCGGAGTGCCCGACAGGTGCCCAAGGGCAAGCCCTCCCCGTTCAACTACTTCTTTGAACCGGAGCCGGATCACTTGCTCCGGGTAAGCGTCGGGCAGGGATTCCGGAGGGCGCGGCTGAATTACGTCTATTCAATCCTGCGGGGCAAGGACCTGGAGACAGGTGAACTCAGTGCGGAGCGCCGGGACCAGCATTTCAGCATCCTGAAACAGGCCCAGGAGCGAACCCTGAACCTTGCGTACTGGCATGACTTCCTGAAGGCCATACGGCAGTCGGGACATTGCAGCGGGAAGACGATCAGTTCCCAGGGGGCGTTGACCTTCGCGTACACCCTCTATCTCCTGGGGCGGACCACCTACGAGGTGGAAGAATTCACGCTGCGCCGGGTGATCG
>CAIUWO010000724.1 GCA_903902895.1 Candidatus Hydrogenedentota bacterium | reverse complement strand
TGACTTCTACGACACCCTCATGCGCGATCATCCCGGCCTGCTCATCGACAACTGCGCCAGCGGCGGCCGCCGCATTGATTTTGAAATGATGCGCCGCGCGCTGACCCTCACGCGCAGCGACCACATTTGGGACCCCGTGGCTGACCAGGCCATGAACCCCGCGCTGTCGCTGTGGATGCCCTACGTCGGCATCGGCGCGGTGGTCCCCGACGCCTACCTCCTGCGCAGCGGCATGGGCCCCCACATCAGCCTGCCCTTTGACTGGTACCATGAGGGCGAGATGTGGCAGAAGGCCGCCGCCATGGTCGAGCAGGTGAAATCAGTTCGCCATTTGTTCACCGCCGACTTCTACCCGCTTACACCCAACTGCCTCGACAAGGACCGCTGGATGGCCTGGCAGTACCACGATGAAGCGCGCAGCGAGGGACTGGTGTTGGCCTTCCGCCGCGACGACTGCGCCAACGATACACTGCAGGTCATGCCGCGCGGCCTCGACCCGGACAAGACCTACACCCTCACCGACTGGGACAACGCGCCCGCGCGTGAGATCACCGGCAAAGAGATTATGGCCGGTTTCGACGTGACCATCCCCGCCAAGCCCGGCGCGGCGGTCATTCACTACAAGGCGAAATAGGCGAGATGGCGCGCCCCTCCCGTTTCCCCCGTCCCCCGTTTGCGCGGTATCATGGCGCGCAAGGAGTGTTGCCATGACCGAAGCCAATCCCTGGAAAACGCTGGGTAGCCGCGTTGTTTACACCAACCCGTGGATTACCGTGCGGGAGGATCAGGTCATCCGACCCGACGGCGCGCCCGGTATCTATGGCGTGGTGGAAACGCGCATCGCCACCGGCGTGCTGGCGCTCACGCCCGACATGCAGTTGGTCCTTGTCGGCCAGTACCGCTACACGATGGAAGAGTACTCTTGGGAGATCATCGAGGGCGGCACCGACCCCGGCGAGTCGGCGCTGGCCGCCATAAAACGGGAACTGCGTGAGGAGGCCGGGCTGACGGCCGACCGCTGGGAACCCATCGGCGGCGAGATGCACATGAGCAACTGCCACTCCTCCGAGCGGGGGCGCCTGTTCGTGGCCACCGGTCTGCACGATGTCGAGGCCGAGCCCGAAGGCACGGAGGTGCTTTCGCTACGCCGTGTGCCTTTCGAAGAGGCGGTGCGCATGGTCACGTCGGGCGAGATTCGCGACGCCATCAGCATTATGGGCATTCTGCTGCTCGACCGCCTGCTGCGGGAAGGAAGAACTTTTACGTGAACCGGCCCGCCCATTCCACACGGCTCGCGGTGACGCTGCGCGATTTCTATGACCGCATGTCGGCCCATTACGGGCCGACTCACTGGTGGCCGGGAGACACGGACTTTGAAATCGCCATCGGCGCCATCCTCACGCAGAACACGGCCTGGACCAACGTGGAGAAGGCCATCGCCAATCTGAAAGCGGCGGGACTGCTGTCACCCCGGGGGATATTGGACGCCCCTGACGAAACGCTGGAGGCGGCCCTGCGCCCCTCGGGCTATTTCCGGCAGAAGGCAAAACGGGTACGTCTCTTCTGCGAACACCTCATGACCCACTACGGCGGCTCGCTCAAGCGCATGGCCGCCCGTCCCCTGCCGGAATTGCGCGACGAACTGCTTGCGCTCCACGGCATCGGCCCCGAAACGGCGGACGACATTCTGCTCTACGCCTGCGACAAGCCGGTCTTTGTGGTCGACGCCTACACCCGGCGCATCCTGTCCCGGCACGGGCTGGTGGAACCGAACATTGGCTACGAGCCGTTGCGCGCCCTGCTGGAAACCCATGTGACCTCAGACCTGCATGTCTACCGCGAGTACCACGGGCTGATCGTATGGACCGGAAAAGACTTCTGCCGCACCCGCCCGCGCTGCGCGGGCTGTCCCCTCGCGCAAACCTTGCGCGGCGGCCAACCGACGTGCTGACTTGAATACAGAACAGAGGTGAGGAAGAGAATGACATCACCATCGATCCCGGAGAACAAAGTGTGTGACAACGAAGAACGCGTGGAGTTCGAAGGCCCAGTCATGCAGTATGGCCACGGAATGCTTGTTCTTTGCACGGCCTTTTCCAAAGACTGTACAAGGTTTCTTGCCGGATACAGAGATGGCACCATCCGCCTTTTCAATGCCGCCGATGGGACTCCGCTTAAGAGCCTTTCGGCGCACAGCGAAACCGTGTGCGCAGTTGCCTTTTCACCGGATGGCAAAAGAATCATCACAGGTTCGACCGACCGCTCTGCAAGACTGTGGGACATTGACACGGGTCGCGAATTGTGCGCCTTCACGGGGCACGGAAAGGCCGTGTATGCAGTGGCAGTATCCCACGACAACGCTCAGGTCTTGACAGGGTCCAATGACCGCACCGCAAGATTGTGGGACGCAGCCACCGGTGAGAAACTGCAAGAACTTGGTCCATACGAGCGTGAAGTGACCGGGGTAGCCTTTTCACCGGACAGTACAAAACGGATTATTGTCACCGCAGAATATCATCATGACAGCACCTCCGAAATGTGGGACGCGTCGACAGGCGAACACGATTATTTCCACCTGAGTCATGAAGCCATGTGGTCGGTGGGATTTTCGGCGGATGGGTCAACGGTTGTTTCGGGAACCCAGGGAGGCGCGGTGGTGCGCCCGATAGGACGGGGGGAGAAGAGGAATTTCCAATGGCACTCCATGGGAGTGCTAACCGTTGCGCATTCGGTGGCCATCTCCCGGGACGGCCGTAGACTGCTGGGCGGAATGGGTGATTGTACCGCCAAGTTGTGGGATGTCGATACGGGCTGGATTCTTCGAACCTTTGTCGGCCATACAGGTCCGGTGAAAACTGTCGCTTTCAATCCGGAAGGAACCCGGGTATTTACCGCCGCGGACGACGCGGTCAGGGTGTGGGATGTGGGCTCGGGAGTGGGTCTGCAAGTATTCCCCTGGGATTTTGTGGACGGGAATGTGGCGGCCTATTCTCCCGACGGATGCAAGGTGCTTACCGGTTCGCGTGACGGGAAGCTAAGGTTATGGGACGAGGCCACGGGCGCGCTCCTGCGCGTGTTTACGGGACACAAAGCGAAGGTAAATTCCATCGCCTTTTCGCCCGACGGCGTTCATGCGATCAGCGGCGCGGACGACGGCACGGTGCATCTGTGGGAAGTGGCCACCGGCATAAGGATGTGCGCCTATTCCGGACATACGCAGGCTGTTAATTCCGTGGCTTTTTCACCAGACGGGACCAAAGTACTCACGGGAGGGGGCGACGACCATGACAGGGATTGCACGGCCATACTGTGGGATGCCGCTTCCGGGTGGCAACTGCGCAGCGATGTGCGCAGACACAAAACGTCACAAGTGCGTTCCGTTGCCTTTTCTCCAGATGGCCGTCAGATGCTGACGGGGTCCTATGACAAGACCGTGAACGTGTGGATGGTCGATGAATGGACCAAGCCCCGGGCGTTGCTTGGTCAACTGCCGCTGGTCATGTGTGCGACTTTTTCGCCTGACGGGTGCAAGGTGCTCGCCGGACATTGGTGCGGCCTCGCGGTCCTGTGGGACTTGGAGGCTTGCGCACAGCTGGCCGTGTTCGAGGTAAACCATGGCAGCGTGCGTTCCCTTGCATTTCTCCCGGATGGACGCGTGGTGTTCGTGGGTTCATCAGACGGCACGATCACGGCATGGAACGTGGTAACAGGGAAACTAATCGGGATGACACACGGAGCGGGCTGCTCCGTCGAGAGTTTGGCCATTTCCCCGGACGGCACGAAAGTACTCGCCGGCGGCGGCATTTCAGGACTAGCCAAGGAATGGCGAATTGTCAAGCATGCGTGATGCAGTCATGGTGCCGGGCCACCCTTCCGAAATCCGGCGGGCTAACTTAAAAGCGGGCGCACCGCCCTTTGGGGTTAAATTTGCCCATACCAGCCTACCGGTAGCGGATTCGCGTTCGAAGGCCGCCGTCAGTTGCGGCGCGGGTATATCGTTTTTGGCGAAGGATTCGGGGTGGAGCACCAGCAGGTGGTTGCGACAGACGACGGCCTGCTCTGGATAGGTCGCGCCCAACCTCGGCTATGAGCCGCTGCGGGCGCTGCTGGAAACCCACGTGCCTTCCGACCTCCACACCTACCGCGAGTATCACGGGCTGATCGTTTGGACCGGCAAGGACTTTTGCCGCACCCACCCGCGCTGCGCGGGCTGTCCCCTCGCGCCGACGCTTCGCCCCGGCCAGCCGCCCGGCTGACCAGGCATGCGGCGGGCGTCCCCTAGTTCTTGACAGCCCATGCCGGGGCCGCCATAATAAACCTCCCGACAGAGAAGCGGAAAAGCACAATTCAAACGAGGAGCGTCCGACGCGCGACTGAAGGGCGCGGACATGGACGGAACACAACAAGGAGCGGCTCCAAATGAACAGAGCGATGATTTGCTGCATGCTGGGATTGTCTTTGATGGCCACGGCATGCGTGGCCGGCGCGGCTGAGCCGTTGAAGCATCCCGATTCGACGGCGGGCTGGGAGGACCTGTTCGCGCCGGACCTGTCGAACGCGGTCTATCCGGCCGGCGTGTGGAGCTTTGAGAAGGGCGAACTGACCGCGACGGAGGACCAGGCCATCTGGACAAAGGCGGATTTT